>CAJWLP010000001.1 GCA_913043145.1 uncultured Bacteroidota bacterium
ATGTTGGGTATGGCGTTGAATTGATGAATAATCTGAGTCTTGGAGGAAATCTCAACATGAATTTTGGAAATATCCAATCCCGAAAGTACCGTGTATATCCAGACACAAACACAGTATTCAGCTTCAGTGATGAGACATTTTATGCATACAAGGGGTTAGATTTTGATCTTGGTGTCCAGTATTCTATCCAAAGTAAGAAGGGAAATGAGATGAATCATACCATAGGTGCAGTTTTTCGGGGTGGTACAAAATTGAACGGAAACGGTTATCGTTATGCAGAAACCTTCTATGGAGAAAGCTTTCAATTTGGTATTGGGAATATAGCTTCTATTGACACTTTAATATATGAGGATAATAAGAAAGCTACAGTCAGTAAACCTCTTGGAGTTGCTTTAGGATATACGCTTAACAAAGGTGATAAATGGACACTATCTCTTGAAGCTGAACAAATTTTATTTTCATCTCTTGAAAACAAGGTAAGTTCTGGAGAGTTCAAGGACAACATGAGATATTCGACTGGATTTTCAATAATTCCTTCACCAAATTATGGTGAGAGAGGTTCTTTTTTAAAGCACGTGAGATACAGCATTGGAGCCAGGTATGAGGATTTGTATTATAATTTTGGTTCTCAAACTTTTCGTGAGTTTGGCATAAGTTTTGGTCTAGGTTTACCAGTAGTAAAGTCTGTAAGGTTAGAAGATGAGAAAGTGCCTGTTGTAAGTAGGGTTAATATTTCAGCAGAGTATATTAAAAGAGGTTCTAGTTCAAATGATTTTATACAAGAAGATTATTTTAAAATAGGATTAGGTTTAAATTTAAACGATAAATGGTTTACAAAAAGAAAATATCGATAAGAATGAATTTTTTAAACAAGTGTATTTTAATTGTTGTTAGCATGTTGCTAACAACAGGGCTTTATGCCCAAACTGCAGAAACTGTAATTTCTAAAACAAACACCTCCATAAATCCTTGTGATAATAAATGGGGTATTGATAGTGCAGAGACAGCAAGAAAGCTATCCTTATTTAATCAATATTATCAAGAGAAAAAGTATGTTGAGGCTTTTCCATACTGGATGTACTTATTTCAGAATGCTCCATGTATTCAAAAGAGAATTACTTATTCTGGACCTTACATAGTGAAAAAGGTTTTAAGAGATACATCGTATAAATCAAGGTTTAGAGGATTGGTTGACACACTTTTGCTGTGTCATCAGAGGAGAATTGAATTTTTTGGTGATGAGGGTTATGTAAAGGGTAAATGGGCTGATGACATGTCTAAATTACAACCCAAAAATAGAGATTTAGCTTTGTCTTTATTTGATGAATCCATTCGAATTCAGGGGAATAAAACAAGATATGATGTACCTTCTGATTACATTTATGCTGGAATAAAGCAGTATAAAAAGAAAAAAATGTCTTTGGATAGCTTGTTCTCAATACTCGATAAAGTTACTCCAATTATAGATGCCAACATAGTTAAATACACAGCACCAGGTTTGTCAGTAAAAGACTCAATTAAGGGCGTTAAATGGGTTAAGACCCAAAATGCAATTATTGGCATGCTAAAACCTTATCTTGATTGTGATAAGTTAACCGAGTTAAAGCAACCTTATTTTGAAGAGAATAAAGGAAATTCAAGCTGGTTAGCTTCTAGTGTTAAATTGTTAGATAGAGGTGGATGCGAAGGTCAGCCATTTTACTTCCAATGTGCTGAAGCTCTTTTTGAATTAAATCCAAATATGAATGCTGCACTTTCATTGGCTAAAGCGTTTGGTAAAAAAGGGGACGATGATAAATCCATTGAATACTATGAAAAAGCTGCAGAACTATCATCAACAGACGAGGAGAAATTTAATATTTGGATAAAGCTAGCTAAAACCGCTAAAAATGGTGGTAAGTATTCTTCTATACGTGGATATGCTCGAAAAGCTCTTGCCATAAACGAGAATAGTGGAGAGGCATACATTCTTATTGGAGATGCATATGCAGCAAGTGCCAGTAGTTGTGGGAGTGGAGATCTAGGAAGAGGGGGTGTGTATTTGGTTGCTGTAGACAAGTATATCAAAGCTAGAAGTGTTGATTCTTCGATTGTTGAAACTGCTAATTCTAAAATCTCAAAATACTCTGCTTATTTCCCTGGCAAAGAAGATGCGTTCTTTAAAAACATTAATAACGGAGACACATACACTGTAGGGTGCTGGATCGGAGAATCAACTATAGTAAGAACTATTGGCGGATAATTTTTGATGATATTATTAAATATTAGATATAAAGCGATAGCTATCATAGCTATCGCTTTTTTCTTTTCTTGTAAACCAAATCACTCGATTGACGAATTGTCCCAACTCAATGAAGATTTAGATAGTATGAGTGTTGAACTTGCGGAGAATGTTTATATCACTTACACAGATTCTGCAATTTTGAGAGCAACTATAAAAGCTCCTGTTCTTAAAAGATTTCCCGATAAAAAAAATCCTCGTATGGAAATGCCGAATGGAGTTTTTGCTATTTTTTATGATGGGATGGGAGATACAACAAGTACTCTAAATTCTAAGTATGCAATGCACTATGAAAAGGAGGATAAAATAGAAATAAGGGACAGTGTTAGGGTGCTTAATCGAAATGATGAAGAAATTAAAACCGATGAATTAATTTGGGATAAGAAACTTAGGCGAATAACATCACAAAAGCCCGTTCGAGTAAGGATTAGAAACGAAAAAATTATTATGGCCGAAGGCTTTGAGAGTGATGAAAGTTTTCTGAATTATAAGTTTTCACGTGTCACTGGCATGGTATATTTAGATGAAGATGAAGCAACACTCGAGTAAGTGTATATTTGAATCATGAAAAGATTACCTCGTAAATTACAAATTATTTGGATGATAGTTGGGGCGGTTTGTTTCTTTGAAGCCTACAGCAGTTATACATCTAATAACACAGATGTAAATTCGGTATATCTTTTTTCAGGCTTAACACTCTTTGCCTTTTTTAGATATTTTATGTTAAGACGAAAGCAGTTCATACAGAAAAAAAAGGATGGAAAATTTAATTAGTAATCACTTTTTTAAGGCGGTTTAAGTTTTTAGTAATAAGGTCTTATTTATTTTAAAAAATTAACTTTGTAATTAGATATAGCGTGAAAAAATACTGGTGGAAAATATTGTCAATTTTATGTGTTGCCTATGCCATAATTGGTGGCTTTTTGATGCAAGCTCCTGACGATATTGGCATTCTTGCAAAAACCATTCGAAACCTACACTACCATGTGCCTATGTGGTTTACTATGATTATACTTTTGACAACATCTTATGTGTATGGTATCAAGTATTTGTCCAAAGGTGATATTCGATATGATAGCTTATCTGGAAGTTTCATCAAAGTAAGCATGGTTTTTGGTCTAATGGGCTTAATTACAGGTTCGTTTTGGGCAAGGTTTACTTGGGGGACTTGGTGGGTAGAAGATGCTAAATTGAATGGAGCAGCCATAGGGATGCTAATTTATTTAGCCTATTATATTTTAAGAAACAGCCTTGAGGATGAAATTCAAAGGGCTAAAATATCATCAGTATACAATCTGTTTGCTTTTCCGATTTATATTGTTTTAATAATTATTTATCCTAGAATAGCAGAAACAAGTTTGCACCCAGCAAGTGGTGATACGGTCGGATTTAGTTCATTGGATTTGGATAATAATTTGCGTAAGGTTTTTTATCTAGCAAGTTTAGGTTGGATACTGTTAGGTGTTTGGATAGCAACATTGAAATTTAGACTTACTGAAATTAAAAGGAAATATGAGGAAATATAGTTGGACATTAATGTTATTCAGTTTACATACATTGGCACAGGATTCAATGCCTTTGGACGATTTTTTTTATCAAAATCAAAAGATTTATGTGGTAGTAGCTGTTCTTCTTATCATTTTTTTACTTTTAATCATTTATCTAATCCGATTAGATCGAAAGATTACCCAGATAGAAAAGAACCAAAATGAAGCCTAAAGTTATAGTACTTCTCATCATGTTAGCAGTTGCAATTGCTGCAATCATGACTACTTATTCAGAAGCAGAAAAGAGTTCTACATTTGCTGAAGCTGATGCTAATCCAAATGAAACCTTCCATATCACAGGTTTTTTGGTTAAAGAAAAACCTATGGAATACAACCCACAGATTGATCCTAATTATTTTAGCTTTTATCTAAAAGACAAGAATGGAAACATTCGTAAGGTAGTTTCAACAAATCCTAAACAACAAGACTTTGAACGTGCAGAAACGGTCAATATGTATGGTCGCTCAGACGGTGAAGTCTTCCGAGCATCTAAGGTCATGCCGAAATGTCCTTCTAAATACAAGGATGAACAAAACAATAATTCTGCCCAATCGTCTTAATAGAGTATGAAGCCCATAACATTTGTTGGAGAAAATTTATTTCTTGGTAACATTGGACATTTTTTTGTTGTTGTAGCTTTTGTGTGTGCATTGCTTAGTGTAATATTTTACACAAAATCTTCAAAAAGTCAAAGCTTAGGAAGAGTCTTTTTTATTAGTCACGTAGTAGCTGTTTTAGGAGTATTTCTTACTTTATTTATTATTATTCAAGGGCATTATTATGAATATGCTTATGCCTATGAACATAGCAGCAACTCACTGCCATTACGCTACATGGTTTCTTGTTTTTGGGAAGGTCAAGAAGGGAGTTTTTTACTTTGGATGGTGTGGAATGCAATCCTTGGACTGGTGCTAATTTTTACAGCTAAAAGATGGGAGCGGGGTGTAGTTGCCATCATGGCTTTATCTCAAGTGGTCCTTACTTCAATGATATTAGGCGTGGATGTATTTGGAGTATATAAGCTAGGTAGTAGTCCTTTTGAATTATTAAGAGATAAGATGCAGGCACCTATTTTTTCAATGCCAAATTATCTAGATAATGTAGTTGATGGGACGGGCCTAAATCCACTATTACAAAACTATTGGATGGTTATTCATCCTCCAACACTTTTTTTAGGTTTTGCATTGACTATTATACCATTTGCTTTTGCTGTGACATCATTGTTTGAAAAGGAATATAGAGCTTGGATAAAACCAGCTTTACCATGGGCTTTAGCTGGAGGAATGATATTAGGAGCAGGAATTATCATGGGTGGATTTTGGGCTTATGAGTCGTTAAGCTTTGGAGGTTATTGGGCATGGGATCCTGTAGAAAACGCATCCTTAGTTCCATGGCTTTTGTTGATTTCTGGAACTCATTTGATGCTAATCAAAAAGGTCACAAACAGCTCTACCATTGCCTCATATACGTTAATTATTTCGACATATATCATGGTTCTCTATGCGACTTTCCTTACAAGAAGTGGGGTGCTTGGTGAGACATCTGTTCATTCATTTACCGATCTTGGTTTAGCAGGTCAATTAATGCAGTTTGTAGTGTTGTTTATTTGGTTGCCAATAATAGCTGTCACGGATAGTGCAGCTAAAAGATGGTATATTATCATACCTGTTAGTTTGTTAGTTTTAGTGTTGCCATTTTATACAAGAATTAGTTTTTACCCTCTACTTATTATATCAATATTAGGACTAATATGGTTTGTTCTAAATCTCAATAAAAATATAAATAATCATGCCAGTGATGATAATATTTTAGGTCGAGAGTTTTGGATGTTTATTGGATCATTAATGTTGGTATTGTCTGCGGTACAGGTCTTAGTTGGCACTTCAAAGCCTGTTTTTAATAAGATTTTTGGAACAAATATGGTTCCTCCAGAAGATGTTGTGGGTTATTATAACATTTATCAAATGCCAATAGCTATTGTTATAGCAGTTTTAATGGCTATATCTCAGTTTTTTAGATATAAAAATACGCCGAACACTCGTAAGCTTTTTAAAGAAATTTTAATTACCCTCATGTTTGCTGTAGTTTTAACTATGGGAGGAATATTTCTTTTTGAAATAGCTAACCCCATGTTTGTGATACTCATGTTTGCAGGTTTTTATGCTTTAGTTGGAAATTTAACGTACATTATTTTATATATCCGATCTGTAAAATTTTCAGGCTCTTCTATAGCTCATATTGGATTTGGTTTAATGTTGCTAGGAGTACTCGTTTCCAGTGCAAAGAAACAAGTGATTACAGCAGACTTTAGCGGACAAATGGGCAATTTTGATGAAAATGCACGACGTGAGAATATGCTTTTAATTAAAAATGAGCCTACACGTTTGGGAGATTATATGGTGACTTATCAAGGAGATAGTGTGAGTGGAGATGATATTTACTTTAAAGTAAATTACGAATCCATTGATGGTAAGGAATCTTTTACGTTACTCCCCAATACCCAGATTAATGAAGACATGGGAGGAATTCTTCCTAATCCAGATACCCGGCATTACTTGACTTATGACGTATACACACATATAACATCCTTGCCAAAACCGGTCTCTGATAGTATTAATTGGAAAAATGTAAAAGAGTATCCAATTGAAAAGGGGGATAGTATTCGGACAGCTAATGGAACAGTTATTTTTACTGGTGTAGAACAAAGCGATGGTAAGTCCATTGGGCTTAAGAATACGACATTAGCTAAGGCTTTGTTAACAATTAAGCAGGGGAATAATCAGCTTTCTGCAGCACCAATTTTTGGAATAAACTCTAATACATATTTTAGTATTCGAGAGGAAGTTGCAGAGGCAGGATTGCGATTTGGTTTTGAGATCAGACCAACCGAAAGTGATAAACCCATGGCTGTCCTTGAAATTGCAGAGACTACTCCACAGCCTAAGTTTATAGTTATGAAAGGGATTGTTTTTCCATATATTAATTTACTTTGGTTAGGGACAATCTTTATGGTTGTTGGTTTTGGAATAGCAACATGGAATAGATTAGAGTTAAAGCGTGGGACATAAAATTACATTCATAGGTAGTGGAAATGTGGCCACCAATCTTGCCCAAGCATTCGATCGAGCGGGGCATAAAATTTTGCAAGTTATAAGTTCCAATTCTGATCGATCTCGAAAATTAGCAAAACGTTTCGGTGCATATTATGGCAATTCAGTTACTTCTGTTGATTTCAATGCAGATTATGTGATATTGTGTGTGAATGATGAGTCCTATTTTAATGTCTTAGAGGAGCTTCCGAAAGGATTAAAATCCGTTGTTTGTCATACATCAGGTCCTGTTTCTATGGAAGTGATTAAGAGTTACGCTCTTAACTATGGTGTTTTTTACCCGTTACAAAGCCTTAGAAAGGAAAAATGTATTGATTTTTTAGAAGTGCCCATTTTTATTGAAGGCAACTCAGTTGATGTAACTGAAGACCTCATGAAATTAGCAGATACAATTTCTAATCAAACTAAAGAAGTTAGTTCATTAGAACGAGAGAAGTATCATTTAGCTGCAGTTTTTGCAAATAATTTTACGAATCTCATGTACACACTTGCTCACAGGTATTTAGAAGATGAGTCATTGGATTTTAAAAATTTAATTCCCATAATCAATGAAACAGCGAGTAGGTTAAGTGAACGTGATCCAGCAAGCTGGCAGACAGGCCCAGCAAAGCGAGGCGATTCCATTATTATGCAAAAGCACATCGACATGTTAGAAGATCAAGATTTGAAGGAAATTTATAAACAATTAAGCGACTACATCCGATCTAACTAAAATTTTCAGCTATTTTTAACAAATCATGAATAATCAAGAATTTGTTAATAATCAATATAGCCAATATAGTCATGATATTTTTGCTCTTTGTGAGGATTTTAGACAACGATTAGAAAAACTTAATCGTCTTAAAGATAAAATTTTAAAAGATGACGAATCAATTCATTAAATCAAATCATATTAGGGCCATAATTTTATTTTTTGGGCTATTGGGTTGCCTTGATATACTTAAGGCTCAAGTAATAGATATAAATCCTAATGTACAGTGGAAATATGTAAGATCCCAACAGTTAGAATTAAAAAATAAAAGTACCTATCAGTACGAATTTCCAGCAGAAAAAGGATATGACTATATCTTTAGCGTTACAATTAATGAGTCGGGTATTGAAACTTATGTTAAGGTATTTGACATTCAAATGAAACCAATTGCTGGAGAGGGAATAAAGAGTAAAACAAATCAGCTTCAGTTTAGGGTGCCTGCTAATGGGACGTATATTGTTACATTAGCATATAGAGGGCCAGATTACAATGAGTCTACGCCGATTGATTTTACATTGATAAGGCGACCAATTGTTGAATAATAATTATTCTAACCAGTGGTTAAAGGTATCACCTCTTAATCCCAGTCTTAATGTTTCTAGTGGAATAATTTCATGTGGAGCTATGTTGCCAAGATTAACATTATGGCCGTAAAGCGTTAAAAACCAAACTTGCTGTGCTTTTTGTGGAGCTTCCCAAAGAATTGTATCCAAAGGGATATGTTGTAAGATTTCTTCAATCAGACCAGATCGTATTTCTCCTGAATTTCTAAATATTCCAACCGTGCCACTTTCACGGGCTTCTGCGATAACTTTCCAAGCACCTGCAGCTATTTCAGCCTTCATCATGGCAATCCATTTATATGGAGGGATTATTTTTTCTGCATCTTTACTACCCACCTCACTTAAGACCGTAAAATCTTTAGCGAGCGAGTTGATATATTCACATTTTTGATCCTCGCTAATTTCCATGCTTCCGTCAGATACTTCAGCGTGGGTAATTTTGAATTTATCAAGTAGCTTTTTATATTCATCAAACTGATTTCGAATCACGTAGGCTTCAAATAATGTTCCACCAAAATAAACTGGAATTTTTGCTTCTTGATATATTTCCAATTTTCTGTTGAGTGACGGTGTTACTGTACTTGTTCCAAATCCAAGTTTGATGATGTCAGTTTTATCTGCTGCTACTTCTAAAAAATCTTCTGCTTGCCTGAAGCTGAGGCCTTTATCCATTACCATTGTAAGTCCGCTATTTCTAGGTTTAGCTGGACGCTCTGGAATATTTTTGAGATTGAAGTCTGGGTTAATCATAAGGTTAGCTGATGTATATATCGATTATGTTAGTTATATTTTGATTGTTTTCTAAAAACGGAGCGAATTCATAAAGTAAAATGTATTCACTTGGATTCAATTTTAAAGCTGCGTGCAAGAAATTATAACCTTTTTCAAATTCTCCAAGTGTGAAAGAATAAGAAGCGATTCGATAATATATTCTTGAATCTTCATCGTGATATTCAATATTATCAAGAAGAAGTTGTACGGCATCTTCTAAGTCACCTAATTCAAATTTAGCATGAGCGTAGTCCAATAATATTTCTATTGTTTCTTGGTCAATTTGGTGAGCCAAATTATAGTAGTGATAGCATTTTTCTTTGTTCTCTTGGATTAAGAATATTTCAGCAAGCTCAATATGATACATTACTTCATATCGGTCAATATCAATAGCTTTTAGTAAATTTCTTTCGGCATCTTTCCACTGATTATTTCGTTTGAATATACATGCTATGCCAAAATAAGCATCCGATAAATTTGGGTTTATCTTCAGAGACTTTTGATAGTGATATTTAGCGGCATTGTCATCTTTTAGGTTTTCGAAGCATTCAGCAATATTGCATAGTACTTCGGCATCTGTTTCATCATTATCTAGTGATAGTTTCAAAGATTCAATAGCTTTTGGGTAATCACTAAGTTCCATTAGACAATTTCCTTTTCCTAAATGTCCCATGGTATTTTGGTCATCTATTGCAATACAATATTCATAAGCATCAATGGCTTCTGCATTTTGGTCTTGTCTTTGGTGTATTAGACCCGTAAAATACCATGCACTGTAGTTGTAGGGATCTTCGTCGATAACCTTTTGAAGATATGTTTTAGCAAGCGTGTATTGATTAATATCTATAAACAACTTAATAAGTTCTTGTATGCTTAATTCGTCTTTGAGGAAGTCCATTGAAATAGCATTCAGATAGGACATCGCCTTTTTTTCTTTACCCAACACAAGGTTTATTCGAATGAGTCGAATAAGAATTTCTTCATCGTTGATATCAAAGCTATGTGCTAAAAGATACATTTCTAATGCACGTTTGTAATGTAAGCTAAGGGTGTAACAGTCGCCAAGAAGTTTTAATATTTCGACATTTTGAGGTTCAATTTGTCGATATTTTTCGAGTAGTTTTACTGCTCCATTGATATTTCGTTGGGCAATGTATAGCTCGGATTTTTTTATTTGATAGTAGCTTTCAAACGGGAAGAGTTGTTCTCCAAAAGCAATGGCACGTGTGGCGTTTTTTAGTTGGTCAAAGTCTAAGTAGTAGTCAATCAGGCGACTTAATTCATCGTTGTCATAGAAAAAATTCTCGCCACTTTTAAGCATTTGCTCAAAATTTTTGGCTTTTTCCTCCATGCCTTCTTCAAAATACTCGCTTTGATTCATTTTAATTTTTGGCTCTTTCCAAAGGTAGATAAAACTCCCTTAAATATCACGGGTCAAAGGTCGGTATAATGAATTGTTTTGCCAACATAATAATCACACAAAAAAACGGCTCGCATTGATTTGCAAGCCGTCTAATGTTTAACAATAAATTATACGTTTTAGGTCTATTGGTCTTTTATTTTCTTCTAAAGATTCTTCTGCGTTTACGTCTTTTTCGTTTTCTAGGTTTTTGGTGTTCAATTTCTTGCATCATTTTGGCTTCAATAACCCTAGTCAGATCAGTGCTGATAGGAGTGATAGTATTTTCTGTACTAAATGTGTGTAGAGAAGAATGTACACTACTGATTTCATTTGCACTCGCTGCTTCTATAAACACAGAGCACCCAACCAGTGTAGCCGTAAGCACACCATAGCTGAATGCCTTTTTGGGGTTGGTTATTTTTTTTAATAAGTTTTTGATATTAATAGTAATGCAAAAGCTATTCCACGTGTAAAATTTTCCAATGATAAATAGCGGCTTATATTATTTTAATTTTCCTTCATCTGCAAAGGAAAAATACCCGGTATTGGAAACGATGATATGGTCCAAAATTTGAATGTCTAGGGTCTTGCTTGCTTGTATTAATTTGTGTGTGAGTTTGATATCGGCTTTACTTGGATTGAGATTACCACTGGGATGGTTATGACACAATACAAGGCTGGATGTGTTGTGCTCCAAAGCAGCTTTAAAAACTCGTTTAGGGTCGACTACAGTATGTGATATTCCTCCATCACTTACTTGGTATGGTTTGATTATTGAATGATTTTTACTTAACAGGAGTACCCAAAACTTTTCATAGTTTTTATCTTGAAGCAGAGGTTGAAAAAAATGATAGGCATCCCTACTGCTTTTGATGATGTTGGATGATTGTGTAGCCTTCTTTCTTCTTCCGCCCAATTCTATTGCAGCAATGAGGCTGATGGCTTTGGCTGGACCAACACCATTTATTTTACAGAAGTCTGCAATACTCATTTTAGATAAATTATTCAAGTCGTTATCCGCCAGTTGAAGAATTTCTCGAGCAAGGTCAAGTGCCGATTTATTTTTGGTTCCGTTGGATATTAAAATGGCTATTAATTCAGTATTGCTGAGTGATGTTCGACCTTGTTGGGCGAGTTTTTCACGTGGTTTGTCATCGTTTGCCCAATTTTTTATAGAGATATAGTCCGTCATGTTTTTAGTCAATAAAAAAGCCTTCTGATATCAGAAGGCTTCAAAAATATGGTTTTCTAAGAGAATATTATCCCAAAGATTTCACGTGTTTAGCTAACTTGCTTTTCAGGTTAGCAGCCTTGTTTTTGTGAATGATGTTCTTTTTAACGAGTTTGTCTAACTTAGAGAAAGTTTCTCGCATGATTTTATCAGCTTCCGTTCTATCTTCAGAAAGACGAACTTTTTTAATCCAAGTTCTTGCTGTCTTGTGCTGGTACTTATTCCTTGCAGTTTTAACTTCGTTGCTTCGGATTCTTTTTAATGTGCTTTTATGATTTGCCATTTTATTCTTAAAAAAGGTTTGCAAAAGTAATATTAATATTGATTTTATGCACTTCTTAGATGCATTTTTTAGAAGAATAGAAAATCAGCCTAATTCGTCGAGCGTGCAGTCCCATTCATAGTCTTTCGTTTTGGGGATGATGTCTAGCGTTTTTTCGCTTAGAACAACTGTGCAATTACTTGGTATCGTACCTTTTATAAAACAACCTGCTCCAATGGTCACGTTATCACCAATGGACGCACCAGCTACGATACTGACATTGGCACCTATCCATACATTGTTTCCAATTTTAATTCCTTTAGTATGGCTTTTTTTTCGATGATCGTACTTGTAGTGATTGGTGGTCGTCAAAATTGAGTTTTGTCCAATGTTCACATTATTACCAAGGGTTAACCCTCCACCAGCATTGATGTATATCCCAGGGTTATCACCCGGATCAGAACAAATTCCTTTTTGTATGGATTCCCAACCTACGACCTTACTTCTGAAGTCAACAGGCCATGGAATCCCTCCGTTGATTCTGAAAATTTTTTGTGTAATAAAGTATTGGCTCAATACGTGATAGTTTTTCATATAGCCATGTCGCGGTCGCTTGTATTGTGGCCACAACCATTTAACAAAAATTCGAAGGATGTTATCATCCAATTGGTTAATGATATATTTTACTACTTTTTTCACCATTTTTAGAGCATTAAACCCTTAAGATTAAAGCCTAAGTAGGCCAAAACTCCGGTTATTAGTATTGCAAATATGGTTTTTGCAATCAAGTTTTTCCCAAATAGGACAAAGAAATAATTAAGTATGGCTAGTCTTAGAAAGATACCGATAGCAGAAAAGCAGATGAGAGCTGATCGAGTATTTCCACCTTTGGTATACCCGAGATACAATGCTCCATAGGTGCAAACAAGAAAAATAAGGTTATATCCAAGTTGAAATTTTAACTTTTGATAAGTTTCAAAAGCACTACTAAAAGAACTTGTTAAAAACATTGTGAAATAAAAGAGTATCATGATTTGAATGAATATGCCTGTCTCCTTCCATTGACTTCCAAGAATAAGAGGAGCAATTTGATCTCCCCAAACTAGCATGATAATAACAGGTAAAATGCCAATGAAAAATAAAGTATTCACAAGTTGGTGGGCCATTTTACTCGTATTTTCTTTTTGACTTCGAATACGAGCAATTCGTTCAAAGAATACCTGTCCGACGGCTAATGATAACATGCTCATAGGTAGATAAGTCAGTTTGTATGCGTTTCCAAAGTATCCTGTGGCTTGCTGTCCGTCAAATGTAGAGATTACAAAGACAGGCATACTGGTTGCTATAATATTGAGAATAGCTGCTGGAGAACTAAATAGAGCAAATGATCGGTATGATTTTGATACAGCCAATAAATTTTGTTTTGTAGTTTGAAATAACTGAATTGGCAAATTATAAAGCATATGTGATAGTGCTACTATTTGAGCTATCACTTGACCGAAAAACAATCCATTACCAGCAACCAATGTAAAAGGGTGCAGTAATTTGTATCCCGTACCTGATGAAGAAAACAAAATCCGGTTGGAAGAAATTTTCTTAAATTTTTTAACTCTGTTTTGCCATAGTATGATTGATTCAGTGCTGCTTGTAATCCAGATAATGAGGGGCAACCCAAATAGAATATTTGAGTTGTTAAGTTTGAAGAAAACGCCAATTTTATTTTTAAATAATAGGATAATAATGAATATTATGAAACTCATTGCAAAATTTAAAAATAGGCTCAATCGCAAAAGGTCTTTTGCTTGGGTGGGGTTTTCTTCTACGACAATGGCCATTTCATAGCGTAGTCCAGCAATTGCAATAAAGACTCCTGCTAGTTTCATGATGGTTTCTACCTCTCCAAAATCTTCAGGTGAATATATTCTGCCAAGAAAGTAGAGTGCCCCAAATCCAATGATTTGAGCTAGAAGAGAACCACTAAATAGTAGGCTCGCATTTTTAAAGAAATCTCTTTTTAACAATTTCAATACAACAAATAAAACCCATCTGATTAGATTTTATTCATTTTGGTTTTTAGTCAGAGATAAATAAAGTTGAATAAACCTTCATTGTAAAACATGGAGCAAGTTAATGTGAATTAAAAGTATTTATCTATTATTATATTGTTGATTTAATTAAAAACTCTGTGATGACATATGAAAACAATCAAGAAAATTAAAAAAAATAAACCTAAAAAAAATACACTACGGCAGTAATTCTATCGGGTGTTTTTGGCATAGTTGGAATTCATCACTTCTATTTGGGGCGTTGGGGGATGGGTTTAATGGATTTTGGACTATTCATAGGAACAGTTGTGTTATACTTTTCTGACCAATTTTTAATTGCTGGGGGATTATTATTTATTGATTTAATCCATACTGTAATTGTTACCTATTTATTACTTGTTGGACAGTACAGGGATGGTCAAGGCAGACTAATTACTTATCCTGGGCAAATTATTTAAACTATTTAAAATACAATCAAAACAAATAAAAATGGAAAATCAAACAGAACAAAAAAGCGAAAAAGGGTTTGTACCCATGATTTTATTATGCTTCTTTCTTGGAGGACTTGGTGTGCACAGATTTTATGTGGGCAAAGTAGGCTCAGGCATATTAATGCTGTTGACATTAGGTGGTTTTGGAATATGGACCATAATAGACTTTATTATTATCGTGACTGGAAATTTCAAAGATAATGACGGGTTGAAAATTAAGAATTAAGGGCTTTAAAATACGCCACTACTCCTTGGAATTTCGTTAACAGAAAAGTCTAAAATGAAATTAAGAGAACAAAATCCTGCTTTAATTTTGGTAGATATCCAAAAAGGGTTTTCTGATGAAGATTATTGGGGTGGAAATAGAAACAATAAGGATGCGGAAATCGTTTGCGGAACAATATTGAGAAAATGGCGAGAATTAAATTTGCCAGTTTTTCACATTAGACACAGTTCTACTAACCCAAACTCAAGACTATACAAACAAAATCCAGGGTTTGATTTTAACGACAATGTTTTACCCAATGAAAATGAGCCTGTAATTACAAAAAATGTGAACATTGCTTTTATTGGAACTGATCTTAAAGATCAATTGGACAGTTTAGGCATCAAGGTTCTTGTCTTCGTTGGTCTTACCACCAATAATTGTATATCATCTACAGTTCGTATGTCTGGAAATTTTGGATATGAGAATTATTTGATCTCGGATGCAACGGCAACTTTTGATAGAATCGGAGTTAATCATTTAAAATATGATTCTGAAACGATACACTTAAAATCACTTGCTAATTTAAAAGAGGAGTTTGCTACCATTTGGGATTCAAAAAAACTTATGGAGAAAATATAAAAATATATATAATTAAATTTTTATATCGTTAAAGCTTAATCATTGTAATTCTCCATTAATTATCTAATCCTTTGGAATTCCCTATATGAATGGTATTGGTATTCTTCTGAGTGTCCAAGTCTTCAAATTAGAAATAAGTTGTTTGGTTACATTTGCGTCAACAATAAATTAGCTAAAACCCCAAAAATGAATAAAGTTTTAATAAAAAAATTAATAACGGATATTAGATTTTGGATAATAATTTTTTTCGTTTTAAGACTGTTTGGGATCACCAATGCACCATTAGAGTTTGGTCACAATTGGAGACAATCACTAACAAATATGATTGCCAGAAATTTTTTTGAAAATGGTGCAAACTTATTATACCCATCGATTGATTTGGCAGGAGAGAAGTCAGGAATTATTGGTTCAGAATTCCCATTTTATAACTACCTGATTTATATTTTATCTTCTATTTTTGATTATTCCCATTGGCTAGGGAGATTAATTAACCTGGTTGTTTCCAGTTTCGGCCTTTATTATTTTTATAAGTTAATAAAAGACCTCATAAATAGCAGAGTAGCATTTAATGCTACAATCGTATTAACAGTATCTATATGGTTTGCGTTTTCTCGTAAAATAATGCCAGATACTTTTAGTGTATCTTTAGTTATTATAGGATTGTACTACGCTTATGATTTTTTAAAAAACGGGTTAAAGTTTAGCTTAATTATATTTTTTGTTTTCAGTACACTGGGTATGTTATGTAAAATACCTGCATTAAGTCTATTTAGTGTCTTATCCATCTCGATTTTCATTAAAGAGATTAACTTGAGAAGAAAAATCGAATTATATTTAGTAGGAGCTTTAGGTTTCTTAATTGTTTGTTTGTGGTATTTTTATTGGGTCCTTTATTTAGTGGAAACATACCATTACCAACTATATTTTACCAAAGGAATAGTTGAAGGAATCCATGAAATCACTCCTTTGATTCCAGAACTCTTTGAAAAGTTCTACTTTAGTGCATTGCAATCATATATTGCTCTGCTTTGTTTTTTAGTTGGAATTATTCTGATCATAAAAAATAATCATAAATATATGATGTATGGTGTTGGAGTTATTTTTTTCGTTTTTGTTTTATTCATAATGAAAACTGGGGCCGTATTCCCTTTGCATAATTACTATATAATACCATTCACACCCATCATGGCTCTTATGGCTGGATACGCCATTGCTCAAATTCCCTCGAAATTTCAGTACATATTACTGATACTTATTAGTATAGAGGCAATAGCAAATCAACAACATGACTTTAAGATCAAGGAAAGCCAACTATATAAACTTGAGCTTGATGAACTTACTAAAAAATATATACCACGTAAAGACTTAGTCATAATCAATGGAGGGCCCTCTCCACAAGATATTTACTTTTCTCATAGGAAGGGTTGGACTGTCGATAACATTCATATTATGAACCCAGTATTCGTTGATTCTTTAATTAGCTTAGGTGCCAAACACCTTATCATAGACAAGTCTCGTATTGGAAAATATACTGCTAAACATGAATTATTACATACTGATAATTACTATTCAATTTACAAGCTTAAAAAGTCAGTAAAAATCCAATAGAATTTTATTGTGATAGATATTTTTTTAAACCACTAACTATAGGCAGAGCAATGTCAAGATTTAAGAACTCTGCTAAACTGAATAATATAATTCAGGTTTTATATTTCATTAGGGTTTAACGATAGGTTAAATAAATTTGCAATATGTCTGAAGAGCATTTTAAAAATGTCATCTCACATGCCAAAGAGTATGGCTTTGTTTTTTTGAGTAGTGAAATCTATGATGGTCTAGCTGCTGTTTATGATTATGGCCAGAATGGGGTAGAGCTGAAAAAAAATATCAGAGAATATTGGTGGAAAAGTATGGTTCAACTTCACGATAATATTGTGGGGGTTGATGCATCAATATTTATGGCACCACAAGTTTGGAAAGCAAGTGGTCACGTAGATGGATTTAGTGATCCAATGATTGACAACAAGGACTCTAAAAAACGATACAGAGCGGATGTTCTTATTGAAGATTACCAAGAAAAATATAGACAAAAAAATCAAAAAGAGATTACCAAAGCTAAAAAACGTTTTGGGGACGACTTTGATCTTGATCAATTTGTAGCAACAAATCCGAATATTGCTAGAAACAATGCAAAAATTGCTGCTATTGATGAACGATTAAAAAAAGGTTTGGAATCGGAAAACCTTGATCTAGTTAAAGAACTGATTGAGGAATTGGGTATTGCTTGTCCAGTGAGTGGGAGTAAGAACTGGACGGATGTTCGACAGTTTAATTTGATGTACAGTACACAAATGAGTGCTACTGATGGAGATAACAAAATTTACTTGAGACCAGAGACGGCACAAGGGATTTTTGTCAATTACTTGAACGTGCAAAAGACCGGTCGAATGAAACTGCCTTTTGGAATTGCTCAAACTGGAAAAGCGTTTAGAAATGAGATTGTTGCTCGGCAATTTATCATGCGAATGAAGGAATTTGAACAAATGGAAATGCAGTTTTTTGTAACACCAGGCAAGGAGATGGAATGGTATCAGCATTGGAAAGATCATCGCATGAAATGGCATTTAAATCTTGGAATTGATCATTCAAAATATCGTTTTCATGATCACGTTAAATTAGCTCACTATGCTAATGCAGCAGTAGATATTGAATATGATTTTCCTTTTGGATTCAAAGAAGTAGAAGGGATACATTCTCGCACTGATTTTGATTTGAAACAACACGAACATGCTACGGGAAAGAAATTACAATACTTTGATAATGAAAAAAATGAGAGTTATGTACCCTATGTAGTTGAGACTAGCATTGGTCTAGATAGGATGTTTTTAGTATTGATGAGTAATGCATTGCAGACTCAAGATATGGGAGATGGTCAAACAAGAACTGTTTTGAAATTGCCGCCAGCATTATCACCATTTCAATGTGCAATTCTTCCATTGGTAAAGAAGGACGGTCTTCCTGAGTTGGCTAAAAAAATTATGAAGAATTTAAGTCTCGATTTTAATTGCTATTACGAGGAGAAAGATAGCATTGGTAAAAGATACAGAAGGCAAGATGCTATTGGCACACCAATCTGCATTACCGTTGATCATGATAGTATGACTGACCAAGCAGTAACCATTCGTTTTCGAGATACAATGGATCAAAAACGAGTATCATTAAATGAGCTAAACACCATCATAGAAAAAGAGGTGAGCATGAGAGGACTTCTTAGCGGGCTTATCTAAACTATTTGCGATATAGTCCTTGAATGATCTAGCTATCATTTTAAACAATTATCTTCGAACATTTAGAATGCGTTTTTTTATTGCTTTACTCGGATTAATAATCTTCCATTTTGGTTTTGCACAGATTAAAATTTCTGCTGCATCTAAGTATGATATCCGTGATTGGAATCATGATCAATTGCCATTAATATTAAAAGTGAATGAAAATTTTAAAATCTCAGACTTAAAAAACTTAGGTGGTAATGTAGGGTCTCAGATTAAAGATGTTGTAACTCTTAGACTCAATAAAGATAAATATGTTACGCTATCAGAAGTCCCTGGAATTGAATGCATACAACTAGCTCGAAGGATGGCACCTAGCTTGCATCGAGTGATTCCTGATATTAAAGCTGACAGTGTGTATTATAGTAAAATGTTGGACATGGGTTACACGGGTAAAGGAGTCATCATTGGTGTGACCGACTGGGGTTTTGATTATACGCATCCAATGTTTTATGATACAGCCATTCAACATACACGAATTATTGCTGCTTGGGATCAGTTCAAAAAAAGTGGTCCAGCACCCGATGGCTTTAATTATGGGACAGAGTATTTAGGGGAGCAAGAGCTTCTTAATGCACAAAAAGATACCATCAACATATATGGATATGCTACACACGGCACTCATGTTGCCGGAATAGCAGGTGGAGGAGGAGCAGGAACAGTTCATCGTGGTATTGCCTATGAAGCAGATTTTCTTTTAACTACTTTTTTAGTAGATGAAGTAGCAGTGATTGATGCTTTTAATTGGATGAAAAGAAAGGCTGATAGGTTGAATAAGCGATTAGTTATCAATATGAGCTGGGGATTATACAACCTAGGTCCTCTGGATGGAACGTCATTAGTCAGTCAAGCTATTGATTATTTATCTAATCAAGGGGTTGTATTTGTAACTTCTGGGGGGAATAACGGAGATGTGAATTTTCATATCAAAAAATCGTTTGATAGTGACACACTTCAATCTAGAATTGAGTTTTATAGCTATGGATCTAATCCAAATATGTGGGGTCAAAGTATTGGCATGTGGGGACAAGAGAATGAAAAATTTAGTGGAGGGTTTACAGTATATGACAATTCTAAAAACATATTGTATAATTCTAAATATTTTGAGACTGATGGAAGTTATTATATAGATTCTTTTATTGTTGTTCAGTCTGATACAATATTTTTTAATGTAGCAGTAGACGAAATCCATCCACTAAATAAAAAGTCAACCATCCGATTGCGAATAAAAAATAAAAGCACACAATTGCGAATCGGATTAAAAGCTTATGCTAAAAAAGGAATAGTTCATTTTTATAATGTGACGGAATTAACTACGGATGTTGGGAATTGGGGAATGCCTTTTTCTGCTGATATGGCTGGCTGGATTGAGGGAGATAATCTATATGGATTGGGAGAGCCTGCAAGCACCCAATCTGTGATAACTGTGGCAGCATATCGATCTGAATTTATCTTGTCTAACGGTTTAAGTGCAGGAGGATTTAAGGCTGATTTTAGTAGTATTGGTCCAACAATTGATGAACGAATGAAGCCTGATATTTCTGCTCCTGGTGTAAGTGTTGCAAGTAGTGTTTCATCTTTTACTGATCGTTCTTATGTTTTATTATTAAATGCAAGTTTTGAAGGTAAAAATTATCCTTTTTCACGTTTTTCAGGGACAAGTATGAGCAGTCCAGTTGTTGCAGGAGTTGTTGCATTGATGTTACAAGCGAATCCTCGGTTGGATTTTTCTGAAGTAAAAGAAATTTTAAAAATAACAGCACGTCAAGATCAACATACTGGAATAATTTCCGATTCAGGAAGTACTCAATGGGGATATGGTAAAATAAATGCATTTCAAGCGGTGAAATTAGCTAAATCTAGGGTTGATGAGTCGTGCTGTATGGGTAAACTTTTCCCGAACCCTGCCAATGACAAGGTATACCTTTCAAGCGATACGATTGAAGTAGCTCGAATGTTTTCTATAGAGGGTCGATTTATGGGCGAGTTTGAAATCAGTAGCGACAAGGGAATAGACCTATCGGGGTATGTTCCCGGAATGTATTTAATCGTATTAAATTCAGGCCAAAGTCACTTTCTCGTAGTCAATCATTAATTTTAATATGTCTATATAGGAAGACTACTATTTTTATTTTAGGATATGGTCTAATTTTGAACTGATGTTAAATATTTCACTTATTCAAATTCAATATTTAATCGCTCTTGATGAGCATCGAAATTTTATAAAAGCAGCTGAGGCATGTTTCGTAACTCAACCTACGTTAAGTATGCAAATGAAAAAATTAGAAGATGAATTAGGAGTTTTAATTTTTGACAGAAGTAAGCAACCTATTGTCCCTACTTCTATCGGTTCAAAAATTATACATCAAGCCAGAACGATCTATAGAGAGACAGGTCAAATCGAAAATATCTTAAGGGATTTCATAGGTGATGTTTCAGGAAGTCTAAAAATTGGTATTTTACCAACGATAGCAAATGCACTAATCCCAAAATTAATCAGAGAGGTTTCGGAGAATCATCCCGATTTGAAGTTAACTATTAAAGAAGGGTTGACCAATGAAATTATTGAAGACTTAGAGCACGATAGATTGGATGTTGGGATAGTATCCACTCCCGTTAAGCAAAGTGGATTAGTAGAAAGGAATTTGTACATCGAAAAATTCAGAATTTATGCTCATCCAAAACATCCGAGTTTTTCAAAAAAAGCTTGGGTAGCTACGGATTTATTGGAAGATAAACTATGGTTGTTATCTGAAGGGAATTGTTTTAGAGTACAAACGATTAACTTATGTTCACTTCCTGATGAGAAGCTAAATCATTTGGCTTTAAGCTACGAAAGTGGCAGTCTGCAAACTTTAAAGAAGATTGTAGATTTTGAGGGGGGAGCTACTATCATTCCAGAGTGGGAAGCTAGTGAGTTAGATGATAGTTCTCTAGATAATTTAAGAGCATTTAGAACCGATGATGCAGGAAGGGCTGTTGGGTTGATTTACACAAAATTCTACGCTAAGGATAAGGTAATAAATCGACTAGAAGAAATGATTATGAATTGTTTACCAAGATACGTCGCCGAAAATAAAGACCTCAACATCATTGAGTCTTAAATTTTAAAGTCCCATTAAAAGGTCCATGGGGTCTTTACCCATGAGCATAGTCTCTGGATTTTCTAGATAGTTTTTAACACTAACTAAGAATCCAACGGATTCTTTACCATCAATGATTCTATGGTCGTAGCTCAAAGCAACATACATAACAGGTCTTGCAACAATATTACCCTTTTCTACAACAGGTCTTTCAACGATATTGTGCATGCCAAGAATAGCACTTTGCGGAGGATTGATAATCGGAGTACTTAACATACTCCCAAAAACCCCTCCATTCGTAATGGTAAAAGTACCTCCAGTCATTTCAGGAATGGATAGTTTGCCGTCACGAGCTTTAATTGCTAGTCTTTTCACTTCACTCTCGATGTCCCATAAGGTCATATTTTCTACATTTCTCATGACTGGAACCATCAATCCTTTAGGGCTACTCACAGCAATAGAAACATCAACAAAATCATTCATCACCATTTCTTCTCCATCAATAAATGCATTAACTTTTGGGAATTTTTGCAAGCTTAAAGCACAAGCTCGAGTGAAGAAACTCATGAAGCCAAGATTAACCCCATGCATTTCTTTAAATCTTTCTTTATATTTTGATCTGATGTCAAAAATAGGTTGCATGTTTACCTCATTAAAGGTGGTAAGCATTGCTGTTTCATTTTTGGCAGAGACCAATCTTCTAGCAACTGTTTTTCGTAAGTTGCTCATTTTTTCTCGATGCTGATCACGGCTAGGCTCAGAAGGCTCATTGTAGTTTGTATCTGCATTGGCAAGAATTGCATCATATTTAGTGATTCTTCCATCTTTACCTGTCCCTGTAATTGTCTGGGCAGATATCCCTTTTTCAGCAAGTATTTTGTTGGCAGCTGGGCTTGGTGAACCCGTTGCGTAATTAAGAGTGCTACTTTTAACGAACTCTTCTGTTTTTGGGTTAGGTTCTTCTTTTTTTGCAGGAGTACTTTCTGAGGCAGATGCAACTTTTTCAGCTGGTGGCTCAGTATTCGTGTCAATAGATGCCACCACGGATCCAATCTCTACATCTTCACCTTCTTCAATCATAATTTTTAGAATTCCTGCTTGTTCAGCATTCAACTCTACTGTAGCCTTGTCACTCTCGAGCTCTGCTACAGCTTCGTCCATTTCAACATAATCTCCATCTTCTTTCAACCAGCTAGCAATCGTTACTTGGGTAATTGATTCTCCAACAGATGGTATTTTTAACTCTACTGACATTTATGTTATACAATTGAACATCAAAGGTAAAACAGATTTTCAACTTAAGAGGTCCATTCAGTGAGATTTTATATTAAGATGATCAATTTATTTTAGGTATTCCTAACAAGTACCATATAACCTGAAGTTCAAATTGAAATCATACACGGGCATGGTATCGGATAAGTAAATCCATATGTATATTCGTGTGTTCTTCTAAGAGAAGCTATAGAATTAATGAGTGTTCAATCGTGCATAAAAGCATTAGTACAAAATCTACCAGGAGATAATGCTGTAATTTCTCCTGGGAGTAGAAATGCTCCTGTTTTATTTGCATTGAATCATACTAAAAAGATTTGTTATTCGGTCATTGATGAACGAAGTGCAGGTTTTATAGCATTGGGTATGGCTAAACATACCCGTCAACCCGTAATTTTATCGTGTACTAGTGGTACCGCATCACTCAACTATTATCCCGCTATTGCAGAGGCTTATTACGCAAGAGTTCCATTAATTATCATAACTGCCGATCGACCTATTGAAAAAATTGATGCTTGGGATGGTCAAGCTATTCGTCAAAAAAATGTATTCAGAAATCATATTCGTGGTGAGTTTCAAACACCCGACTCTTTTGACGATGAATCCGCATTTAGGGCTATTGGGAATCGAATTCAAAAATGTATTGAGTCTGAATTACCAGGACCCGTTCATATCAATGTTCCAATCAGAGAACCATTTTATGACTTTAATAAATCAGAGGACTTATCTAAATCAGAAGTTAATTTATATCAAGCACCTGAACTAAGATTAAACCTAAGCTCAATTGCTGCTGCAAAAAATACCTCATTTGATCATAAAAAAGTACTTATTTTTAATGGGATGGATGATGGAGAGAGAGTTATAATTAACTCAGATGACGCAGTAATCTTATCGGATATAACCTCCTACAAAGATAGTAATGTGAGCTACTGGGATGCGATGTTGTTTTCTTCATTATCAAAAAAGGGAGGTATAGAGGCACTTAAAGTATTGTCCCCTGACGTGCTCATAACCACTGGTACAACAACAGTTTCAAAAGGGCTTAAGCATTTTTTAAGTATTCATAAACCTGAAGTTCATTTTCACATTTCAAATTATGATGAAGTGGGGGATATGTTTGGTACGCAACCCCAGATTATTCATCAATCAGACATTCAAATCTCACACTCAGACAATGTACAACTAGAAAAAGGTTTTTTGAATGCATGGATTAATATGACCAAATCATTTCAATTGAAATTCAGTCAATTAGATTGGTTAGGATATCATGAATTCTCCGTTGTGAATTTTATATTGGAGAAATTGAATTCGAATGATATTCTTCATTTCAGTAATTCGATGCCTGTTCGATACGCGTCTTTTTTAATAAACAAAAAGAATGATGGAAATAAGATCTATGCTAATAGAGGCACAAGTGGGATAGATGGATGTTCTAGCACAGCCCTAGGTAATGCTCTTGTTAGTGATCAGAATGTAAAGCTTATCACAGGTGATATTGCATTTTTTTATGATGTTAATGTATTCTTCAATGAGCATGTGCCCAAGAATCTTAAGATTATTATACTAAATAACCATGGTGGTGGAATTTTTAATCTGATTAAAGGTCCAGAAAGTTTAGGTGAGTCGATAAAGTTTCAAACCACTCCTCATTTTTTAAATGCTTCTTCACTATGTGACCATTTTGGAATAGCGTATTTTGTAGCAAATGATGTAACTAGTTTAAGGAGTTGTTACAATCAATTTGATTCATATCAGGGTGCTGCTGTTCTCGAACTTATAACGGATGAACAAGAGAATCAAAACGCTTTTAATAAATTCTTGAATTTGTAGTCAACTAGACTTAATTCTATTTTTTATAGTCCTCTTGAAGGTTTAGTTGTTAACTTGAATTTAATTTGCACCATGTCATCAGAAATCTCCACATTAAAAAGAACAAAATTGTATAACAAGCACATTGAATTAGGTGCTAAAATGGTCCCATTTGCAGGTTATGAGATGCCTGTTCAATATACAGGTCTCGCAGCCGAGCATCATGCCGTAAGAGAAAGTGTTGGATTATTTGATGTTAGTCATATGGGAGAATTCAGTGTAAAAGGTAAAGATGCTGAAGCCCTCATATCTTGGGTATGTTCTAATAGTATCATTAGAATGGTAGATATGCAGGCTCAATATAATTGTATGCCCAATAATCAGGGTGGTATTGTAGATGATTTAATTGTTTATCGATGGAATCAAAATGAATATACGTTAGTGGTGAATGCAAGTAATATTTCAAAAGATTGGGATTGGATTATGGAGCAAAAGAATGCTAAAGGATTTGATTGTGAATTGGAAGATATTTCAGACGATGTGTCACTAATCGCTGTTCAAGGACCAAATGCCAGTAAGGTACTTCAAAAATTAACACCAATTGATCTAGATGGAATTAGATTTTATCACTTTGATGCGGGAAGCTTTGGTGGGAGTGAGGATGTGGTAATAAGTAATACAGGTTACACCGGTTCAGGAGGATTTGAACTATATGTATGGAATCATGAGGCTGAAATGATTTGGGATGCTATCATGAGTGCAGGAGAAGAATTCAACATTACACCTTCCGGTTTGGGTGCTAGGGATACTCTTAGGTTGGAAAAAGGATACTGTTTATACGGCAATGACATCAATGATAAAACTTCTCCTATTGAAGCAGGTTTGGGTTGGATTACAAAATTTAGTGAGCCCTTTAATCATTCTACATATCATAAAAATATTAAAGATAATGGACCAGAAAAAAAACTTGTTGGTTTTGAAATGTTAGACAGAGGTATTCCAAGACAGCATTATTTGATTTATGATATGTACGAAAACCTCATCGGTGAGGTAACAAGCGGGACTCAAAGTCCAAGTCTTGGCAAAGCCATTGGAATGGGGTATGTTAAATCCTCAAACTCTTCTATTGGTGAAGAATTCTATATCCAAATTAGGAAAAACAGAATTAAGGCTAGGGTAGTCAAACTACCATTTGTTGATTAGGTTTTGTATCGAATCAATTAGATACTCCCTTTTTGTCGTTAAATTTGCTCTATGAGTTTGTCACAACAGATTAACGACCAATTAAAGCAGGCAATGAAAGCAAAAGATCAAAGTACTCTGCGTGGTTTAAGAGCAATTAAAGCTTCATTACTATTACTTCAAACACAAGAAGGAGGAGGAGATGTTACTGAAAAAGATGAGATGGAGGCCTTGGTCAAAATGGCTAAGCAACGGAAAGATTCTATTAAAATTTTTAATGACCAAGGTAGAACAGATTTGTCAAAAATAGAGGAAGAAGAATTATCTGTGATTGAGAAATTTCTTCCAGCTCAGCTTACTAGTGTTCAGGTAGAAGCCGAAGTGAAATCTATCATCACTCAATTAGGTGCGAGCAGTATGAGGGATATGGGGAAGGTTATGGGGATGGCAAACGGAAAACTTAAAGGGAAAGCTGATGGTAAATTAATCGCCGATATCGTCAAGGGGCTGTTAGCAGGATAAGAAAATCCTTAAGTCATTGTATACCGTGTAATTCTTTGCGTAAAGCAAGTCTAGATTTTTTTGGAATCCACTGTTTTTATCTTCAAGTTGGTAGTCTGTTGCAAAAACACCTGGCTTTATTGATGGAAGGTCATCACTATCACTAGCATATCCAACCCATGTTTTTTTCCCTAATAAAACATCGATGGAATAGCTTAATCTCAAGCGAGTTCTTTTGAAAAAGATCCAAAGAGGGCAGGAGGATATGAGCAGAAGAGCTAACAAAATGTCAAAAAATCTTTTTTGAGTTCGATATTCATTTTTGCTAAGATTGAGTTCAATTTGTTGGCCAAAATACAATCCATTGGAGTTTTTTGATTGACTTCCTATTACAAAACTACTTGCAGAAGGTATCGTATAGTAGTTTATACTGGGGCCTAATTCATTCATAATTTGAATGGTATATTTTGTACTTACGGTTTCGTTGCTAAAAATTAATTCATTAATCCCGTAAATATGGATAATTTCTTTTAGTTGTTTCTTTGTACCTAACCATTGAGATGATTCGCTTTTTTTATCTGAAATAAAACCAACTTGCTGGTAATCCTTTTGATAGCTGCTAAGAATCTTTGATAATTCAATCCACTTTTTCTCACTTCCAATAAGTACACTTTTAATGTTTGATTTTTGTGAGAAGTCAAGCGTTTTGTATTTTAACAAATGATATAGTGTTCTCCAAGAGAATAAAATGGCAGAAACAACAAGTGTCCCAAACAAAATAATTCCTCGGCTAAAATGCAAGTGGTTGGGGAGAAGACCATATATCATTAGAATAACCAATGTGCCAATTAGAATACTTCGAACTAATTTACTAAAGTTGAATGGGGCCTGATAAGACCCATTGAAAGCAATGCTAAAAACCCATACTAGTGTGTAATAGGGGAGGTGAATTGTTAGCATTTCTTTAGGGTAAGATGTGATTCCTTTGATATGTTCTTCCCAATATTCTTTAAGTAAAAATAAGCTTAAAAATATAAGGATTGATTCAAGTGAGGCAAGCCAAAATCGTTGGATAAAAGTATTTATTAAACTGATGCTAGCTCGGCCATAAATGGCTAAGTTTATAAATAGTTTGAATAGCTTTTGATTGCCTCCAGCATAGTGTTTTTCAGCAAAAATCACCATAGCCTTATAAAATATTTTAACGTAATTGGTACTGAGTTTTTTTGTACTTTCTCCTTTGTAGTGAATGATTCGAGAACCTGCAAAGTAGTAATTTTTCCAACCAGCTTTCGTGATGCGATAACTTAAGTCAATGTCCTCACCGTACATAAAAAAAGTTTCGTCCAGAAGTCCAATTTTATCCAATACTTCCTTTCGGATAAGCATAAACGCCCCAGCTAAAATTTCGACTTCGTGATTTTGATTAGCAGGTAAATAACCGAGGTGATATTTCCCGAATTTCTTAGATTTTGGAAAAAGTTTATTTAATCCAACCATTTTATAAAAAGCTACTTCGGGTGAAGGTAATCCACGTTTACTTTCAGGGAGATAATTTCCTTGTCCGTCAAACATAGGTACGCCACAACCACCTAAATCAGGAGTTTGGTCAGCAAATTTTATAATATTATCAAAACAATTCTCAGGAACAATGGTGTCTGGATTTAGAAGTAAAATATACTCCCCAATTGATTTTTTTATTGCTTGATTATTGGCTTTACTAAAGCCGGTATTCTTTGCATTAGAAATAAGATTAACCTCAGGAAATGAAGAACGAACCATCTCTTGAGACCCATCGACTGAGTTATTGTCAACTACGAATATTTCTGCTTCAATGTTTTGAATAGCTTGATAAACAGATTTTAGACACTGTTCGAGGAAGTGCTTTACATTATAATTGACTATGACTATTGAAAGTTTCAAACTGGTAGGGCAAACATACAATATGAATATGGGTATTGAGCAGATGACTTTCGAGTAATTTCTGAATCAAGGTATTTTGTAGTGTAATTGTTTCATGGGGTTACCTAAATTCGCATAGATTAAATGAAATTTTTATTTCCTCAATTTCTGTGGGCTTTATTGCTTTTGATTATTCCTATAATTATTCATCTTTTTAATTTTAGGAGATACAAGAAAGTTGTCTTTAGTAATGTGACTATGCTAAAAGAAATTGAGACTCAAAGTCGCAAAACAAAGCAGCTTAGGAAATGGCTAATCTTGTTGACCAGAATAATTGCATTATCATCATTAATTTTAGCTTTTGCAATACCTTATATTCATAGTAAAGATAGTTTGTTCGGTCGCAAATTGATTAGTATTTATATAGATAATTCTCAAAGTATGCTTGCTGAAGGGGAGAATGGTCAATTGTTTGAAGTTGCCAAAAACAAGGCACGCGAAATCATAAGAACTCTGCCAAAAAATTCAGAAATTCAAGTTATAGACAACGGTTTAAGCTTTTCAAGTAATAAAACTAATTCGTCATCCAATGCTTTGAGATTGATTGATAATATGGATATCGATCATAGACCCAACGATTTGTCCGGAGTCTTAAAAAAAATAGAATCTATGTTTAAATCCGATTCTTATGGGCATAACTATACATTTTTAATTAGCGATTTTCAGTCTCAAGAAAGAACAGATAATATAGCATTGGATAGCAATTATCATATTTATGCTTGTCCAGTATATCCAAATTTGTCACAGAATTTAGCTATTGATTCTGTATGGTTAATCAAGCCAATTACACAATCATTTAAACCGATTGAGATGATGGCTCGCATTCATAATTATGGAAGAAAGGGCAATTTTTTATCCAATCTCACACTAAAAATTAATGGTGTTCAACGTGTGGTCAAGAGTATAGATATACCTGAGAATTCATATAGAGATGTGCCATTGAGTTTTATTTATTCAGGTACAGGTTGGTTAGGTGGTGAACTAACCGTTTCAGATGTACCCATTGATTTTGATAACTCTTATTATTTTTCAATATTGATTGATTCGTCGATTAAGGTTCTTCAGCTAGGAGAAGATTCAGATGAATTTTCAAGAATTTTTGATAGTGATTCTCTTTTTTATTTTTCTCATTCTGATTTAAATCAAATTGATTATTCTGGATTGAATTTCTACGATTGTATTATACTTAACCAATTACCAAAAATGAGTTCTGGCTTAATCAGTCAACTTAAGAATTTTGTTGAAGATGGTGGAGTTTTATCTGTTGTTCCGGGTGTTTCTAATAGTAGCTACACGGATTTTTTTAGTGAATTAGGAATTTCAAATTATCAAATCAAAGTGGACGATGAGATGGGTGTGTCTCCTTTAAGTATTTCTGGTGTTTTCTTAAAAGATGCCTACAAGCAAATTCCCAGTAATTTGCTTTTACCTAAGATCAAGACGTATTATCGTTTGAAATCAAACCCCCAGTCTGACAAAATAATATATCTGAAAGATGGTACTGAAATATTGACCAAAACAGATATAGGCTCTGGTTCAGTTTTTCAATCTACTGTTCCTTTTGATTCAAATTTCAATTACACATCTAGTGAATTGTTTGTTATTATACAACTAAAGATTGCTTTCAGTAAAAGAAAAACACAATCTATTGCCTCTGAAATTAATTCGACAAATCCTGTTTATTTACCAAAATCATCGGGTTTGATTCACCTAAGAAAAGGAAATTCCGATATTGTGACAGAATCATATACTCATAGTTTAGGAAGTAGGTTTTGGTTAAATGATGCGATATCTGAGTCTGGTATTTATTCTGTTTTTGATTCAGAAGAATTACCCATAGCCAAATTAGCTTTTAATTACTCTAGAAAAGAGTCCCATCAGAATTATCTTGATGAAGTGAGAATTGATGAGGTTTTTGATAATACCCAATTTACAATGAATAAAAACAATATGGTATCACTTTTAAAATCTACTCAAGATTTGCAAAATAGAAGCCAGTTGTGGAAAGTCTTTATTTTAGTATGTTTGATATTTCTAATGATAGAGATACTTTTGTTAAGATTTGTAAAATCATAGCTGCAGAGTGTCCATGACATATATAATAAGACAAGCAACATTAATTCAAAAAGAAAACTCCTCTCATAATTCTAGAGTAGATCTATTAATAAGTGATGGTAAAATTGAAAAAATAGCGAATAATATTTCTGAGAGTAATGCTGAGGAAATTGTCGGGGATGATTTGTGTGTAAGCTCAGGTTGGATTGATATGAGGGCCGGACTTACTGATCCTGGTTATGAACACAAAGATACCCTGAATAATATCCTTGATACAGCAGCATTTAGTGGGTTTACTTCCATAGTTACTCTTCCTAGTACTACTCCTAAAATTGCAGATAAAGCTTCTGTTTCATATTTGATTAATGCTTCTAAGAATCACCTAGTAAATATTCTACCGACTGGTATAATTGAAGATCCAAATAGCAAGGGTGATCTTGCTGAAATGTATGATATGTATGAGTCTGGAGCAGTAGCATTCACCAATGGAGATGATGAGGTCTCTAACGGACTTCTTAAAAAAGCATTATTGTATACTAAACCATTCGATGGGATAATAATTTCACATCCTTCCGACAAGTCATTAGAACACGGAGGAGTAGTTCATGAGAGTAGCATGATGGTTGCTACAGGACTAAAAATGTCGCCGTCAATTGCAGAATATGTTAGTTTGAACCAACAATTAGAGGTTGCTAAATATTGTGATACTCCAATACATTTTTCGTGCATATCTACTGCAAAATCAGTTGAAATAATAAGAGATGCAAAAAAATCTGGGCAGCAGGTAACTTCTGATGTTTCAATCTTAAACTTGTGTTTTACTGAAAAAGAATTACTCCAATTTGATGAAAATTTCAAGGTATATCCACCATTACGATCAGAGTTTGACCGAAGGGCTTTGATCCAAGGTATTGTTGATGGTACGATTGACGCAATTTCAAGTAATCACAGTCCTCAGAACATTGAGGGAAAGGCTGTGGAGTTTGATTATGCCGAATCAGGTGCTTTGAGTCAGCAGTTTATGTTTAGTTGGTATGAGAAGTACTTAGCAAAAGATATACCAATGGATATTTTTGTGAAATCGTTAACTCATGGGCCAAACGATATACTTGGCAAAAAAAATACAAATATTGAAGAGGGAGTCATGGCTAACTTAACTATATTCGATTTAAATAGAAAGTGGCAACTCAGCCAATCTAACAATACTTCTAAATCCTCAAATACTCACGAGTGGGAGAAAGAACAAAAAGGCAAGGTTGTGGGGCTATTTAACAATAACTGCGTAAAATTGTATTAAATATTATTATGATAAATTTATATAAACCATCGATTGATCAAGGTGTTAAAATGGGGATTATCTCCGTTGTAGTTTTTCTTGGGATTTATGCTTTTGATCCAATGTTTTTTGGTAAGCCAACAGGAATGTTAACTCTACTAGTGGTTAACCTACTAGCTATACCTATTGTATTTATGATTTTGGGTGCTAGAAATACAAAAGCAAATTTCACACCGTATTCATTTGGCAATGCATTTAACGCTGCTTTTTTTACAGCAATTGTTTCAGCTTTAATTGTATTGGTCTTTAATGTTATCTTTTTATCGTTGATTGACCCAACATGGGAGCAATCAATATTCGAAGAAACGATGAATACAACAGAGTCTTTTATGTCTAATGCAGGGGCATCACAAGATGACATTGATGAGGCAATGGAAAAAGCAAATGAAGCATATGCTGATCAGCCAAAAGGGGTTTTAGGAGCAATTATCAATACAGGTAAAGGGTTAGTTTGGTATTTAATCCTTGCACTTATTATAGGAGCAGTTCAAAAAGATAAAAAGACCGAAGAAGAGCTCGTTTAGTTTGAATCTATCTGTAGTCATACCTTTACTCAATGAAGCAGAATCTTTGCCAGAATTGCATGCTTGGATAAAACGTGTGTTGGATCAAGAAAAGTTATCCTATGAAATTATTTTCATTGATGATGGATCAACAGATGATTCATGGAGAATTATACAAGATTTAAAGTCTAAACATTCAGAGATTAAAGCTCTTAAATTTAGAAGAAACTACGGAAAATCTGCGGCATTAAACAAGGGCTTCGCTCTTGCAAAAGGAGATAGTGTTTTCACAATGGATGCGGACCTTCAAGATAGTCCAGACGAACTCCCGATCATCCATTCTATGCTTTGGAATGATAACTATGATCTTATTAGTGGTTGGAAAAAGAAGAGGTATGACCCTATTACTAAAACGATACCAACAAAACTTTATAATTGGGCCACTAGGAAAATGAGTGGTATATATCTCCATGACTTTAATTGTGGTTTAAAAGCATATAAGAATGAGGTTGTAAAGAGTATCGAAGTATATGGAGAGATGCATAGATATATACCAGTAATGGCTCATCGAGCAGGGTATAAAAGGATTGGTGAGAAGGTGGTTGCTCATCAGTCTAGAAAATATGGTGAAACCAAGTTTGGTCTAAGTAGATTTATACGCGGTCCTCTAGACTTGTTAAGTATCATATTTGTTTCTAAATTCGGAAAAAGACCCATGCACTTTTTTGGTTTTGGAGGAGCTCTAGCTTTTTTATTAGGATTTTTTCTTACAGTATATGTGCTTGTAGACAAATTAATTGCAATAAGCTATGGTGTGCGTCAATCTTTAGTTACGGATAATCCACTGTTTTATATTGCTTTGGTAATGTTAATTATTGGGACTCAACTTTTTATGGGCGGATTTTTAGCCGAAATGCTCAGTAGAAATGCACCCAATCGAAATAAATATGAGATATCAGAACGATTAGGTTTTGAGTAAGCAAATCACCATAATTGGTCCTGCTTATCCACTAAGGGGTGGATTATCATCCTATAATGAACTGCTTGCTTCAAAACTACAAAAGCAAGGTCATCAGGTAAAAATAATCACATTTAGTCTGCAATATCCTGATTTTCTATTTCCAGGAAAAACTCAATATTCTAATTCTTTACCTCCAGACAATTTAGAAATAGAGGTTAGTTTAAACTCTGTAAACCCCCTAAATTGGATTCTTCTCGGTAGAAAAATTAAAAACGAAAAGCCTGATTTGGTAATTTTTAGATTTTGGATGCCGTATATGGGACCAAGTCTTGGGACTTTGGGTCGAATTATTCGCAGAAATAAACATACTAAAATAGTTGCTATAACAGATAATATTATTCCTCACGAAAAAAGGTTTGGAGATCGATTACTGACCTCTTATTTTCTGAAATCATGTAACGCATTATTAACCATGAGTAAGTCGGTTTTAAATGATTTAAAATCATTTGATATTTCTATACCAGCAGTTTTTAATCCTCATCCGATGTATGAAAATTTTGGGGAACATATCAATAAATTTAAGGCTAGAAAAAAACTAGGATTGGATAAAGATGTGGATTATGTTTTATTCTTTGGATTTATCAGAAAGTATAAAGGGTTAGACACCCTACTAAAAGCTTTTTCAGACCAACGGTTGAAAGATAAAGAACTCAAGCTAATCATTGCAGGTGAATACTATGATAGTCCTCAAGCCTATCAAAAAATAATTGATGATTTAGAATTAAAAGATCATATTATTCATGCAAATCATTACATCGAAGATTCAGAAGTAAGTTTATATTTTAGTGCTGCTGACTTGGTGGCACAGACTTATAAAACAGCAACGCAAAGTGGAGTTACTCAAATTGCTTACTATTACAACACACCTATGCTTGTGACAGATGTTGGAGGACTAGCTGAATTAGTGCCACATCAGAAAGTAGGTTATGTCACATCACAAAATTCTAGAGAAATATCAGATTATATTTTTGATTTTTATGAGAATGATAGATTATCTGAATTTTCTAAAAATATAGAATCAGAACGAAACAAATTTACGTGGGAAAGTCTAATCGATAACCTATTCAAAGTTTCAGGATTGAACTAGTATTGACTTTCATATGCACCTATATCTGGAGTCCCTGTTCTAGGTCTGTTTAAAAAATCTTCGGTTATGGGCGGAATTATTGGGAAGGCCATATCCTTGGCTGCGGACAGCGTATCTAATTCAAAGTGGAAATTGTAGGAGTCTTTAAACTTTGCAGATTTATTTATAATGTTATTAGAGCCTACACCCGTATAAATTGCTTTGTTTGTCTTCATTAAATTATAGTCTATCACGGAGGGTGTTATTACTTTTGAATAATCAATGTCTTCCCCAATTTCTGATTCAGCTAAAACACCATCTATGATATTATTGACAAAATAAAATTGGATATCATAGGTTTCTAAAATTGATCCGAATTCATCTCTTCTTCTGTTTAAATAAGCAAATGTGGGTTCTTGTCGAGAAAAATCTCTTCTACCAGTATAGAATGTATTGTGTAACAAGGTGTAATTTCCACCATTAGCACCCAAAAAAGTGAACCTACCACAATTAGTGCTGACACTATTTTGAACGTGAATTGTACTACCTTTTCCACTGATTCCGTCAAAACTCATGTTTCGAATCATTGTTTTGTTTATGGTAACATTTTTTTTGTTTTCCTCACCAGGCACAGAATCACAATAGACTCCAACGGTCCCATTCTTGATTATAGCATGTTCGATTGTATTACTATGACTTGGGTGACTAATCCATATTCCACCCCATTGTCCACTTTCCTCTTCCCATGAGGGCTGTAAACGATCCCCTTGCATTAATACGGGATTGTCAATATTGCCCTTTACATCCAATTTTCCTTCAACAAATAGCCAGCTTCTGGGAGCAAAATGGACATTCATTCCTTCTTCTATGGTAAGATTCACATTGGGTTTTACATAGCAATATCCATAAACGACTATAGGAAGTTTATTATTAGACCAGATGGTATCTGTTTCGATACTGTCTCTAAAAATATAGTGAGCATCCTGTCCCCAACCAATGAGCATAGTTTTAGATTCGTTACCGTTGGTATTGAAAAGAATGGAATCACGGATAATCAAGGGGTTAAAATCGGGATTATTGTTGTTCGGATCGGGATGAACTTCAACAAATAAGAAGATGCTATCATTGGGAAATAATTCAATGTCCGAAAATGAACTTCCAGCTTCACCATCAACATTCAGTCTAAAATGAGAATTGCTTCCTCCACCTAATTGGATTGACGTTTTAATCCGTTGGTCGTATGGGTTATATACGAGTATCTGCTTATTAACTGATATGGGGGTAGTTGAACTTACTTTGGTGAATACCGTATCAAACCATAAAGTATCCGTGTTAACCTTAACTTGACTGTTTGGATTGGTGTTAAATTCTTCTTTTTTACACGAAGAAATCATGACATACAATCCAAAAATAAAAAGCGAGTATTTGAGCAATGATTGCATGCGGAGCTTGAACGATGTTACAAAGGAAATATTTTATTTCAGCATAACCAATGTTATGTGATTAAGACATTTAAATAAAAAGGCCCACATTAGTGAGCCTTTTATGCGCCCTCACCTGGACTCGAACCAGGGACCTATTGATTAACAGTCAACCGCTCTAACCAGCTGAGCTATGAAGGCATTATGCTTTTGCGATGAAAACAATCTTTTCAAAAGCGTGTGCAAAAATAGATTTTTACTTTAAACGAAAAATAATTTTCACAAATTATTTTGCTAGAATTGAACAACTTCCAATGCCTTCGACTTTAGCGGTAATTTTTTTACCAGACTCTACAAATACTGCTGGTGTAGCTGCTCCAGCCAAAAGAAGGTTTCCTGCAGAAAAGGGTTGATTATACTTGGCTGCTAACCTTGATGCATTGCAAATTGATAGTAATGGATTGTCTAGTATGGCATTACTTGAATCTTCTTCCTTGATTTCTTTGTCAAATAGAAGAGCCATCGACCGATTTGTCAGTGATTCAGGTAGGGGCTGCCATGCACCAATTACAAAGCCAGAAGAAGAACAATTATCTGCAATTACATCTTCTAGAGAAAATTTGAAATTTGCAAAGCGAGAATCAATGATTTCAATAGCTGGGGCACATGCGGAAATGTATTCAGGAATTTCATCCAAAGAAATTTCACAATTTATGTCCTTTTTCAGTAGGAAGGCAATCTCAGGTTCAGCCCTTGGATGTATAAATTGATCCATGTAAATAGTTTCCCCATTTTTGAACCACATCGAGTTGGTAAGCCGTCCCCATATCATATCATGAACTCCCATTTGATCCATTTTTGCGTATGATGTAAATCCTAATTTTAAACCAACAAATTTTTCACCTCTGGTATATCTTTCTTCTATGGACAGTTTTTGAATTTCGTAGGCATCTTCTTCAGTAAAATCAAGTTTATTACTAATTTGGGTTATAGCTTCAGCCCTTAATGCAGCGTTATCGAGTGATTTTGCAATTTCTGATTTGTTCATTTGGTGCGAAAATAACCATTGGCTAAAATATGAATCAATATCATTGTGAGTTATAGGGTATAAATACATCCAAAGTAATCATGTTATGCTAATATTAGGACTAAATTTGCATGCATGAGTTTACTAGTGATTGGTAGTGTTGCATTTGATGCAATTGAGACACCATTTGGCAAGACAGATAAAATAATTGGAGGTGCTGCAACATATATTTCGTTGAGTAGTAGTTATCTGGAGGATAACATCAATCTAGTTGCTGTTGTTGGTGGGGATTTTCCAAAAGCGGATATCCAATTATTGGAATCGCATGGTATAGATACCGAAGGTTTACAGATTAAGGAAGATGAAAAATCATTTTTCTGGAGTGGAAAATATCATAATGATATGAATAATCGTGACACGCTGAATACGGAGTTGAATGTTCTCGAAAATTTTGATCCTATCATTCCAAGCTCATACCAAAACTTAGATTATGTGATGTTAGGAAACCTCTCTCCAGATGTACAACGTACAGTTATTGAAAGAATTGAGAATAAGCCTAAATTAATTGCGATGGATACTATGAATTTTTGGATGGATATTGCTCAAGAATCGTTGAATCAAACCATCGCAATGGTTGATGTTTTAATTATTAACGACGAAGAGGCTCGACAACTTAGCGGTGAATATGCACTCGTTAAAGCAGCAAAAAAGATTATGGCAATGGGACCTCGTTTTTTAATCATAAAAAAAGGAGAACATGGGGCTTTATTATTTGATTCGGAGTCGGTTTATTTCTGCCCTGCTTTGCCCTTAGAAGAGGTGTTTGATCCAACAGGAGCAGGGGATACATTTGCAGGAGGTTTCATAGGATACCTTGCATCTACTGATGATATTTCATTTGATAATATGAAGAGAGCAGTTATTTATGGTAGTGCGATGGCTAGTTTTTGTGTTGAAAAATTTGGAACAGAACGGCTAGTTAACCTAAGTAAGTCTGAGATTAAGTCTAGAGTTCAACAATTCATTGATTTGAGTCAAGTTCAGATTTCGATATAACTATGACAAAGGCTATTTGGAAACCAAAAGATGAACCAGATTTTTCTCAAGTTAACACGTTAAAGACAGAGTTAAATGCCCCTGAAATAATAGCTAAAATGCTTGTACAGAGGGGCGTAGATTCTGTTGAGAAGGTTAATAGATATTTTAACCCAAGAATTGAAGATTTACATGATCCTTTTTTGATGAAGGATATGGATAAGGCTATTGAGCGTATTCAAATTGCTCAAGATAATAAGGAAGGAGTTCTAATTTTTGGAGATTATGATGTTGATGGAACTACTTCTGTAGCTCTAGCTTATTCTTTTTTTAAAGATAAGTTTGATAGAATTGATTTTTATATTCCAGATCGTTATGAAGAGGGTTATGGAATAAGTATTAAAGGGATTGATTATGCAAAAACTAATAATTTATCGCTAATCATTGCCTTAGATTGTGGAATTCGTTCAGTTGATAAAATTCAATACGCAAAGTCATTAGGTATTGATTTTATAATTTGTGATCATCATTTGCCGGGGAATTTATTGCCTGCGGCGACGGCTGTACTTGACCCTAAGCGAGAAGATTGTGATTATCCATTCAAAGAGCTTGCGGGTTGCGGTATTGGTTTAAAATTAACTCAAGCATACGCTCAAGTGAATAACTTAGACGAAAGATCGTATCTTCAGTATTTGGATTTTGCTACGTTGAGTATTGCTAGTGATATTGTACCAATTGAAGATGAAAATCGAGTGATTGCTCATTTTGGTCTAAAAATTATCAATCAACAACCAAGGTTAGGTTTAAAGAAACTTATTAAAGTAGCTGTTAATAAGGAACAGTTATCCATTGGTGATTTGGTCTTTTATATTGGTCCAAGAATAAATGCTGCAGGACGTATGAGTGATGCAAAAAGTGCAGTTAGGATGCTTATTGCTAGTGATGATGAGACAGCTGAAAGGTATGTTTCAGAACTCCAAAATCAAAATGAAGACCGAAAGTTGGTTGATCGACAAATAACATCAGATTTAAAAGAAATTATTGAAAAAGATGCTTCGTTATTAAACCGCAAAACACATGTTTTTTATCAGGAAAATTGGCACAAAGGAGTAGTTGGGATAGCGGCTAGTAGAGCAATTGAGCTATACTACAGACCGACAATCATTCTTACTAAAGGAACAGGTGATATATTAGTTGGTAGTGCTAGAAGTGTTCGTGGGTTTGATGTGCACGCTGCTTTAGAAAAATGTAGTGATCATCTTATTCAATTTGGAGGGCATATGTATGCAGCTGGTATGACGTTGAAATTAGAGAATTTGGAAGCCTTCAGAGATGCGTTTGAGTCAGTTGGAGAGGAGATATTGACAGAAGAACTGCTAACCCCAAAAGTATATTATGATGCGGAGTTAGATGTTATTGAAGTTAATCATAGATTTTATAATATCATTAATAAAATGGGCCCTTTTGGTCCAGCAAATATGACCCCTGTTTTCTATGCCAAAGGACTAAAAGATGACGGGACTGGTAAAGTAATTGGGAAGACAGCAGAACACCTTAAATTAAATATTAAACGTCCTTCTGGAGCCATACCTGCTCTTGCTTTTGGGATGGCGGATCAATTTTTAGCTATAAAAAAAGCAGACTCTTTCGAAGCCTGCTTTCAAATTAATGAAAATATTTTTCGGGGAAGTCGAACGCTTCAACTCATGTTGAAGGATATTCGATTTACCAACGATGTCTGATGTGTTTTCTTTTAGTTAGACTAAAATCCAAAGCGAGGTATCCAACCATAGATAGGTTGGTTGCAGAACCTAATCTCGAATCTTTGTAAACATCCAAAAGGCCGTAATTGGCTCTCGTGCCAACAATTAGTCTATTTTTCCCTTCACGAATACTAAAGTTTATTCCAAGCCCAGCAGTGAACCCAACATCAATGGTATTAGCCTCTTGATTTGAATCAGATATTGGATCATCTGAACCTTCATAGTTGGTTATAACAGTTTGATCAATATAAATATCTACAGCGGTTCCATACGAAAAATTTGGACCTCCTTCAACGAACCAATAGCTTGATGGTTGTCCTATTCGGTAGGGCACTAGCTCTTTTTTCTTAAAAGGAATCATGTATTGAATAGTCAAAGGTACTTGTATGTAGGTACCTCCACCAGCAAAATATCCATCGTCACTTTGTAAATATTCAACTGACCGAATATCAAATAACACATCACCTTCAGCTATGAGTCTTTTGGTTATTTGATGTTTGTATCCAAGACCAGACAAAATCGCCATTCCGCCTTTAGCTCCATCACTTCCACTAGCTAATGCAAGACCTCCTCCAGCTTTTAAATTTAGCCACATTTGTGCATTGGCACTCAAACTCATTGCTAGAATAATAGATAGGGATAAAAGAATTTTTTTCATCGTTTATTTATTTATGTTTGACAAATATACTTTAAAACCAATAGTTGTTATTCATTAGTATGCTACTTTTGAATTAGTTATGCGTCTTCGAGCAGAAAATTTAGTAAAGCAATACAAAAAGAGACGAGTCGTGAATGACATGTCTCTTGAAGTGGAGCAAGGTGAAATCGTTGGATTGTTGGGTCCCAATGGAGCGGGTAAAACAACTACTTTTTATATGACCGTTGGACTTGTAAGACCAGATGAGGGTGAGGTGTATTTAGATAATAAAAAAATTACAGGTTTGGCCATGTACCAGCGAGCTCAGAGAGGGGTAGGGTATTTACCACAAGAGGCTTCGGTTTTTAGAGATTTATCTGTGGAGGATAATATTATGGCTGTGCTTGAATTGACTAATAAATCAAAAGAAGAACAAATAAAAAAAACAGAATCTCTAATTACCGAGTTTGGTCTTGAGAAAGTTCGCAAAAACTTAGGTAAGGTATTGAGTGGCGGTGAACGAAGAAGGTGCGAAATTGCCAGAGCACTGGCAGTTGACCCAAAGTTTATTCTTCTAGACGAGCCATTTGCTGGTGTTGATCCGATTGCTGTAGAGGATATTCAACAAATCGTTCAGAAGTTAGTTAATCGAAATATTGGAGTACTCATTACCGATCACAATGTTCATGAGACCCTTAGTATTGTTGATCGTGCGTATCTTTTGTTTGAGGGAAGGTTGCTTAAGAAAGGTACCGCGGAAGAATTAGCTGCTGACGAGATGGTACGAAATGTATATTTAGGCAAAAACTTTGAGTTGCGTTCTTAGGCAGTTTAATTTTCGAAATAACTTTCCACTTTTTGTTTATAGTAAGGCTGTAATTCTGGAGAAACTTTTCTAATCATTTCAGTTTCTTTTTCTTTTTGCTCTAAATATTTTTCGATATTTTTTGGGATAGGCCGATCAAATTCTTTTCCTTCTTTAGATGATCTTGTTTTATCTTGTTCTTGTTCTTTTTCTGCTTTTTCGTGTTCACTTAGTTTGAATTCAATTTGATTTAGCTTATGAAATGTTTGATTGTTTAATCTTTTGTTGTAAAAATCTTCTTCGACTTGGTCCATCAAATCTTGAGTTCTTTTGAGGTCACCTAAACTTCCTCCTTTTCCTTCTTTCTGTAATTTACTATTTAGTTCTTGAATTTTCTCTCTAATAGCTGCTTGTTTAGTCGCCATTTCAGCAAATTGTTTGCTTGAAGGTTTCCCCTTGCCTTGTTTCTCTCCTTTTTCTAATTCTTTAATTTGCTTAGCAAGTTCATCTTGCATTTTTTTTATTGCACTAGCATTGGGCTTTTGTGGTTTTTCCCCGTTTTTGGCTCCCCCTGGTTTCTTGCATTTTCCTTTTGGTTTTCCCTTATTTTCCCTCTGATTTTTGATCTGTTGCTGCATCTGTTTGAGCGATTCAGTCAGCATTAGTGCAAGGTTGTTATAACCCGTCATGGCATATTGTTGGGTAACAAGTGCTTTGTATGTAATTCGCTCTCCTAAGTGTCTGATTGATTCATCAAGATTATCGTTAACCTTTGAAATTTCTTCATTTACAAAAGAATGAATTTGCTCATTTCGCTTGCTTAAAGCCAACAAAGAGTCTTCTACCATTTTAGTCTCATCTTTTATCCTTCTTTGATCTTGACGTAATTCAACATATTTAGGGCTGTATTTCTCATTCTTTTTAAATGCCGCTATGAGTGCTTCTTGGTCAAATGATAATTGGATTAGATTTTCTAGAATTTGTCTTAAATTATTGTAGTCCTCTGTTTGTTGTTCTTCATAAGCTTCTTCCATTTCTTGTTGCATTTTTTGAGCTAATTCACCAATCTGTTCAGCAGATTCATTCATTTTTTGAGATGCATTTTTAGACTTTCCTTGTTGTTCTTTTGACAAAGCATCTTTCATTTTTAGACTAATACTTTGTTGATCATCCTCATGATTATTAAGATTTAATGGTTTTTCTAAATCCTTGTTATTTTGTTCAATGGTTTTTAAATCTTTTTTAATTTCATCAAATATTTTGTTTAGTTTCTCTTGTTCAGCAGCTTTATCTTTTTCTTTCTTGTTTGTTTTTGATGCAAGTTTTTTTTCTTGTTTTGCTAGTTGATTAAGTTTATCAATGGTATCTAATAACTTCTTTTCGAGCTCAAGTTCTTTGAATAACTCTAATAGTCTATCCATTTCCTTATTCATTTGTTTCTCATCAAATTTTAACTTTTGAAGAGCATTCTGAATTTCATCTTTCTTATTTTTTTCTAATAGCTCTTGAATTTTATCCATTAGTTTTTGGGTTTTATCATCAAGCACATCGTTCATGATTTTTTCAAGTTTTTTTTGTTTTTCTAGAAGTTCCTCTTGAATAGGATTAAACTCATTCTCCTTAAAATTTTTTTCGATGTTTTTTTGGATTGAGTTTTTTAGTTTTTCCTGAATGGATTTTTTCTTTTCAAGCAATTCTTGGATTTTTCTTTTATCGTTCCAGTCCAAATTCTTTTTTTCTGTGAGCATTTTTTCGACACTCTTTATCTGTTCTTCTAAATTTTTAGATTTTGATTGGGCATCATTTAATGATTCTTTGATTTCTTGATTAAGTTTTTCAGTTAATTTCTCAATTTCTTTCAAAGATGGGATCTTATAATTAGCTATAGGTGTTTGAGTGTACTTTGATCCATTTACCTCATCATTATCCCAAATCTTAAAATAGTATTCAATTTTATCATCGGGTTGGGCTTCAATGGCATCCAAATTCCATAGGTGATAAAATTTTTGATTAATTTGGGAAAGATTAATTGGTATCTCGATATTATTTGAATCACTTATTAAATACTTTTCATCTCTTAAATGGGTATAATGAAACTGGAGTTTATCGAAACCGTGATCGTCTGAAATACTACCCATGAAATATAAAATTTTCTGACTCAAGCTATCTTTTTGTAAGTTTACTTCAATAGAAGGGTACAGGTCAGGAGAAACTCGAATGGAGAAGTTTATGGAGTCACCCTTTTTTATTAAGTTATTTTGTGAGGTAATGTTCAATCTGCTTGATTTCAGAAAACGCCTACGAACTTGAGTGTTATTATCTATCGGAGATAATGTATCATTGGAAGGGTTAATTATCAGTCTATTAACATTTTTAGTTTGAATATTCCACTCAATGATAGTTCCTGCAGGAACATTTATTTCTCCAATATTCTCCACCACACCATTATCCAAATTAAGATACTTAGGATAAATTAATTTAGTGTATGTGTTAATTAGCCTTGGCTTAGGGACTACATTTAGAAGATATTCTCTGCTAGAAAACCCACCAGCTTCAAAGTATATTTTTTCTGTTTTTTGAACGTTACGAAGTCGATATGAAAAAGACCCTAGTTTATCCATTTTCATCTTGTACTTATAGGTGCCAATTCGTAGATAGGCATCTTGAGGGATTTGTTTTCCTTTTGTGTTTAATTGTATTTTGATATCCTCATTTTGAATAGCCACAACTTTTTCTAAATCCGACTCAAACTCAAAGGGAGCCTCGATTTCAAAATGGGTTTTATATTGTACGATTCGTTGACTACTTTTTTTAAATCCAGGTGTTGTAAGTAAAATGAATAACAAAAGAATTGCTGGAAGTAAAGCATATTTTATATAGGCAATATTTTCCTTATATGGTATAGCTTTGGCAAATGATATTGGACTTAAATTTTTAATTCTTTGATCAATGCTGGCAATGAGCAATTGTTGATTGGAATTATTTACTTTTTCTTGGAGTTGTAAGGTGTTAATTAGCTTGTCTTGAACCTCAGGAAAATGGTTTCCAATTAGCGTTGCAGCTTCGGAGTATCCAAAATTTCTTTTTATGTTAATTAAACCTAAAATTGGAAGAATAATGTATTGGACTAAAACTAAGATTGAAAGCACTACCAATGTATAAAAAAGGTAAGTTCGAGTTTGAATTTCAAATCTTCCCATATATTCAGAAAAACTAAGCGTAAAAAAAGCGATAATTATTATTGATATGCAGATTATAATCCCTTTTAACAGTTGGTTTTGGTAATACTTCTTTATGAAGTATTCTAATCGATTTATGAGCTTATTGTTATTCAATTATTTCAGAAACTCTACTCATGCGAAAATAATTGATTTGTTGCCGATATGCTTCGATTTAGCTGTAATATTCGAGTCATTTGAGGTTGTTAAACCATTATAAAATAGGTTAATGTCCATAATTAAACTTAATGTATTGAGTTATCTTTGTAGAATTATTTATGATACGTATAGTTACAATGATTTTTTTTCTTCCATTTGTTCTTGGGGCATCCTCCTACGTGGGTGAACCTCAAAAAATTAAATGGGTAGATTTTAATACTGGATTAGCATTGGCTCAACAGACAGGGAAGATAGCGGTAATTGATTGTTACACTGATTGGTGTGGTTGGTGTAAGGTCATGGATAAGAAGACATTTTCAGATCCGAAAATTATTGAAAGAATCAATGACAATTACATCGCTATCAAGTTTAATCCTGAAAAACCTGGTAAATATTATGCCGGCACAAAGGATTCTTTGAGTGGTCGTCAGTTATTAATGGCTTTGTCCAATAATAAGCCATCGGGATATCCTACTTTTTTCTTTTTTGTTCCTCAAGATGCAAAGCTGTTTCAAATGCCAGGATATCAGGATGTTTCTCAATTTGGAGCTACGTTAAATGACGTGGAAAAGTATCAGTATGAATTGCATAACAAAAACAAATAACACCCCAAGTTAAATCAGTTCATAAACGAAAAATAGACCAATAATTAGTGGAAAGAAGGAAACAAAAGCAAAAGCATTTTGAAAATGTAGAATTGGTTGCTGCGGGCGGAGAGGGTCATGCTTTAGCCAAGATTGACGGAAAGGTGATTTTTGTAAAATATGGTGCACCAGGTGACATAGTCGACCTTGAAATCGTTGGCCGTAAGAAAAAGTTTAGTTTAGCTAAAATCACCAAACTTCACCGATCGTCCGAATTAAGAGTTGATTCATTCTGTGATCATTACGGAACCTGTGGAGGTTGCAAATGGCAACACATCGAATATGCCTCACAATTGACACTTAAAGATCAATGGGCAGACGATTGCCTCCAAAGAATTGGAAAAATTGAAGTGGGCGAAAAGCTTCCTATTATGGGTTCAAATTCTCAGCAATTTTACCGTAATAAAATGGAATATACGTTCTCAAATAAACGGTGGTTATATGAAGATGAAACCTTAGCTGAATTAGAGCATACAAATGCTTTAGGATTTCATGCACCTGGAAGATTCGATAAGGTATTGGCAATAAATAAATGTTGGTTGCAAGATGAGCTGGGTAATGATATTCGAAATTTTATCTATGAATTCTGTATTGAAAATGGCTTCACATTTTACGATCTAAGAGAGCATACTGGTTTGATGAGAAATTTGATGTTAAGAAACACTCGAAAAGGAGATTGGATGATTAATGTAATTTTTGCAAAAGACGAGCCTGAAAACAGAAACCTTCTTTTGAATGCAATCCATGAAAAATTCGATCCATATGCATTAAATTACTGCATAAATGAAAAGTTGAATGATAGCACATTTGATCAGACATTTATTAGTTACAAGGGAAATTTTGAGATACAAGAAGAACTCAATGGGCTAAAGTTTAATATATCTCCTAAATCTTTTTTCCAGACTAATCCCATTCAAGCAGAAAAGCTGTATCAAGTGGCAGTGGACTTTGCAGAAATCACAGAAAATGATGTGGTTTATGATTTGTATTGTGGAACAGGAACAATTACATGTTTAGCTGCTGCTAAAGCAAAAAAGGCAATTGGTGTTGAGATTATTGATGAGGCTATTGCAGCTGCTAAAGTAAATGCGTCGATTAATAATATTAATAATGTTGAGTTTCTAGTTGGGGATATGAAAGATGTATTCAACCCTCAATTTTATGCCAAACATGGTAGCCCTGATATTATTATAACGGATCCACCACGAAGTGGAATGCATCCCAAGGTGGTAGAGTATCTTAGCGAGATAAAAAGTCCAAAATTGGTTTATGTGAGTTGTAATCCTGCGACTCAAGCACGGGACCTCGCTATATTAGACTCAACCTATCAAGTTGTTAAATCTCAAGCGGTTGACATGTTCCCGCAAACGCATCATGTTGAGAACGTAGTATTATTGGAATTGAGATCAACTACTTGATTTCGTAGATCATCTCAAAGTCATCCATAACAAACCCGTTTCCGATATCAATTACGAGTTCTCTTTTTTTAACAAATCCGTATTTTTGGTATGCACGTATGGTGTTTTTATTGTACTTGTTTACTGTTAGAGTTATGGATTGATATCTTTTTTTGGATGCTTGTCTTTTTACAAATTCAAACATTTCTCTTCCATATCCCATTCTTCGAAAAGGTTTTTTTAGATAGATTTTACTTAGAAAAAGGGAATTAATTTCGTTATTTTTAATAAAACACAGATAACCAATGTGTTGGCTATATCTACTAACAATGAAATAGTCATAATCATCTTTAATTTGCTGAATAATGGCTGATTCAGATTGAAACTTATCAATCATATAATTTACTTGATCTTTTCCTATGATAGGAGTATAATGTTCTTCCCAAATTTCTTTTGCCATGAGGGCAAGATTTGAAATATCGTCTGAGTAACTGACTGGTTTAAATTGAAGTTTATCGATTTCCAATATTAAAAATTGTAATGAATTTGAGACTTTTATTTTTCATTTTTGTAAATGATATTCAAATATTATAGAAATTTGAGGAATATTATATAAATGGAAAATATTATTAATCCCAACGAACAAGAACTTTTGCAGTCGTTGGATGGAGATATAAAGCTGCTCAAGAAAGAATTAAACGAAACTGTAAAGGCGATCGTTGATGGCGGGTATTCTAATTTTCCCATTTTATTAGCTCATGAAGAAGAAATTGCAATAGCTCAAAAAGTAATAGACAAGAAAGAGTATAAAACAAGTTTTAGTTTTTCAGCAAGTACAATGGAAGAGTTAGTAGCTCGAAAAATTATCTTAGACGAAAAAAAGAGTGCCTTTAAAAAACAGTTTACAACTCAATCAGACTCATTTTGTATTTTGCTGGTTCATAAAGAAAGTATGAAGTTTATTTTTAGAAAGAAGAACTAGAATTTTCCTATGCCTAGCCCTAAAGTAGCAGTCGTTATACTAAACTATAATACTCAAGAATTACTTGAAAAGTATCTTCCTGACATATTAGCAACAGATTTTGATAATATGGATGTATGGGTAGTTGATAATGCCTCGACTGACAATTCGGTTTCTTTTTTGAAAAGCCAGTTTCATCAACAGATTCATATTCTAAAATCTTCAGAAAATAGAGGGTACGCTGGTGGGTATAATTGGGCTTTGGATCAGATTGAAGCAGAATATTATGTGCTCATCAATAGCGATGTTCGAGTATCAAAATCATGGTTGAGGCCCCTGGTTGATTTAGCACAAGCAAATCCAAAAATTGGAGCAATTCAACCCAAGATTCTGGATGACAAAAGAGCTCAATATTTTGAATACGCTGGTGCAAGTGGCGGCTTCATTGATAGATGGGGGTATCCATTTTGTAGAGGAAGAATCTTTGACAGTTTAGAGCAAGATATAGGTCAATACGATGATACTACCTCTATTTTTTGGGCTGCAGGTGCATGTTTATTTGTTCGTGCAGATGTTTTTCATAATTCTGGTGGTTTTGACGATGACTTATTTGCTCACATGGAAGAAATCGATCTTTGTTGGCGAATGCAAAATTTGGGTCATGAAATATATGTTGAACCAAAATCAGAGGTATATCATTTAGGTGGAGGTACATTGAGTGAGGGATCTTCATTTAAATACTTCCTTAACTATAGGAATAATCTTATTTTAATAACTAAAAATTTAGCTTCATCATTTTGGTTAGGGACATTATTTTGGCGGATGATTTTGGATGGAATTTCTGCTTTAAAATTTGTTTTAGATGGTAAACCCAAATTATTTTTGACCGTGCTTAAAGCACATTTTTCTTTTTGGTCAAGCTTAAAATCTTCAATTGTTAAAAGAAAACAAATTCAAGCTAATCGAATAACTCGGCCTAGATTATACAATCACTCCGTTGTATGGTTGTATTTTTTTCGTAAAAAAACTAAATTCAAAGACTTACCAAATGTTGAATGGCTAGTCGATAACCATTAATTCCTAATCCAAAAACTCCCCCATGAACGTATTGTGCACTAAGCTCTTTATGGCGTTCAGATTCCCTTTGGTAGATATTAGATATATGAACGGAAATTACAGGAACAGATATGCTTGCTACTGTGTCTGCAATAGCGACTGAAGTATGGGTATATCCTCCTAAATTAATGATAATTCCAGAGAAATTATGGTGTTCTGCTTTTTGAAGGGTATCTATGATTTCACCTTCTATGTTACTTTGATAATAGTCAATTTCGTGGTTTGAAAATTCATTTTTGGCTTCTTTTAAAAACACTTCAAAACTAGTGGCACCATAGATATTTGGCTCTCTTTTGCCGAGCAAGTTAAGATTGGGTCCGTTTAGAATTAGTATTTTCAAAATTGTAACTTATTAATGGTTCAAAGTTATACATTTGTTTTATCATTTTAGCTGTATGAGTGATCCAATAAAACACGAGTGTGGAGTAGCCTTAATTCGATTAAGAAAACCATTAGAATTTTACCGGGATAAATATGGAACAGAGTTGTACGGGTTAAAGAAACTTCAGATGTTAATGAGCAAGCAACTTAATAGAGGCCAGGATGGAGCAGGTCTTGCAGCTATAAAGCTTAATCCTGAGTACGGTAGTCGTTATATTGCTCGTGAGCGTGCTATAGGTTCAGGTGCAGTGAGTACGCTATTTGATCGACTGAATAAGAGATACCGTTCATTAAATCCCGAAAAAGTGAATAACACTTCCTGGTTAAGAAAAAAATATCCTTATGCTGGAGAGTTATTATTAGGACATCTTAGGTATGCTACGCACGGGAAAAATAGCATTGAAAATGTACATCCGTTTCTTCGCCAAAACAATTGGATGAGTAGAAATCTTGTTCTTGCAGGAAATTATAATATGACGAATGTGCAAGCCATGTATCGACAGCTCATTGATTTGGGGCAACATCCCAAAGAAATTAGTGATAATGTAACCATGCTTGAAAAAATTGGTCATTTTCTGGATGAAGAAAATGCTCGGTTGTATCATGATTTTAAAAAAGATGGGATGGATAGTCTTGCTATAGCGGATAAAATTAAAAATAACCTAGATCTTGAATACGTCCTCAAGAATGCATTCAAAAATGTAGATGGGGGATATAATATGGTTGGACTTATTGGTGATGGAAATGCATTTGTAATGAGAGACCCGAATGGGATTCGACCGAATTATTATTGGGCAAATGATGAAATAGTAGTTGTAGCTAGTGAGCGTTCAGCTATTCAAACAGCATTTGACTTACAACAGGAAGATCTCAAAGAAGTTACTCCGGGTTCAGCTCTGATTATTGCATGTGATGGAAGTTTTCAGGAGAAACAAATACTGACTCCACTTAAACGCCTATCTTGTAGCTTTGAACGCATCTATTTTTCAAGAGGTAGCGATGGAAAAATCCATGAAGAACGAAAAAGATTGGGTAGAAAACTTGCAAGAAAAATACTTAAACGTTTGGATTATGATATACGATCTACGGTATTTTCATATATACCTAATACTGCTGCTACATCCTATTATGGTTTAGTAGATGGAATATACAAATACTTGGATAAATGGAAGAGGGAGGCCATTCTGAAACTAGGGTCTAATGCACAACCTGAAGAAATTGATAAGCTGTTATCTGTAAAAATCAGGCGAGAGAAACTGCTAGTTAAAGATGCTAAAATTCGAACTTTTATTGCTCAAGATGAGGGTAGAGACGATTTAGTAGGAAATGGCTATGATGTCACCTACGGTTTAGTGAAGCAGACAGATACTTTAGTGGTGGTTGATGATAGTATTGTTAGAGGGACAACATTGAAGAAGAGTATCCTTCGTATTTTAGACCGTTTAGGTCCTAAAAAAATTATCGTTGCATCATCGGCACCAATTATTAAGTACCCTGATTGCTATGGAATTGACATGAGTAGAATGAATGAGTTCATTGCATTTAAAGCAGTCAAAAGTCTCTTAGAAAAAAACAATAATTTAGCTTTTCTGGATAAGGTCCAGGATGCTTGCCAAGAGGAACTCAAAAAACCAATTGTACAAATGCAAAATAAAGTAAAAATGCTTTATGATCAATTTACTGATGAAGAAATTGAAAATGAGATTGCTTTGCTTGTAACTCCTGATGACATTCAAGCAGATGTTGAAATTGTTTACCAATCCATTGATAATCTGCACGCTTCGTGCCCTAATCATTTAGGTGATTGGTATTTCTCTGGGAATTACCCGACTCCAGGGGGCAATCAAGTCGTGAATCGTAGCTTTGTTTATTTCATGCAAGGGAGTTCAGATAGAGCATACTAATTATTACACAATCACACTGCTGATCATATTTTCTCCAAACCAGTAGGGGATGTCTTCAAGTCCATTTGCAGGTTTTGTGATGATGAGATTAGCTTTTTTGCCAACTTGAATACTCCCCACTTCATCTTGAACATTTATGGCAAATGCGGCATTATAGGTTAATGCATTAAATGCTTCTTCTGGAGTAAGTTTCATTTGTGAACATGCCAGAGCAAATACAAGATTTAGGTTGCTACTAGGAGCAGATCCTGGATTGAAGTCACTCGCTAATACAAGGGGTATGTTTCGCTTGATAAGTTGTTTAGCTGGCGAGTATGGAATATCCAAGAACATAGAGCATAATGGCAAAGCTGTAGCTAATGTGTTGGAATTTTCAAGGGCAACATAATCTTCTTTATTCATAACTTCAAGGTGGTCTAAGGATAATGCCCCATATGAGCATGCAAGTTGAACAGCACCAAAGCTACTGAACTGGTTGACGTGAACCTTGGCTTTAATTCCGAATTTATCGCCCGCTTCGATAATTTGTTTTAAATCGTCCAAATCAAAATACCCTATTTCACAAAAAATATCAATAAAATCTGCTAGATTTTCACCAGCTATGCGAGGCAACATTTCATTGCATACGAGATACATATATGCTGCTTTGTTATTCTTGAATTCCTCCGGAATCGCGTGTGCACCCAAAAATGTAGACTTAATTGGGATGGGTGATAGTTGTTTGAGAACTCGAATGACTCGTAACATCTTCATTTCGTCCTCGATGTTGAGGCCATAGCCACTTTTTATTTCGATAGCTCCCGTTCCACTTTTGATAACCTGCTCCAGTCGCAAGTGTGCATCGTTATAGAGTTGTTGTTCACTCATTTTATGAAGCTTTTTAGCGGAGTTAAGTATTCCACCACCAGCTTCAGCAATTTCTTGATAAGATTTTCCTTGCAGTCGCATCTTCATTTCATCACTCCTGCTCTTAGCAAAAACGAGGTGGGTATGAGAATCAACATACATTGGCATGACCAATTGATTAGTACAATCATGAGAAGTTAACTCTGTATTTGGGCAATCATTCATTTGACCAAAATCCTGAATTATTCCATCTCTAATAACCAAGTATGCGTTTTTTATGGTTTGAACATCACCTTGTGAGTTTCCTTTTTTTACCTCTTTTGAATTTTCTGTAATTCCGATCAGTTGCTTTATGTTGGTAAGTACCAAATTATTCATTTGCTTTTGGCTGTGTTTTGGATAGCAAAAATAAGTTATAAGTATCGAGTATAGTATTATACAAAAAAAGAACCGCACCATTAGGGTGCGGTCCACTCGTTAGCTTAAACCAAAAAACTAAACTGATTTTTGTTGACTACTTGATGGTAATCATCCGAGTAATCATTGTACTATTATGATAAGATAAATTTAACTCGTTAACACAAGTTAATTGATCCAATATTTAAACAATCACAATCGAAGAATTGTTTTGTGTATTGTTGTTTTTAATAATTAGCACTTCAAATATGATGTTGGTCATATTTGAATAAAATATTGATTTAGAATAATTACTTAGCAAAAGCCACAGCTCTTCGTTCCCGAATAACTGTAACTTTTATTTGACCGGGATAAATCATCTCTTTCATGATTTTTTGGGAGATATCAAATGATAACAAATCGGCACTTTTATCATCCAGGCTATCGCTATCCACAATCACTCGAAGTTCTCTACCCGCTTGGATAGCAAATGCATTTTCTACACCGTTAAAGCCAATAGCAAGTTTCTCAAGATCTTGTAATCGTTTAATGTAGCTTTCACTATCCTCTCTTCTTGCACCTGGTCGGGAGCCACTTATGGCATCACATGCCTGAACAATGGGTGAGAAGAGGTTTGTCATTTCAATTTCATCGTGGTGAGCACCTACAGCGTTACAAACTTCAGGATGTTCGCCAAATTTTTCACATAGCTTCATTCCAAGAAGAGCGTGTGGCATTTCACTGTCTGTATCAGGCACCTTACCAATGTCATGAAGCAATCCGGCACGTTTTGCACGTTTCGCATCTAGACCAAACTCTGCAGCCATAGTAGCACACAGGTTAGCGACCTCTCTACTATGTTTGAGAAGATTTTGCCCATAGGATGATCTAAATCGCATTCTTCCAACCATTCGAATCAGTTCAGGATGCAATCCATTAACACCTAAGTCTATGACAGCCTGTTCACCATATTCAACAATTTCTTGATCTACATCCTTTTTAGTTTTTGCTACCACTTCCTCAATGCGTGCAGGATGAATTCTACCATCAGCAACTAAGCGATGCAGTGATAGTCTTGCAATTTCTCTTCGAACAGGATCAAATCCTGATAATATGATTGCTTCTGGTGTATCGTCTACTATAATTTCTATTCCAGTTGCAGCCTCTAGTGCACGAATATTTCTACCTTCTCGACCAATGATACGTCCTTTTACATCGTCATTGTCAATGTTAAATACAGTTACAGAATTCTCGATGGCTTGTTCAGCAGCTGTTCGTTGTATGGTCTGAAGAATCATTCGTTTGGCATCTTTATTTGCTGTGAGTTTGGCTTCTTCAATAATGAGTTTTTGTTGTGCAAGAGCCTCTGTATGAGCATCTTTTGCCACAGCTTCTATCATTTGTGATTTGGCTTCTTCTTTGCTCAAACCCGCTATTTTTTCCAGTTGAGATATCTGAGCACCAATTTGTTCTTTTAGTTCTTGTTGTTTTTCTTTTATGATTTCAAGTTGATTATTCAGGTTCTTTTTGACTGAATCAAGTTCTTTTTCTTTTTGGTTGTTATTATCAATTTTAGAATCCAAGCTCTGTTCTTTACGCTTAATTTCGTTAAGTTTTTGCTCAATCTCTCGGTCCTTATTTCGAGTAAATTGTTGGTGTTCATTTTTGAGCTTTAGGAACTTCTCTTTGGCTTCTAATTCTCGTTCTCTTTTGTATGAGTTTGCCTTGGCGTGAGCTTCTTTGAGAATTATTTCTGCTTTGGACTTCATTTCGGCTGCTTTTGTGCTTGAATTCTTGGAAGCTATTGTCCAAGCTATTCCTCCACCTAAAGCCAATGCTACGACTGCAATTATTGCTTCTATCATTTTTCTTTTTTAGGTATAGAAAAAGATCTGAATGACTGAATGTTGAGATTTCCTTGTTTAACTGTTTCTAGATTTCAAGCAATTGCTCTAGTCTTTTAAGTTTAGTATTTAGGGTTTTAAAGTCATTTGATTCTGCTATGGTTTTATTTTGACCCGATGCAAATTCTAGTGCAACCATAGACAAAGCGTCTTGCTTGTCTTGAATCGAAAAGTTTTGATTGTAGTGTTTGGCTCGTTCATTAATACTATTCACAGCACTTCTAACACCTTCTTCTTCAGAGGTTTTGATGCGTAGTGGATAAAATCGATCGCAGATATTGACTTTTATGGAAATCTCTTGTTCAGACATTTAGTCTGTTTCTGGGTTAGTTTATAGGTTAATTAATTCTATGCATTGATCAATTTCGTGAATCATTCGGTCTATCTTTTTGATAAACTTAGCACGATCCAATGGATTATCGATGCTATGTGCAAGTTTAATAATTTTATTTGTTTCCTCAAGGTTTTTCAACTTTTGAGCAGCATCTTCTAGTTTGATTTGAAGTCCTAATTTTTCATTTTTGAGTTGTTCATTTTCAATTATCAGTTTTTTATTCTGCTCTTTAATTTGAGTAATTTTTAACTCAATATGTTCTAAACGAGCAAGTAATTCCATTATTTTCTTATGATAGCATTTAAGTTTTTCTCCAAGTTAAGAATAAGTTTTTGCATTAAATGATCGATTTCTGAATCTTCCATTGTTTTCTTAGGATCATATAAGAAAAAAGCTACAGAAAATGACTTTTGATTTTCATTAAGCGGTTTCCCTTGGTATACATCAAATAGGAGAGTATCTGTTAGTTTTTGTTGCAAGGATACTTTTGCTACCTTTAGTACATCATCATAGCTTGTCTTTTTGGAAAGTACTATTGAAAGATCCCTGCGGACAATTGGATATTTAGGAATTTCTTTGAGTTGAATTGTTGAGTTTGCTTTATGAATACACGCATCCCAATCGATACTCAGTGTGATAACTTCTTGTTTTAATCCATGAAACTTCATCTGCTCTGGAGTGATATTCTCGAGCTTTATTATCTTTTTTATTTTGCTCTTAGATATATTTAGCTTTTCACCAATGCCTTGAGCAACAGCAATAAGCTCATTATGAGTAAGTTCTGAGTTTTTAATGCTCCAATGTTCAGGGTGACGTTTGCCAGAAAATGTTAGCTGTAAGATTTCTTTTTCAATGTATTTATCTTCTTTTTTTCTGTACGTTTTACCAAATTCAAAAAACTTTAAATCTGAATTTTTTCTATTCAAATTATATGCCACAGATTCGAGTGCAGAATTAGCTAACTCCATTCTCATGATGTCCATATCAATACTCAAGGGATTGAGCATATTGACAGCATCTTTCAGTTCATCTTCATTGTACATCCGTGATGGAACCAATGAGTTATTCATAATTTCATTGAAGCCAATGTTAGCCAGATAGTTACTAATTTTAGTCTTTAGCTTGTTGGGTGCGTTTTTATCAATATTGGATGGAATGTAATTTACTTTTTCTGGTATGGGAATGTTGTCAAACCCATAAACTCTGAGTATTTCCTCATAAATATCAACAGGTCTTTCAATATCAGGGCGATATCTTGGGACTTCTAGTAAAACATTAATATCATTATTAGCTAGGATTTTGATTTCTAAGTCTTTAAGGATTTCAATGGCTTTTTCTTTTGGTATTTCATAACCAATAAATCGGTTGAACTCATCAAATTTGATTTCGATTTGTCGAGGTTGAATGACTTCTGGGTAAATATCAACGATTTCGGAGTTAATTTCTCCTCCAGCCAATTCCAAAATTAGGTTGACGGCTCTAATAAGACCAAATTCAACCATTTCTGGGTCAGTTCCTCTTTCAAATCGATAGCTAGCATCGGTATTTAAACCAAAACTTTTGGCAGTTTTACGAACAGCAGCAGGATTGAAATAGGCACTTTCAATAAAGATGGAGTTTGTTAATTCTGTTACACCAGAATCTGCACCTCCAAGAACACCAGCAAGTGCGATGGGTTGAAATGAGTCGGCAATAACGAAGTGATTTTCGTCGAGGTTACGCTCTTCACCATCTAGGGTTATAATTTTTTCACCGGGTTGAGCAAATCGGGGTATAATTTTGCTTTCTTGAATTTTGGCATAGTCAAATACATGTAGTGGTTGTCCAATTTCATGCTGGATAAAATTAGTTACATCCACAATGTTATTTATCGGCTTTAAATCAATCGATAGCAGACGTTTTTTTAACCACTCTGGAGATTCTTTTACTTCTACCGATGATAATGTTATACCAGCATACCTTGGACAAGCCTGGGGGTCTTCAATACTCACATCAACACGCATGGATCCACGAGCATCTATTTTATCAACGGTAGGTTTCTTATACTTAACTCCGGTAAGAGCTTGTAATTCTCGAGCTACGCCAAGGTGAGATATGGCATCACCTCTGTTTGGGATAATAGCTATTTCAATTTGTTGATCTGTTTCAACATCATAAAGATTAGTTAATGGTGTACCTGTTTTAATTTGATTATCTAAAACAAGGATGCCGTCATGATTAGAGCCTAATCCTATTTCGTTTTCAGCACATATCATTCCCTCAGAGACTTCCCCTCTGATTTTTGCCTTTTTAATTTGGAAGTTGTCCGTGTCTGTATGAATTATTGTGCCAATTGGAGCAACGACTACTTTTTGACCTACAGCAACATTCTTTGCACCACACATAATAGAAAGTAAACCCTCTGTACCAATATCTACAGTTGTTAGATTCAAAGAGTCAGCATTTGGATGTTTAGTTTTAGACATCACCTCACCAACAATTAGATTTTTGAGTCCACCTTTAATCGATTCTGTTTCTATGACATGTTCTACTTCGAGTCCACTCATGGTAAGTTTATCACAAACTTCTTCTAATGGTAAATCGATATTTATCAGCTGTTTAAGCCAGTTGTAGGATATCTTCATGGTAATATGAAACAGCGAAGATAATTGTGTAATTTTAATCTATGGCTTCAGGTAGTAATATTTATTCATATTTTGTTAAAATTGCATGTACATAAATGAATAAAGAACAGATTCAAGAAAGTTTTGAAGTATTTGCCTCTATGGCTACCAACTATTTACCAAAATTAGCGATCGGGCTTTTTTTATTAGTTGGAGGATGGTGGTTTATAGGTAGATTTACTAAATGGTTAGAGCGAAAATTAAAGGCTACATCCATAGAAGTTACATTAGTACCTTTCTTGTGCAGTGTCACAAGATTTTCACTTAGGGTGTTGCTACTTATTAGTGTGGCATCTATTTTAGGTATTGCTACCACCAGTTTTGTTGCTATGCTTGGAGCAGGGTCATTAGCTATTGGATTAGCTCTTCAGGGGAGCTTATCCCATTTTGCTGGTGGAGTTGTTATTTTATTTTTTAAGCCATTCAAAGTAGGAGACGTGATTGAAATAGACGGAATTAAAGGAACCGTTCAGTCGATCACTATTCTTTACACTATGATTTCAACCCCTGATGATAACACAGCTGTTCTCCCTAATGGTCAAGTTGCAAATAATAAGGTACTGAACTATACGAAAGAGAATAATCGAAGAATTGATCTTTCAGTTGGAATTGCCTATGATCAAGACATAGACAAAGCAAAAAAAGTAATATCTGATGCATTAAATGCAGTACCCATAATCTTAGATAAGCCAGAACCATTTATTGGTGTTTTGGGCTTTGGAGATAGTTCGGTAAATATTGCTTTTAGGCCTTATGCCAAGTCAGTTGATTATATGGAAGCATATTTTGCAGCAAACGAGGCAGTAAAGAAAGCTCTTGATAGTCATCAAATAGAGATGCCATTTCCTCAACGGGATATACATATTAAATCTGGTAAGATTTAGATAAGCTCCATTACGAGCTCTGGGGGTCTGCAGACTATTGCTTTATCTTTTGTCTCAACAATAGGTCTTTCCATAAGTTTTGGGTTATCAATCATTGCCGTTATGTAATCATTGTTACTCATTTTTTTTCCTTTGAAATTTTCTTTCCAAATAGTTTCATTTGTTCGAATTAGTTCTGCAGGTTGTATGCCAATTTTTGAAACAAGTGCTTTTAGCTCATCAAATGATAGCGGTTGTTTGATATAATCTACTATTTGGACGTTTGAATTTCCAATTAAAGCTAAGCATTGTCTGCTTTTGGAACAGCGATTATTGTGATATATTTTCATGTTGTTTAGCACTTGGATCACCCATAACTGTGGTGTATTTTAGGACTAATTTTTTATCTGGAAAAATTCGTTTATAACAGCTTTGTACAGCTAAAGTTACCTCATGAAAACCGCATAAAATCAATTTGAGTTTACCTTCATATTGATTGATATCCCCAACTGCAAAGATTCCGGGCACATTTGTCTGGTAGTCTTTTGTGTCTACAAGAATGGCTTCTTTCCCTAAATCAAGTCCCCATTCTTTGATAGGTCCAAGTTTTGGACTTAGACCAAATAATGGAATGAAGTAATCTGTATTTATTTTGATAGCTTCTTGATTTTTGGGAGTAACTTCAATACTGGTCAGTTGGTCGCCCCCGTTAAGGCAAGTAACTTGTGCTTCCTTAATTAATTGAATCTTACCTTGACTTGCAAGTTGATCAACCTTTTCTACAGAATCTAAAGCCCCACGAAATTGTTTTCTTCGATGGACTAAAGTTACTTCACTAGCTACATCTGCCAGAAAAATAGTCCAGTCTAAAGCACTATCTCCACCACCTGCGATAATGATTTTTTTATTACGATACACCTCTGGATCTTTGATAATGTATTCCACTCCATGGTCTTCAAATTTTTCCAGATTAATTAATTCGGGTTTTCTTGGAGCAAAACACCCAAGACCACCTGCAATCATGATATTTGGTGCTTTGTGTTGTGTGCCACGATCTGTAGTTACAATAAACTGATTGTCATCTGTTTTTATAATATTTTCTGCCCTTTCCCCAAGTGTGAATCCCGGATTGAATGGCTTGGACTGTTTGACCAGATTATCTACTAAATCACCAGCAAGAATACTTGGAAACCCAGGGATATCATAGATGGGTTTTTTCGGATAAATTTCAGCCAGTTGCCCGCCAGGTTGTGGGAGATAGTCTATTAAATGGCATTTCAATTTGAGAAGTCCAGCCTCAAAGACAGCAAATAAACCTGTAGGTCCAGCTCCAATAATGATAATATCTGTTTCTATCACGTTGCAAAGGTAATTATCTATTAACTCATCTACTACCAAAATGTTTCACTTATTTATTACAATTCAAATATTATTTATGATCTATTCAATGGATAAATCGTTTGTGCGAACTAATTTTACAGCCGTGAAATGGGATCTAAATATAGCTTACCCTATGTGGTTGATTGTTGCCTCTGTAGGCATGGGTATCTTGTATGCTTGGATGCTATATTTTTATGATTCAAAAAATGGTAGTAGTCTCAATTTAAGTGTAAGAAATATTCTAGCATTTTGTCGTTTCTTTCTCACTGTATTGTTATCATTTCTCTTGCTTGAGCCAGTCGTCAAGCACATTAACTTTGTTAAACAAAAACCTACTTTGGTTATGCTTATTGATGACTCTGAATCGATGGCAATAATGAAAGATTCCAGTCAGCGTATTGTCAATCGCTTACTTGACCTGAAGGAAAAAATAGAGGATGAATATCAAGTTGATTATCTATTTTTTGATAGGTCCCTCAAATTCATTAATAGTGATAATCTAAAATTTGATGGCGAGGAATCTAATATTGGTGGGGCCCTTCGGGAGATAAAGTCACAATATTTCAATCAGAATTTAGCGGGAGTCATCTTGATGACAGATGGTATTAACAATGCGGGTATTAATCCACAAAACGTTGCAGAAAATTATAATGTTCCAATCTACACATTGGGGATAGGAGATACAAATAGGTATGCAGATTTAGGTGTTCAGAATGTGATATGTAATTCTATGGCATATTTGGGGAGCGAATTTACTTATGAAGTGGAATTAAAAGCAGATAAATTGAAGGGAAAGAATGCCTCAATTCAAGTTAAAATGAATGGTAGAGAGGTGCAACAAAAGGATGTATTCTTGTCGACCAATCATTTTTTTAAAGAAATTTATTTTACCACTGAAGCAACTAAAATTGGGTCAAATAGAATTGACATTAAATTGACTGTATTCGATGAAGAGAAAAACATTCAAAATAATTCGTTTACATTTTATATTGACGTTATTGATGGTAATAGAAAGGTTCAGATTTGGAGTAAAATGCCACACCCTGACATTGGAATGTTGCGATCTACCATTGGCTCAAATATGAATTATGATGTTGCTGTTAAAATGAAAAAATTTATGGTTAATGACCAGCTTGATTTGGTAGTTTTATTCAATTGGTTTTCTGATCGAAGTCAATTGGATCTATTCGAAAATCTAAGAGCAAAAGGAGTTCCCGTATTGTGTGTTGTCGGTGATCAATTCAAGCCAAACTATTTTAATGCAGGGAGTCAAAATATCAAGTATAGAAGCATGGGTAATAGTATGATCTCGACATTGCCTGTTTTGAATCCCGAATTCAACTATTTTGATCTCAAAGAAAAAGCTCAAAATATTAATCAGTTTCCTCCATTGATTTTTCCTTATGGGGTTTGGAATGGATTTTCACAGAATGATGTCTTTATTTACCAAAAAATTGGAAATATTGAAACCGGAGATCCGCTATGGATAATGCATAATGAGAATGGATATCGCTATGGCATAATTTCTGGTTTAGGAATTTGGCAATGGAAACTTACAGATTATGAGCAAAATGAAAATCACGATGTGACTAGGATTATAATAAATAAAGGCTTGCAATATTTGACTGTTAAAGAAAACAAAAAGTTGTTGAGAGTTCAGCCAAGTAAAACTGAATATGGAGCAAAAGAGATCATTTCCTTACAAGGCGAATTATACAATCACGCTTTGGAGTACGTGAAAGGGCAAGAAATTAACGTTTTGCTCAAGGATGATCTGAATAAAGAATATCAATATATCATGAGTGAAAAGGATGTGAAGTATGGTCTTGAATTAAGCAATTTAAAGTCAGGGGTATATAGCTATGAGGCAAGTGCCTTTATTGGTAGTCAAAAATTAATGGATTATGGTTCGTTTGTAGTTCTTGAATCACAAAAAGAATTGATGAATCAAACTGCAAACTTTGATATTCTTCATAAAATAGCGTTCAAAACAAATGGTCGCTTCTATCAGCCCATGTCAATGGATTCGTTAGTTCGTGATTTAACAGTTAGTAAACTTGGTAAAACTCAGATTTTAGATCAACATAAATATTCAGAACTTATTCATTTTAAGTTCCTATTTTGGGTCATATTTCTGATTTTGAGTTTGGAATGGTTTGTCCGTAAATGGGCTGGGGGGTATTGATTTTGCTATTTTTTTAAGCTTTAATCTAAATTTACATAAAAAATAGTATACTTTTGCACCCCTTAAATAGAAATATTTATTAATTATATACGATGCGATTAACAGCGGAAAAGAAATCAGAAATAATAGCACAGTACGGTGGAGATGCCAAAAATACTGGTCATGCGGAAGCACAAGTAGCTTTGTTCACACACAGAATTTCCCACCTAACAGAACATCTCAAGAAGAACAAAAAAGATTTTTCTACAGAGTTGACACTTGTTAAACTTGTAGGTAAAAGAAGATCTCTATTGAATTATATAGCTAAAAAAGATATTGTTCATTACAGAGAGCTTATCAAACAACTAGGTATCAGAAAATAACCTTATCCCCCTAATTATAGGCTGATAGAAGTTTCTGGAGAAAGTCCCAACCGTGAAAGTGAAGTAAGGCATAAAGATTTGTGCCACATTTTTTATTTTCAAGTCGAATAATTTCTAGCATATTACCATTCGGTAACAATAGCTTTAAATTTCAATCAAGCAGATAAAAAATGGTTGACAATTTAAAAATAACATAGCGGTATTTCCGCACAATTATGAATGTATTTACACAAAAATTAAGTTATGGTGATGGCAAAGACATTACCATCGAAACTGGGAAATTAGCACGTCAGGCACATGGATCTGTAGTAGTTTCTCAAGGAAAATTAAAACTATTGGCAACGATAGTTTCTAACAAAGACGCTAGAGATGGAGTAGATTTTCTCCCCATGTCTGTAGATTATCAAGAAAAGTTTGCTGCTGGAGGAAGAATTCCGGGTGGTTTTTTGAGAAGAGAAGGAAGACTGTCCAATGCAGAAATATTGGTTTGTAGAATTGTAGATAGAACACTGCGACCACTTTTTCCATCTGATTATCACTCTGAAACTCAAGTAATGATTCAATTAATTTCTGCTGATTCAGAGGTTATGCCGGATGCACTGGTTGGTTTAGCTGCCTCTGCAGCACTAACCATTACAGATATTCCATTTGAAGGTCCTGTTTCTGCTCTCAGAGTTGGTAGAATTAATGGAGAGTGGCTAATTAATCCTTATGCCAGTCAAATGGCAGACTCAGATGTTGATTTGATGGTAGCTGGAACAGCTGCAGATATTAATATGGTAGAGGGTGAGATGAACGGTATTTCTGAAAAGGAAATGGTTGAGGCTCTCAAATTTGCACATACCCACATCAAAAATGATTGTGCAGCACAGTTAGCACTATGTGATCAAATGGGTGGTCGAAAGACACCAAGAGAATATAATCACGAGACTAATTCGGATGAATTGAAGAAGCAGGTTATGGATGCTACCTATCAAAAATACTATGATGCAGCCAAAACACCTTCTGTTAAAGAAGAACGTGCCGAAAAGTTTAAAGCCATTGATAATGAATATGTAGACTCCTTACCAGAGGATACGGATGATACTAAAATGACTATGATAAAAAGGTATCTCGGTAAATCAAAGAAAGAGGCTGTACGTAATATGATGTTGGACAATAAGCAGAGGTTAGACGGTAGAGCATTAAATGAAGTACGTCAAATATGGACAGAAGTTGATTACCTTCCATCCGTTCACGGATCTGCACTATTTACAAGAGGTGAGACGCAATCATTAACATCGGTTACGTTAGGTTCTAAACTAGATCAGCAGATGATTGATAATTATCAAGAGAAGTCATTTAGTAAATTTATGTTACATTATAACTTCCCTTCATTTTCAGTAGGTGAAGCAAGACCAAATCGAGGTCCTGGTAGACGTGAGATAGGTCATGGTAATTTAGCTGAGCGTGGACTCAAACGCATGATACCTGACGACTTTCCATACACACTTCGAATCGTTTCAGATATTTTAGAAAGCAATGGGAGTAGTTCTATGGCTACAGTATGTGCTGGTAGTATGGCCATGATGGATGCTGGTATTCAAGTGAAAGCCGGAGTTTCTGGTATTGCAATGGGTATGGTAGCCGATGATAAAGGTCGATATGCAATTCTTTCAGATATTCTAGGAGACGAGGACCATTTGGGAGATATGGACTTCAAAGTTGTAGGCAACGAAGATGGTATATATGCATGCCAAATGGATATGAAAGTGGACGGTTTATCGTATGATGTACTTGAAGAGGCACTCATGCAAGCCAAAGAAGGTCGTATGCACATATTGAACGAAATGGAAAAGACCATTTCTAAACCAAACAAAGGGTTGAAAGATCACGCACCTCAGATTGAAGTAATGACTATTCCTAAAGATAAAATTGGTGCTGTCATTGGTTCTGGAGGGAAAGTAATTCAAGAAATTCAGCAAGAAACAGATGCTATAGTAACTATCGAAGAAGATGGCGACTTTGGTATTGTAGAAATTTCTGGTGTTGGTAGTGGTCCAATAGAGGCAGCGAAAGAATGGATTCTTGGTATTATAACGGATCCAGAAGTAGGAACAGAATATGTTGGTAAGATAAAGTCAATTGTTGATTTTGGTGCTTTCGTAGAAATTCTTCCTGGAAAAGAAGGATTACTTCACATATCAGAGATTAGCTGGGAACGATTAGAGTCCATGGCTGATGTATTTGAGGAAGGCGAAGAAGTAAAAGTTAAGCTAATCGAGTTCGATGAGCGTAACGGTAAACTTCGTCTGTCAAGAAAAGTTCTTCTTGAAAAACCTGAAGGATATGTAGAACGTCCGCCAAGAGAGCGAAGAGACAACAACCGAAATGGTGGTGATAGAAGAGGTGGGAGAGACAATAGAGGACGCGACAATCGAGGAAGAAATAATCGAAAATAAAATCGATTAGTTAATTCAATAAATTAAAAAAAGGTGAGCTTAACGGCTCACTTTTTTTTTGAATAAAATTTACTTTTAGATCATTTTTTAATGAAATTAATCCGTTTCTAAACGATTAAACGAAAAATGTGGGAATCTGTTTAAGTATTCAAGTTATTGATTATCAGCAACTTAACATTTTGTGTGGATTATTTTTGTAAAAAAGTGGTAGATAGTGGGAGAAAGTGGGAAAATTGGTTTTATTTTTACAGCATTAAACCAATAAAACGTGTCCAAATCATTATACATCGGAGAATTTGCTGCTAAGCTTGATGACAAGGGTCGGGTAGTTTTGCCAGCTGGTTTGAAGAAGCAATTGCCAAAAGATGCAATTGATAAGTTGGTAGTTAATCGAGGTTTTGAAAAATGCCTTACACTATACACACGAAAAGATTGGGATATTGAGCTTGGCAATTTGAGCTCATTGAATCACTTTAATAAAAAACATAGATTATTTATTCGGCATTTTAGTAATGGTGCGACTGAGGTCAACTTAGATAATGCTTCAAGAATGCTGATTCCAAAAAAGTTGTGTGAGTATGCTGGAATTCAAAATGATGCTGTCTTTTATGCTTATGGTAATCGTATAGAAATTTGGGGTCTAAATCATTATAATGAAATGATGAATGTAGATGCAGATGATTTTGCTGAACTTGCTGAAGATGTAATGGGAGACAAGAATGGAGGTGATGATGAATAGTTATCACGCTCCAGTCATGTTGGATGAGTGCATTAAAGGGTTAAATATAAATCCAGACGGAACATACGTTGATGTCACATTTGGCGGCGGTGGTCATTCAAGAGCAATTCTTAGCCAGCTAAGTGAAAAAGGAATTTTATTAGCTTTTGATCAGGATTTGGATGCATTGGATAATAAGGTTGATGATCCACGTTTAATTTTTTGTGAGGCCAATTTTGAGTATTTAGCAAATTTTTGTTCATATCACAAGCTTAATGAAATTGATGGCTTGTTAGCTGATTTAGGGGTAAGTTCTCATCATCTTAATGAAAAAGATCGCGGTTTCTCTTTTCGATTTGAGGAATCTGATTTAGATATGCGGATGAATTCTTCTTCAGAAATATCTGCTGTAGACATTTTGAACACCTATGATCAGCCTAGATTGGCAAAAGTTTTTAGGTCTTATGGTGAATTAGATAAGGCTTCTCCTATAGCGAATGCAATTATTTCATATCGGGATATTCAACCAATTACAAGAAATGCAGATTTGATCGCAGCGGTATCAAAATTCACTAATGATCGATCGAAGAATAAGATGTTGGCTAAGATTTATCAAGCATTAAGAATAGAAGTTAATCGTGAGATTAGTACATTAAAATCCCTTCTCAATCAGGCCACAGTATTGCTAAAACCTCAAGGGAGACTAGTTGTGATGGCGTATCATTCTTTGGAGGACAGAATTGTAAAAAACTTAATCCAAACAGGAAATGTAGAAGGAGACCGACAAAGCGACCACTTTGGGAGAGTGACTCGATTATATAAGGCAATAAATAAAAAGCCAATTGAAGCAACCAAAGAAGAGATTGAGCAAAATTCAAGAGCTCGAAGTGCCAAATTAAGAATAGCAGAGAAAATTTAATGACTAAAGAGAAAAGAACAGCCACATCACAAGAGTTTAGGCTTTCGCCGGAGTGGATTTATTATCTCTTTTTTTTATTCACACTAGCTCTCACTTATATCTATTTATCTCATCGAACAGATAACATTGTCAGAGACATAGAATCAACAAAGAAAAACCTCATTGAATTGAGGGCGGAGAATATTACGTTAAAATCTGATATCATGAAGAATAGACTTCGAGAAAATCTTGAAGTTAGACTGAAAGACAAAGACGTGAAAGAGCCTAATAGGGCAGTTACTGTAATAAAAGAAGTCCATGGCGAATAATATTAAAAAGAGTATAACATGGCGTGTGGTATTTGGTATGGGTGTGGTGGTATTATTCGCGTTTTGGGTTTCTTTTCAGATGTTTCGGATTCAATTAGTTGAAGGGAATAAGTGGTTAGTAATGTCAGACAGTATTACGATTCGTCATCAAGACATTAGTCCAGCCAGAGGTAATATTTATTCTGATAATGGAAGCCTACTTTCTACATCAATGCCCATATATGAAATCAGATGGGATGCAACTGTTGTTAATGATGATACATTTCATTTTTATGTTAATGAATTAGCTCAACAATTGGCTCGTTTATTTCCAGATAAAACCAGTTTGTACTATAAGTCAAAACTAAATACAGCTAAAAAGTCCAAAAGCAGATATGTTCTCATTAGAAGAAAAGTCAATTATCACGAGCAAAAGACGATGAGGGACTTTCCGATTTTCAGAAAAGGGAGATACCGAGGTGGATTTATGGCAGAGTTGAATACTAAGCGAGTAAAACCTGCAGGGAATCTAGCTTTTAGAACAATTGGTTATCGAACAAAAGATAACCTAGGGGTTGGTTTAGAACGAACTTATAACGACGATTTAGGAGGCGTTAAAGGGAAGCGATTAGTGCAAAAAATATCAGGGGGATATCGTCCATTGAATGATGAAAATTTGATTGAGCCAAAAAACGGGAGAGATATTCATACGACCATCAATATTGATTTTCAAGAAATAGCTCAACGGTCACTCGAAAAGTCATTGATCAAGCATAAAGCTGATCATGGTTGTGTAATTGTAATGAAGGTATCGACAGGGGAGATAAAGGCTATATCAAACTTATCAAAAAGAGAAGAAGGAGTATATAGTGAGCAGTATAATTATAGTATTGGAGAGAGTTATGAGCCGGGAAGTGTTTGGAAGGTTTTTTCTGCTATGGCCGCATTTGAAGATGAATTAATTAGTCCCAATGATTCTATGGATATTCAGAATGGAGTTCGAGAATATTTCGGAAAAAAAATGCAAGATTCTGATAAAGGAAGATTCAAAAAAATGAGTTTTAAGCAGGCTTTTGCAAGGTCTAGTAACGTTGCTTTTTCTTCAGTAATTTTTGATAATTACTCAAGTAAGCCAAGTAATTATATATCATATTTAAAAAAATTAGATTTAGATAAGCCAACGGGTATCGAAATATTAGGTGAGCCAGATCCCTTTTTGAATCATCCGGCTAGCTCTAGTTGGTCTCAATTAACTCTACCATGGTTGGCTATTGGGTACGAAAATCAACATACGCCACTTCAGTTACTAACTGCTTATAACGGAATTATCAATGATGGGATTATGATTAGACCACAAATTGTTAGCTCTGTTACTGATGCAGGTATTATAATAAAGGAAAACAATAATTCAAATAAAACAGTTCGTGTTTGTTCGGAAGAAACTTCTAAAAAAATAAAAGAATTAACTGCTGAGGTATTTATCAGTGGTTCTGCAAGAAATGTGAGGAGTGATGTAGTTACTATGGGAGGGAAAACAGGAACAGCACAGATAGCTTCCTCCAGTGGTTATCAAAAGGCAAAAATGTACAATGCAAGTTTTGTTGGCCACTTTCCAGCAATGAAACCTGAATATTCTATTTATGTCATGGTCAACAAGCCCAGCAATGGAATATTTTATGCTTCTTATGTTGCTGCTCCAGTTTTTTCCGAGGTAGCCAAAAAGATTTTTACAATTAGTGTTAAAAAAGAGGTTGTGGATTCTTTGATTTATAAGCCTAATTATCATGCTGGATTTTTTAAGGATATAAAAATTATTAACAATCAACTTGGATACATTATGGATGAAAATTCATCTGCAGATTTTGTAAGGGTGAATTCCAATAATAGTATGACGGAAGATGTTGTAGTCGAAGAGGGTAAAATGCCCGATTTTAGAAATTTTGGTGTTAAGGATGCGGTATACGTGTCAGAGCTCTTAGGGTTAAAACCGATTGTAGCTGGAAGAGGGAGAGTAGTAGAGCAGAGTCCCAAGCCTGGGGCTGTTATCCATAAAAGTCAAACTGTTTATATCCGATTAAATTGAAAAGTCTAGATTCACTCATATCTGCTATTGAATTAATAGATTCGTTCGGATCCAAAAATGTTCAAATTTCTGGGCTTGCTCTTGACTCCAGAATGGTACAATCTGATAACTTATTTGCTGCAACTCGTGGTGCTAATACAGATGGTCATTTATTCATAGAAAAAGCAATTGGATTAGGAGCTGCTGTAATCTTATGTGAGGAAGTAGTTAATCCAAAAGATCATGTTACTTACTTAGTGGTTGAAAATTCAGCCAAGACATTAGGTCTAATTGCTTCAGCATTTTATGATAATCCAAGTAACCAACTTAAGCTGATCGGGGTGACAGGCACCAATGGAAAAACTTCAGTAGCATCAATGCTTTATGAGTGTTTTCGAAATTTAGATCACAATTGTGGATTGTTGTCTACCATTAAATATAGCATTAATGGAGTTGATACCATCAGTACTCACACTACGCCCAATAGCATTCGAATAAATGAATTGTTAGCAGATATGGTTGATGATGGCTGTGAATATGCATTTATGGAAGTGAGTTCTCATGCTCTTCACCAGAATAGGACGGCAGGGTTAAAATTTGACGGTGCAATATTTACGAATATAACCCGTGATCATCTGGATTATCACACAGATTTTAAAGAATATTTATATACCAAAAAAACACTTTTTGACCACTTAGATACTTCAGCTTTTGCATTAACTAATAAGGACGATAAAAATGCAAAAGTGATGGTTCAAAATACATTAGCGAGTTCTTATACTTATAGCCTCAAATCATTTAGTGATTTCAAGACCAAAATTGTTGAGCACGATTTTGATGGTATGCTTTTAAATATCAGTGACTCAGAAGTGTGGTTGAGATTAGTAGGTAAGTTTAATGCATACAATGTTTTAGCTGTTTATTCAACTGCATTTTTACTCGGTAAGGAACATTTAGAAATCATAACAGCACTCAGTGCAATAAACAGTGTTGATGGTCGATTCCAAAATATAAAAGAATCTGGTATAACCGCCATTGTCGATTATGCTCATACCCCGGATGCTATTCAGAATGTATTGGATACAATTAATGCCATTCGGACCACTAATGAGGAGTTGATAACTGTTATTGGGTGTGGAGGAGATAGAGATAAAGGCAAACGACCTATCATGGCAAAAATTGCTTGTGATTCTTCAACGAAAGTGATTTTTACCTCTGATAATCCCAGAACAGAGGATGCTGATGAAATCATTTCTGATATGATGTTAGGAGTAGATCCAAGACACTTCAAAAAGGTACTAAAGATAACTAACAGGGAGGAGGCTATTAAGACAGCAATCAGTCTCAGCAATAAAGGTGATATCATTCTTGTGGCTGGGAAAGGACATGAAACTTATCAAGATATAATGGGTGTAAAACATCCTTTTGACGACAAAGAAATTTTAACCCAAAACCTAAAACTATTAAAAGAATAATGCTGTATCATTTATTTGAATATTTAGAAGAAGTATATAATCTGCCTGGAGCGGGAGTCTTTCAGTATATTTCATTTCGTGCATCACTTGCCGTAATTGTATCTCTAATTATTTCATTGCTGTTTGGTAAAAGACTGATTGCAAAGTTGCAAGACTTGCAAGCTGCTGAGACCATTCGCACACTCGGTCTAAAAGGAGAGGAAGCTAAGCGTGGAACACCAACAATGGGAGGTCTCATCATATTGGCTGCAATTCTAATTCCAACATTATTATTTGCTAAACTTAATAATGTCTATGTGCTACTTATGATTTTTAGTACCATTTGGTTAGGGTTAATTGGTTTTATAGACGATTACATAAAGATTTATAAAAAGGACAAAGCTGGGTTGGCTGGTAGATTTAAAATCATAGGTCAAGTTGGCCTTGGAATTATTGTGGCGTTAGTACTTCATTTTAATGATAGTGTCGTTGTCAGAGAGCAATACAAAATAAACACGATAAATGAGGCACCTGCCGATGTAGAGATGAAAAATATCAATGGTCAATTGATGTATTTTAAAGATGTAAAAAGTACAACAACGACACTTCCATTTATTAAGACTCATGAGGTAGATTATTCAAAATTTTTATTTTGGATGAATGAAACAAAGGCCAATAAATGGGCATGGGTGGTATTTATGGTAATAGCTGTTCTGGTTATTACAGCAGTGAGTAATGGGGCTAATTTAACGGATGGAATAGATGGATTGGCTGCGGGTAGCTCAGCGATAATTGGGATAACATTAGCAGTTTTAGCATTTATAAGTGGTAACTTAATATTCTCTGATTATCTCAATATCATGTTTATACCTAATCAGGGTGAACTAGTAATTTTTGCAGCAGCTTTCACAGGAGCTTGTATTGGCTTTTTGTGGTACAATAGTTTCCCAGCTCAAGTTTTTATGGGAGATACAGGTAGCCTTGCACTTGGGGGAATTATCGCTGTCTTGGCGTTGATGATTCGAAAAGAATTAGTTCTTCCCATTCTATGCGGCATCTTTTTAATTGAAAACTTGAGTGTTATGATACAAGTCAGTTATTTCAAGTATACCAAGAAGAAGTTCGGTGAGGGGAGACGAATATTTAAGATGTCACCACTTCACCATCATTATCAAAAGCTCGGATATGCAGAGCCCAAGATCGTAACCCGATTCTGGATTGTAGGAATCATCTTAGCCATATTCACCATAATAACCTTCAAACTAAGATAATTGAGTGAATTAATATCCATATTAGGTGCCGGTGAGAGTGGAGTAGGTTCAGCTATTCTGGCTCAAAAACAAGGCTTTGATGTTTGGGTTTCTGATTACAATCAGATTCAACCTAAATATAAGGCTGAGCTTGATAAATATGGAATCAAATACGAGGAAAATGGTCATGATGAGATGCTCATAAAATCCTCTAGTAAAATTATTAAAAGTCCTGGTATAAGTGACAAAGCTCCAATTGTTGTAGCCGCTACTTCAGTGAACATTCCAATTGTATCTGAGATTGAGTTTGCAGTAAATTACACGAATGCTTCATTAATAGGTATTACTGGAACAAATGGAAAAACCACGACAACAATGTTGACTTACAGCATTTTAAAGAGTGCTGGTTTATCAGTTGGCTTGGCTGGAAATGTGGGCTATAGTTTTGCAAAACAGGTTGCTCTTGAAAACTACGAATACTATGTGCTCGAATTGAGTAGTTTTCAATTGGATGGAATGCATACAGTAGCTCTGGATTATGCTGTTCTACTTAATATCTCGCCAGATCACCTTGATCGATATGCAACCTATCAAGACTATATTGACGCTAAGCTACGAATCAATTTAAATCAAGACGCTAATCAAAAATTTATTTTTTGTGCAGATGACGATGAAATCACAAACCAACTAAAAAATCATGCTACCCCAGCTGATCTGATACCATTTACATATGATAATGGGCCATTAGATCAAGGTGCTTGGGTAGAAAATAATCAATTAAATATTCAATTAACAAACCCAAAAATTAACTTCAATATGTCATTAGATCAACTTACTATAGCCGGTAGACACAACACGTATAACTCGATGGCTGCTTCAATTATCGCTAATTCTCTACTTATAAGAAAAGAGACCATACGTGAGAGTTTACTGGATTTTAAAAATGTAGAGCATCGATTAGAATTTGTTTCCAAAGTGAAAGGAATAAGTTTTGTTAATGACAGTAAAGCAACGAATGTCAATGCAGCATGGTATGCATTAGAAAGCGTTGAAGACCCAATTATTTGGATTGCAGGTGGAGTGGATAAAGGCAATGATTATGAATCATTAAGCCCACTAATTAAGGAGAAAGTAAGAATCATTGTATGCTTGGGTAAAAATAACCTGAATTTACATAAAGCATTCAGGAAAGATGTTGATATGATGATTAATGCAAGTTCTGCTCAAGAAGCAGTTAATATTGCCTATGGTTTAGGTGAAAAAGGAGAGACGGTTTTGTTATCTCCGGCATGTGCCAGTTTTGATCTGTTTGAAAATTTTGAAGACAGAGGAAATCAATTTAAAAGAGCTGTAAGAAATCTGTGAGAGAATTTTTGCAAAAAAATATCAAGGGAGATTACTACATATGGTTTGTAGTATTGGCACTTTCTATTTTCGGAATTCTTGCAGTGTATTCTGCAACGGGTACACTTGCCTATGCTGAAAAAGGTGGTAATACAGAATACTACCTTATGAAACATGCTTTTTTGGTATTTTTTGGTTTAGCAACGATGTGGTTAACTCACCTGATTAGTATTCAATACTTTTCAAGGATTGCTCAGATTATGCTATTTGTTGCGATTCCATTACTAATTTACACCTTAATTTTTGGGGTTGAAATAAATGATGCTCGAAGATGGATTTCTTTGCCTGTGGCCGGCCTTACTGTACAAAGTTCAGATTTTGCAAAGCTTGCACTAGTTGCTTATGTTGCTCGTTTTATGGCTAAAAGACAGGGGGAGGTTCATGATTTTAAAAAAACACTTCTTCCAATACTTTCCATAATTTTACTCGTTTGTTTATTGATTTTTCCAGAAGATTTTTCAACTTCTGCAGTACTATTTGTAACGAGTATGTTGGTGTTATTCTTGGGTCGAATACCACTCAAACAGATCGGTTTGCTAGCAGGTATTGGAATATTCGTTCTAGGAGGTGCTTTTGCTTATGTAATGAACTCTGATGTTCAATTTGGACGAATAGCTACTATGAAAAGTAGAATTGAGGCATTTTCAAATGGTAGTGATGACGGAGGAACATATCAAAGCAGGCAAGCTAAAATAGCTGTTGCCCGTGGAGGATTTGTCGGAACTGGTCCTGGAAGAAGTAGGCAGAAAAATATTTTACCATCCCCATTTGCAGATTTTATTTATGCAATTATTATCGAGGAGTACGGGTCGATTTTTGGTGGACTCACTCTTGTCTTACTTTATTTATTATTGCTTTATCGATCATTTAGAATTGTCTTATTAACAGAAGATCCGCTGGCAGCTCTTTTAGCCATTGGATTGGCCTTTAGTTTGGTAGTTCAAGCTTTGATAAATATGGGTGTAGCCGTCAATATTCTTCCTGTTACAGGTCTAGCACTTCCTATTGTAAGCCGCGGAGGAACATCCATATTATTTGTAAGCATTGCATTTGGAATTATTCTGAGTGCAAGTAGAACCATTTATCCAGAGAAAGAAAATGAGTAAAAAATATCGAGTTCTTATATCTGGTGGAGGTACAGGGGGACACATATTCCCTGCTATCGCAATAGCTAACGAAATAATACATAAGTATCCGGAGAGTGTTATTGAATTTGTTGGTGCTAACGGGAGAATGGAAATGGATAAAGTTCCAGCTGCAGGATATAAAATTCATGGGCTATGGATATCGGGACTTCAAAGAAGGTTAACCGCCAAAAACCTCAGCCTGCCATTTAAGTTATTAGCTAGTTTATTGAAATCAAGTTGGATTATTAAAAGATTCAAGCCAGATTTTACCATTGGCGTTGGAGGTTATGCAAGTGGTCCATTAAATTATATGGCAAGCATGATGGGGGTTCCTGTGTTTTTGCAAGAACAGAATTCTTACCCAGGAATAACTAATAAGTTATTGAAAAAGTATGCGGTAAAGATTTGTGTAGCATACCAACAAATGGAGCAATTTTTCCCGAAAGAGAAATTAGTTTTAACGGGCAATCCAATAAGACAAGATCTCTTGTCGAAGTTGGATAACCAGACTAGTGCTTTTGAACATTTTTCTCTAAATCCAAAAAAGAAAACAGTTTTGGTAGTTGGAGGAAGTTTAGGTGCCAGAACAATTAATGAGGCAATCGATGAAAATTTAAGTAGACTAGATGATCATGAGGTACAACTTTTATGGCAAACAGGAAAAAACTTTACAGATGATTTTGGAACATTTGATTGGGGAACACGAACAGCTTTCATTCAACGAATGGACTTGGCATATCAAGTAGCAGATATAGTTGTGAGCAGGGCAGGAGCCATGTCTGTTTCCGAACTTTCTGCTCTTGGAAAGGCTACAATATTTGTTCCGTCACCTTTTGTTAGCGAAGATCATCAGACTAAGAATGCACTTAATTTAGTCAATAAAAATGCTGCTTTACTTTGTCCAGATAAAGATGCAAAGGATCAGTTAGGTAAGTTAATTATAGATTTAATGAAAGATGAAGCTCAACAAAATAATCTCAAATCGGAAATTTTAAAATTGGGTTTGCCACATGCTGCAAAAAGTATCGTAAATGAAATAATCCAAGGTGTCATTAAATAGAAAAAATATCTTTTTCATAGGAATCGGTGGAATCGGTATGAGTGCACTCGCCCGTTATTTTAATTCTGAAGGATATTTTGTTTGTGGTTATGATCGAACATCTTCTCCCATTACAGATCAATTGAATCAAGAAGGGATTGGGGTGTTTTTTGAAGATCATCTGTCTTCTATCGACAATAAATTTATTCAAAACTCTGATGAGTGCTTTATTGTCTATACTCCCGCAATCCCCCAAAGTAGTTATTTAATGAATTATTTCCTGAAGAATGATTATGCCATGTACAAGCGTGCTGAAATTCTTGGAGAGGTAACCAAAAATACCATTAATTTGAGTGTAGCAGGAACACACGGAAAAACAACGACTAGTAGTATTGTCGCATCAATTTTTCAACAATCGAATCTCTCTTTTTCAGCATTCCTTGGAGGGATAAGTGCCAATCTAAATAGTAATTATTTCAAGCAAGATAAAGGTGGAAGTAATTTTTCAATTACTGAAGCCGACGAGTTTGATCGGTCATTTTTATACCTTAAACCAACTTATGGTATTATAACTAGTACGGATGCAGATCATCTAGATATTTATGGTAGCAAAGAATATTTAGAGGACTCTTATGTTGAATTTTCTAACTTAGTTGTAGAGGATAAACATACTTTTTATGCTAAAAATAAAGTAAAAAATATAAGGGGTATTAGTTATTCAGCTACAGATCAAGAGGCCATGTTTTATGCAGTGATACATTCTCAAGATTCCAAAGGAACATATTTTGACATTTGTGATCATCTTGGAAATCTATTTATAAATGATTTGTTTGTCAGTTTACCTGGTATTCATAATCTTGAGAATGCTGTTGGTGCAGCGTTGATGTGCAGTAATGCTGGGGTTGATGAACAAGCTATTCGAATTGGTCTAAAAGAATTTAAAGGCATCAAACGAAGATTTCAATATGTGATAGAACGGAATGATTTTTTGTATATCGACGATTATGCTCATCATCCAAGTGAGTTGAAAGCAATCATTTCTTCAGTAAGAAATTTGTATCCAAACCGTAAGATTACAGCGATTTTTCAACCCCATTTATATAGTCGAACACAGGATTTTATGACAGAATTTGCTCAAGAACTTTCTAAAGTAGATAGCCTGATTTTATTGCCTATTTATCCAGCAAGAGAGCTTCCTATTGAAGGGGTGACATCAGATGTATTATTGAAAAATATTAGCCATCCAAATGCTATTTGTGTGCCTAAGAGTGAAGTGATCAAAAATTTAAAACAAAAAGAAGTAGACATACTCATGACCCTTGGTGCTGGAGATATCGACCAATTAGTAAAACAAATTTATGAGTTCTATGGCTAGTAAAATTATACCATATCTACGAAAGAGCCTGTATGTCTTATCAATTCTCATCGTTTTTGTGATTTTATTTCTACTTAGGAAAAATCAACAACATCAGATTTGTACGTATGTAAAGATTGTGATTGAGGCACCAGCTCAAAAACAATTAATAACTCAAGAAATCATCAAAAACAAGTTGGATAAATGGTATATCGGTGGATTATCTGGTGTTCCTCAAAATAGTATCTCTTTATCAGATATCGAACAAAAATTAGAAAATATATCCGCGATAAAGAAGGCTGAAGTAAGTTTTGATTTGAAAGGGGAATTAAAGATAGATATTCTTCAGCATGTCCCATTGGTGAGAATCATGCCTCCAAATCAAAAATCTTTTTATCTAGCAGATGATTTGGTAAGAATTCCATCCTTTGATTTAGATATTGCACGAGTTCCAGTGGTCAATGATTATGTAAGTCCTGAAATGATTAAGAAAGTGTACACCCTATCCACCTATGTGCATGAAAATGCATTTATAGATGCTATTACAGAGCAGATATTTGTAGACAAGGGTGACTTAATCATCATACCAAAAATTAATAACCAAAAAATAGTGATCGGAGATACCACTAATATTCCAGCAAAATTTGATAAACTCATTGATTTTTACGTCGATGGACTAAGTCATATTGGGTGGGATAAATATCGAATCATTAATTTAAAATATAAGAATCAAATCGTTTGTAAATAGTAACATGGCAGAATCACAAGAAAAAATTATTGTTGGATTAGATATAGGTACAACTAAGGTTTGTGCCATTGTAGGTAGAGCAAATCAGTATGGAAAAGTAGATATACTCGGTATGGGTAAAGTAGCTTCTCATGGAGGGGTAACCAGAGGTGTTGTCTCAAATATTGATCGTACAGTAGCTGCCATACAAGCGGCTATCAAAGAAGCATCCGAAAAATCCAACGTGGATATACAACGTGTTGAAGTGGGTATAGCAGGAGCTCATATAAATAGTTTGCAACATCGCGGTATGATTATTCGCAATGATGGAGAATCAGAAATAAATGCCGATGATTTGAAAAAATTAGAAAATGATATGTTCAAGCTTGCGGTAAAACCTGGAGATCGAATTTTACATGTGTTACCTCAAGAATATACAGTAGATGATGAGCCAGGAATCATTGATCCAATTGGGATGGCTGGGGTTAAAGTTGAGGGGAATTTTCATGTTATTACAGGTCAGATTTCTGCTGCCAAAAATATTTATAAGTGTGTTGAGAAATCCAATTTGCAAGTGACAGATATTGCACTTGAACCTCTTGCATCTTCGGAAGCTGTTTTAAGTAGCGATGAACTTGAAGCTGGTGTCGTATTGGTAGATATTGGTGGAGGTACCACAGACGTGGCAATATTTTATGATAATATCATTTGCCACACAGCTGTAATTCCATACGGAGGAAATATTATTACTGAAGATATTAAACAAGGGTGTAATGTTATGAAAGCACATGCTGAACTTCTTAAAGTGAAGTTTGGAAGTGCGTTGGCTAGTGAGTTAGATGAAAATGAAATTGTTACTATTCCTGGAATAAGGGGGAGAGCAGCCAAAGAAATATCGGTTAAAAACCTTTCAAAGGTAATTCAAGCACGTATCCAAGAGATTATGGAGCTTGTACATTTTGAGATAAAACAGAGTGGTCTAGAAAAAAAATTAGCTGGAGGAATTGTAATCACAGGTGGTGGATCACAACTCAAACATGTTGACCAACTTGCTGAGTTTGTTACAGGACTTGACGCAAGAATTGGTTACCCTAACGAGCATTTGGCTAAGGGAATGGTTGAAGAAGTTAAGAGTCCTATTTATGCTACGGGTGTAGGGTTGGTTCTCAGAGGATTAGCGGCAGAACGAATAGGAGGTGGAGATATTATTAGTCCTGGACCAAAACAGCCAGGCGATAAAGTAGGAATATTCTCTCGTATTAAAGAATGGTTAAAAGATGAAGTAGAAGTTGAAGATTTCAAAAAATAAAAAATATGAGTTTTACAGTAGAATTACCCAAAGATAGATCGTCCATCATTAAAGTAATTGGTGTAGGAGGCGGAGGAGGAAATGCCGTAAATCACATGTATTCTGAAGGAATACAGGGTGTTGACTTTTTTATCTGCAATACCGATGCTCAAGCACTAGAGAAAAGTCCAATCATAAACAAAGTCCAGATTGGTAGTTCGCTCACTGAAGGAAGAGGAGCTGGATCAAATCCAGAGATAGGAAGAAAAGCAGCAGAAGAGAGTATTCATGATATTATCGAGTCATTAGGATCAAACACTCAAATGGTATTCATTACTGCGGGTATGGGTGGAGGTACTGGTACTGGGGCAGCCCCAGTAATAGCTAAAGCTGCCAAAGACAAAGGAATTTTAACGGTAGGTATTGTTACCACTCCATTCCTGTTTGAGGGAAACAAACGATGCACGGCAGCCTTTCATGGAATTGAGGAAATCAGAGATAGTGTTGATTCACTATTGGTTGTTTCTAATGATCGAATCAAGGAAATCTATGGAAATTTACCAATCAGCAAAGCTTTTGGATATGCAGATAATATCCTAGCTACAGCTGCCAAGGGGATAGCAGAGATTATCACGATCGCAGGAAGTATAAATGTTGATTTTGAGGATGTTAAAACCGCAATGACAGGCAGTGGCGTATCTATCATGGGAATGGGAACTTCAGAGGGAGATGATCGAGCCATGCGTGCAGTTAATCAGGCCTTGAATTCTCCATTGTTAGATGACAATAAGATACAAGGAGCTAGTGACCTGCTTGTTAATATTTCATATGGTGATGAGGAGGCTACCATGGATGAATATGCTACGATTAATGAATATCTACAGGCAGAAACTGGAAGTGATGCCAACTTAAAATGTGGTCTTTGTTATGATGAAAATTTAGGCAGAAGTCTTAGTGTAACAGTTATAGCTACTGGTTTTAATCGAGTGGAAAATAGATACAATGCCATTGCCTCAAATAGTGATGTAGAGTATAATTTGGGTGATGTAAATGTCAATGATAATTTAACACAAGAGGAATTGGATGCACAGAAGCAAATTACCATTTTTGATACATTAGCAAATAGTGATACCCAAAAAGATTCAAATTCATCTCATGTCAACAGTCATTCGGGTCAAGAGGGTATTGAGAAAATGGAAAATATACCTGCATACAAACGGAGAAATGTGACTTTAAATGAAGTAAATCATTCTTCGGAGATGGAAATATCACGAACAAGTCTTATAGAGGAGCCGGAGTCAAAACCAGAGTTGAGGACTAACAACTCCTTTCTACATGATAATGTAGATTAGAATCGCTAATTCCGATATTATCATAAATGGGAAGGATATCCGTCATATTTTAATATGATATTGGATGATAGGATTTTAGTCAAAGTATCCATATTTTGGATACAAGAATTCGGTGCCAGTTATTTTTCCAAGTCCCTCACTATAGTGCCTCATGGCTTCTACCAATCCTGGAATGAGTATATGGTTGAACTTATCATCAATCGGGAAAAGTGCTTTCCAACCGTTGTAGGTACCAAGACTCAGATCAAACTTCTCGAGTTGTTCATAAAGCCCTGTGATACGTCCGCAATAGGCCAATAGTCCGCTAGTATTGAAGTGAATATTTTCATGAGTATTGCGTCTGTTTTTTAGTTTGAGTTGCTGTATTTGCTTTCTGAATTGATCTGCATCTTTTATGACGGATATTTGGTCGTCCAAACCCTGATCAAACCTTTTTGCAGTATTCAGAATGGCTTCAGGTCTTAGATCCACAAAACCATTGTTACAAACCAACCAATTAATCATGGAGTCCCTTTCAAGCTTGTGCTCTTTGCAAAGTTGGTCTATGGTTTCAATGAGGGTGTAATTGGTGTCCAATACCAAATCAAGTGGAGCAAAATAGGGGCCAGCTAATATTTGGTCTTTGCCAGCATTGTTTCGAAAAATAATAGGATTTCCAAGTGAAGTAATCGCTCGAACAGTTTGTGATACAGCAGCGTATAACCCATTGAAAAACACCTTTACAAATCCGGTAAGTTCGCCAGTGTAACCTGTGAATTCCGCCATTTCTCCAACAGATTTAATGGAGAGAAGCGAGCTAAATGTTGCAGCCAATGCTTGGGTGTCTTTCCCATAGGATACAACGTCCTCCAAGAGTAGTTGGGGCGTATTAGTATCTACAAAATCTTTGACTTCTTGCTCTTTGTATTTTGAAGTAATCACAGATGCAATATTCTGAGAGCTCAAATTTTTCAATTTGTGCATCAAAATAAATAATCCATGCATGTGAAGCTCCGCTTGATGCTTACTACTTCCCAGTTCCTGAAAAGCCTTTACAGTAAATGCACTAGTTTGGTATTTTCTAAATTCTTTACGATTGTTTAACAGGGCAAAAATTAAACTGGAATTATCCGTTTGGGTATAATAGCAAATGCCGTGTTGGTCGAACCATGGTTTTTGCTTGTCATCACCCAGAAGGGCATTACTCACCAATACGTGAGCTAATTCCTCTTGGGATGCAATCTTCATATTCAGATAGAGGGCATAAGCATTATCCAAAGAGAACAGTCCATTTTCTCCACTTCTTAAGGCATAATTTACATTGAGACTGGGTATATTGTCTTTGTTGTTACCAAAATTAAGGTTGGTCTTGGCTACGGGATTACCTTTTGTATCGGCTACAGGGTGGCTAACAGGTAGCGACTGAAATGGAAAAATTTTGTTTAAGAGTCGTTCCCCTTTTTTGTCATAAGTTACTTTTAAATCAAAGGGAAGTTTGTTTTTTTCTGCTGCGGTGCGATATTTTCGAGAAACACCACTACTCAGAGGTAGTGTGCTACTTGTATAGATATAGTCGATACCAATAGCACTTGCTGTTACAAGACTCTTTAGGTTAAAATTTGAATAATGAATGGTTAATTCATTGGCATAGAACTGCTTTTCTTTGAGAAGATCTCCGAGTGATGAGTGAGCATATCCCAGCTTAATCACGGGTTCACCATTGATAATCTGATACATGCCTCCCACAGATGTAGTGTGGGCCATGAGTACTTCTTCAGCATGGTGTTTTTTAATATCTCCAAAATCTTCGGCTAGTCCTTTTAAAATTTCTTTTTTGATGGATCTTTCAATGTGCTTGTCGGTGTCTCCTTGAGCTATTCCATGCTTGATAAGTAATTTATCAATGGATTCAAAATGGTAGGTGGCTACACTAGGGACTGGAATTCCACTGAAAATTGCTCTAAAACAGTCATTTGATCCGAGACCTAATTCTTGTTTTGTTTTTTTAACAAATGCCTCGAATGGTGACGTTGTTTTACTCGCTTCTGAAATCAGATAATTCACCTTTTCCTCCTTGCTTTCAAATTGATTCAAGGCCTTATCTAAATCAACGTGAAATTTGGGCACAGCCATTAATGTTTTGAAATGAAGCTCGATGAATTGGTCATATAATAGTGTGGACTCATCGCCATTTTTTTCAATCTCTTCAAATTTTTGCTTTCCGAATATTTGAAATAGTTTACTGCAAAATTGATCAATTTGACTTCTATTTATCCCAGTAATGACTAATTTCGGAGTTGTATTTGGAAGGGAATTTTGAGCGTCTTTCATATAATCGAAAGACGATATAATTTCAATCACTGCTTGTCCGCCTACTGCACCAGTTCCTCCAAAAAATATCATTTTGAAATTAAAAGGTGCAATAGAATTAGACCGAGCTAATTCTTTCAGTTTCAGAAAAAACGATTGATGTTTATAGCTTGTAAAATTGTCTTTACTTAACATGAATTTACATAAATAAAAGTAAGCAAAGATAACAAAACGCTTGTCTTTGTTATCGCATTGCAAGTCATAAGAAATCTAAATAGATAATTGCTATTATTCAGTGTAGCTTAGCATGATTGGAACTACGATACTGAACTAAATAGAGTGATATTTTTGGATACGAATTCTTTTAGAGGGGAGTACATGGCCATTTTTTCCTCTTTTGTTTTCAAGTCTAATATACTTGGGGATAATAAAAGATTTGGGTGCTTAATTTTTAATATTTTAGCTTCCATATCATGAGGTAACCCCAAACACCAAACGCATTTATAATCTTTCAACTTTTCAAGACTTAAATCTGTGGTTAAATATTTTTTTGCTGGGCTGATGCCTAATGCTTCTATGATTTTTTGAAAACTACTTCCATTACTCATAAAGTTCTCTTTAAGTTCTAAAGTTGTTAGTATAACACATGATTGATTGGGAGTACTTAATGTTTTTAGGGGTTCACTGACTTCACTTTTCGAGCTTTTATCATTGTATGATTCAGCCTCATCTAATTTTTTTTCTACACCAGATTTTTGCTCTTTTTTAGAAGAATCTTGAGGTAAAATGACTACTGATTTGAAGAGTAGTCCAATATCTTCTTGGTCAAATGATTCCATTTTAAAGACAAATCAACAATTTTTTTTGGATAGATTTATTTTTTTGTGAAAAACATCTGAAAATAAGCCATTTAGGTGTGCTATTTTTAACTATTTGGTTAGAAGTAACCGAAGATAGAAGAATAGGTTATAACTTTGCACCAATGAAAATCAGTCACGTTTCTAATACCAACCTTAAAGATGTAGATTTTAACCAACTTGATTTTGGGAAAACATTTTCAGATTATATGATGGTTATGGATCATGATATTAACTCTTGGGGTGAATATTCTATTGAGCCATTAAAAGCGTTAAGTTTTCATCCAGCCATGTCTGTTTTTCACTATGGTCAAGCAGTTTTTGAGGGATTAAAAGCGTATAAATTAGATAGTGGTAAGGTAAATATCTTTAGGTTACATGACAATCTAAATCGATTCAATAAATCTGCTGAGCGTCTTTTGATGCCTCAAATTGATATTCCACAAGCACTGGATGCTATAAAGAAGTTTGTGGAGCTCCAGCGTGAATGGGTTCCTAACCGAAGTCAGGGTTCTTTGTATGTTCGACCTTTTATGATTTCTACAGATAATACATTAAGGGCGGTGCCAAGTAAGAGCTACAAGTTTATAGTCATTGCATGTCCAGTAGGTTTTTACTATTCAGTGCCTCTTCGCGTAATGATCAATAAACAATTCCGAAGAGCTGCTACAGGTGGTATAGGTTATGCGAAGGCTGCAGGTAATTATGCAGCCTCATTTTATCCATCTAATCAAGCAAAGGAGTTAGGATTTGATCAGGTTTTATGGACAGATATTACCGATGATTTTAAACTTGAAGAACTAGGAAGTGCCAATTTCTTTTATGTAAAGAAGGGTGCTTTATATACCCCAAAAATGAGGGATAGCATACTCAATGGAATTACTCGAAATACCGTGATTGCTTTAGCTCGTGAATCGGGTATGGAAGTATATGAGGAGGCCATCTCTGCAGATCGAATAAAATCTGAATTAGGTGCTGGTGAAGTAGATTGTCTTTTTGCTACAGGAACAGCTGCAGCTGTTACTTACATTAACGAACTTATGATTGATGATCAATTATTTAAGGTGAACTCTGACACGTATACTCCTATTGTTCAAATCAAACAAGACCTGGACGATTGTAAATTTGGTTTGAAAAATCACGATGAGTGGAACGTTTGGGTTTGATGAATTAATTTCATCCAATCAAAATATTAATTATATAAATCCCAACGAATATTTAATCTCAAACTTCTTGGCATCATTGGATAACCAGGAGAACTATAATAATTTTCTCCCATCAACCCTTGTTGGGAATGAAAAAATTCAATTCCGAAGCAAAAGCTTTTTACCCGAGCGTTAGTATATACTTGTATTGGTGGTGTAGATTCAAAGGATTGAGCGGTATTATGCCATGCCCTGGTGTATGGATTGTATTTTGGGCTGTTAAATGTGCTGAACCAAAAAGATCGGACACCCAATTGAACCTTGAGTTTCTTCTGGAATAATTTGAATTGAGTGAAGATATTACCCGAAATAGCAGTTTTTGGTCTTGGTAGTATCGCTTGATTAGAGGTTTGTTGGAATGTTAAATTAAAGTCAGATCCAAAATTATCGTGCAAGAATTGGTGGCTGACTATAGCTCTTAACCAACTTAAATTATTATCATATTGAGCTATTTTATCTTCATCGTGGTAGTAAATAAGGCCATTGGTGTTTTCTGCAGTGATGTCAAATTTCAAAGAATGGTTTATGAGATTAGTTGATACAGATCCATGGAGCTGATTGATACTAATTTTTGAAAAGTCATTCTGCCATTGAACGGCATTGCTCCTGAATTTATTTTGCATGAAAGTAGGCTCAACTTTTTGTATTGAAAAACCACCAATAACGTTGAAATTGTTAAAACTAGTTGATAGAATTCCGTCAATTGAATAGTCTCCAGCATTGTATCCTAAAACACCAATTTTAGCTTGTGGTCTGAAATTGATTTTATTCAGTTTAATTACTGCATTTGTGTTGAAATATAAATTCTGAAATGATTCTTTAATGGTGTTTTGATAGATTGAACTCAAGTCATGAATGATGCTCGACGATATGCTATAATTTCCAATCGTTTTCATGTAACCGAATTCGTTTTCTATGGAACGATGATAGCTTGAATCTTTAAATGGCAATATAGAGAAACCATAATTCAAACTATCGGGGCTTTTATCCTCAAACTCGACTCGCTCATTTTTTAAAGCACTAGATATAAAAAATTGTTGATCAAATTGGCTTAGACTAGCATCTAGTGTGGAGTCATTTGAAAGGCCACCGGGTCTAAAATATTGGGTTAGTTTAAATTGATTTTGAGCCAATGTACCCAGTCCATCAGTAAAGTTTACTGAGCTGTTGTTCAACTTGTTTCGACCTGATTGAGAATTAAACGAAGAGTCTGAAGAAATTCCACCAAATTCTACATTTTTTGACCTATTCCAAATGTAGGATGCCACCATTTCATATTTTCGTTCTGGTGAATAGTAGCTGGTATAAAATTTGGTATTAAACAAATTTCCCATTCTGACTCTCGAAAAATTTTCAAGATTTGAGAAATAAAAATTTTGATTTTTGATTCTACGGTAATCAACACCAAATGATAATCTCTTAGAAATTTGTTGGGCATGAGTTGCAACGATGGACAGCATCTCATTAGCTCCTTGGGAATAGTTGAGTCGGGTGAATGGTTTATCTGTTTGATATATGTGTATTTTGTCATCATAGAAGTACGGACTCATTTGATCTGCCCCTAATCGAAGTTTTAATTGTTGTCGGTTGGATTGAGATAGGGACAAAACTGGTGTTGCTTCCAATCCTAAATCAATGAAAGGAAAAGCTTTTTTATATGTTGGGTAGTAGTCGTAAAATAAGTTTAAGCTCGTGTCTAAATTTGTTTCATAATCTTCTAGAAATTCCATGTATTCCATATGCTGAACTTGGACATCAGTCGGGTTATAATTATGAGCAGATGATGTGTCTAGAAGTTGAGCGTATGCTATGGATTGAGCTGATAATATTAACGAACTCAGAAGGAAAAACTTAAACTTGTGAGCCATTATTTAGTTGTAAAAAAATAGACTTCATTATTAGAGTTTCCGACTACATCAACAGCTTTTACGTAGGCCTCGTAACGCGTACTATCATTTGTTGGAAGAGGATAACTCAGGTTGAAGATATAGATGCTATCATTAACGGCCGTTTTGTAAGTGAATAATTCTGAAGAAAAATCAGCGGGTTGAATTTCAAAGAAAAAGCTATCAATTTCGTAATCGTCTTTACAAATTATCTCAAAATTAATGCTGTCTTTACCTATAATGGTTGTGTCTATGCTTGGATAGATAATCTCGAAACTGGGGCCGTTGCTGTCCACGTAGCTATCGTATTCAGGGATATTAATTTCATCCTTACAAGCTGTTAAGATTATTGTTGTAATCAAACCAATTACAAATAATTTATTCATACTGCAAATAACATAAATTATTGTCAGAGTATCTTTGCAAAGACATTCATGAATGTAGATTATTTAATTGTTGGTGGAGGCATAACTGGAAGGCTGTTACAATCAGAACTCATGGTAAGAGGTTACAATGCAATAGTCTATGATAAGTCAAATGCTAATCATAGCACGCGTGTAGCAGCAGGATTAGTAAATCCAGTAGTGGGTAAATTTTTTACAATTGGATGGCGATCTGATCAGTATTTCCCGTCTTTGTCAAGCTATTACAGGAACTTAGAGAAGACACTTAAATCTAAATTTTTCTCAAGTAAACCTATGAAGCGAATCATTGCGAGTGCAGGTGAGCAAAATAGGTGGTTGAGTAAAGCACATTTAGATAAATATATTGACTTCTGTTCTTTTTCACATGAGGACATTAAAGGTCTAAATACGTCATTTGGTGTTTTAAACATTCATCTTGCAGGAGAGATAGACACTGAAGCTTTTTTATCAGCATGTAATAAAATGCTTCCCACACAATCAGAATCCTTTGATCATACTTTGTTAGATGTAGAAAAGAAGGAATACCAATCCTTTTCTTATAAAAATATTGTCTTTTGTGAAGGGTATGAATCCTACAAAAACCCTTATTTTAAAAATTATATGGACGTTGTGCCTACAAAGGGAGAACTTTTGGAAATTCGAGCTCTGGGAATACCCAAAGACAGTATTTATCTTGGCCCAGTTTTCATTCAGTTTATTGGGAATGACTTATGGAGAGTAGGAGCCACATATGAACAAAACCAAATTTCTCTAGAACCTACATCCTTAATGAGAAAAGATCTAGAGTTGAAGTTGAATAAACTAATTGATGTGCCTTATGATGTGGTAAATCATTATTGTGGGATAAGACCAGCATCTATTGATAGAAAGCCCATCATGGGCAAGCATCCACACATTGATTCCATGTACGTAGTTAATGGGATGGGAAGTAAAGCAATAAGTATGGCACCACTATTAATGCGAGAAATGTCAGATTATATGGAGCAAGGTATACCTTTGCCATCGGAAGTTGATTTAAAACGATTTTGTTAAGAACAATTAATTATTATCTAAAAATTGGGTTAATGTGGTTAAGTCTTTTTGCCCTTACTAAGATTTATTTTTTGTGGGTGAATGTAGGAATAGATCGTTCATTTTTTTTAAATTTCAAACAGGTTTGGTGGGCAGGATTACCTTTAGATTTGTCAATGGTAGGGTATTTGACTGTAATACCAATTTTGGGTTTCTTTCTCAGTAAAATAGCACCTTATGTAGTCAATAAACTTCTATTTTTCTATGGCTGGTTCTCATGGTTATTTCTAATTTTAGTAATGGCCACTGATCCATATTTCTTTTATTATTGGGGTCAGAAAACTAATTTGGGTTTTACTCAATTTTTAGGTCTAGAAAATGCTGGATTGTTCTCAATAGAAACGCAAACATTGATTGGAGCATTTTTATTTTTTATTCTGAGCATTATTTGGTTTTCAAAAAAAGGTATTCGATTATTCAAGTTACTTGAACGAGGAAATATTTGGGCAGGAATCCTGTTGTTAATGCTTTCTTTGATAATGATTAGAGGTGGGCTGAGTAATGTACCTATCAATATATCAAGTGCTTATTACAGTGATAATAACACATTGAATAATGCTGCTGTTAATCCCGCATGGTGTTTTTTAGCTACCGAGTTAGAGCGAGACAAACATGCTCCTTTAGTATTTTTTGAAAATAGAGATGAAGCAGAGAAAATTTTTAATCAGAGAGATAGTGAGGTAAAAGATTATTCGTCACTACTTCAACCCTATGATTCGAACACAAACGTTGTACTTATTGTACTGGAAAGTTTTAGTGCAAAAGTGGTAGGGTCAATCAGTGGAAAAAAATACGCATCAACTCCGTGTTTAGATTCAATTGCAGGCATGGGGATTTCATTTTCAAGAGCATATGCTTCGAGTTTTCGATCAGACAAAGGCCTTTTATCAATTACCACAGGATTTCCAAGTGGTGCAAGGCAAACGCTTACCAATTTTCCCGCTGAATTGTCCTCAAAGTCCAACATATTCAAACTTTTTGATAACCGATATTTGAGTTCATTTTATTATGGAGGTAATCTAGACTTTGCGAATATCAAAGTATTGTTTAGTCATGCTAATGAGACAAAGTCTCAAGATGACTTTATATCTACCAATAAAAATACATGGGGTGTTCATGATGAGGATGTCTTTCAAACATTTTCAGACGATTTTATGACTAGGCAAATGCCTCAATTTTCGATGTTATTTTCTTTAAGTAGTCATGAACCGTTTGATGTCCCTAATTACCATAAAAAAGATGATCCTTATTTAAATAGTATTTCATATACGGATAGCTGTTTGGGGCGGATGATTCATCGGTTGAAAAAAAGTGATAAATGGTCTAATACATTAGTTATTATTACAGCAGACCATGGTGTTAGACGCCCAGACAATGCACCAATATATAGTGAGAAAAACTTTCATATTCCGCTTATCCTCACTGGTGGGGTTGTTCAAAAGGATACGACTATTCTTGAAATTGTCAGTCAAGCAGACTTGCCATCAACGTTAGCTAACTACTTGAATAAACCATCTATTTTTCAGCAGCATTCGATTTTAACGCCCAGTAATAGTGCCTTTTATTCCTATCATAATGGCATCGTATCTGTCACTTCAGATTGCATTCAGTATTATGACATTGACCAAAAGAAATACTTGTTTGATTCATGTAATCACCCGCTTGAAAAGGCATATTTTCAATTGGGTAATGACGATTTTTTTAATCGTTAATATTTTATAAACTTTTGACTAAAGCCGTTTAACATTAGAAAATATACTCCAGACTCTAATTGTTGAACATTTATGGATTCCTTTTGAGATAGAATCTCACCTTCAATAATATTCATGCCCAAACTATTCTGAATGCTGTAGGATGATTTTTGAGTATTTTTTTGTTCTACATGAATTATATTTTGAACAAGCGTTGGATATATCTTAATTTTTGATCGGTCAATTATGGATATGTTCGATTGGGATTTTTTTATACCACTAATTGAATCGGCAAGACCGATACTCATATTCATGTAACTTCCACTGCCTGTTTCCGTAATTTTAACAGCTTTTACAAGGTAGTGATTGGTGCCTTCATATGGTTGACTGTCTATATAACTTGTTCCTTCTATCAAGCTGACATTAATAGGATTACCATATCCACCATTGGGGTTTTGACTTCTATAAAGGTGATAACCAATAATATCAGTTGCTGTGCTAGCAGTCCATTTGATGGTCACTTTATTCTTATCAGTATTTGTTTCTAACACTAAATTAGTTGGGGGTGAAATCATATGATGCCTTAAAGAAGGATCTCCCATCAGAGCCATATGTGTGCCATTTTGGTAGTAACCAGCATCATAATTAATTGAATTTTGTGATAATTTAGTTACTTCACCGTAGGTGTTACCCAATCCAAGGGAATGAGTTAGCCATTTTGGTCGTCCAGACCACATGGATGCAAAACCAAGCTTTGAGGAAGCCAAAGAACCTCTTAGTAGGTTGTTTTCACTATTAAAGTCTCCAAAGTAACTCCCATAGAGATGATTAAATGCAGCTGCATTTTTTGTGTTGAAATTGATAGTAGCACCAAAGCCATTGCATGAATAATACCAACCAGCACCACAGGTGTAGGATAGGGCATAATTGCGATCTTTTGTTTGAGTAAATACATCGTCGAAGATGATTCCATCCTTTCCGCAAATGGCCGAAAAATCTCGAACAGCTCCAGCACCAAATCCTTCAGCCATTGTGCTGAAGTTGTCTTCTATAATTCCTTGGTTGATTATGTTTACCTGTCCAAGCTTGTATGCGTGTATTTTATTTAGATATTGTCGTGTGAGTTCCATTTCATTTTTGGTAAGAGCAGGAAGATTGCTAAAATCTACTCGACCAACCCCAATAACGACCTCACCTGGAATTCGGCTGTTGTCAAATTTTCCGTCACCAATTCGGTTTTTATTTTGTTCACGAGTACCCAGCGTTGTAGAATCTTCATCGGTCCATGCACCGTCGATCACACCATAGTAAACGTCTGAAGACCATGCCCCACAATGAGAACTTGGACCTGTTTTGTGGCCATCAGGAGGAGATTGATAATTAATATCTTCACAATATAAACCAGAATAAGGGACAGGCACATTTCCTAGGAGGTATAAGGCGTTGCAGCCCTCATTATTATAATGTTTTTTGATTATTGAACTGACCTCTGGGACTCCTGCCGAAGATGAGATCACCTCTTTAAAAACTTCCCAACCATCGGCAACTAAATCTTGACTTAAGGTACTGATTTCGCTAGAAAGACTATTGTCAATGTAGTCCATTACTAAAAGACCGATTACACCTCGGCTATGGATCACTGGTTTTTGGTGTGCAGTGGAAATATAAGCTTGACCTTTAAGCTTATTTGGTCGGTTGAATGGATCGGTGATTGTGGTTGTTTTTTCGACAGTATATTCATAAATCGATGTAGCATCAACGTTTTTATCTTGATAAAAGCTATCAGCTGAGGTGAGATTTGCTATGGAGCTTCCCCAGGATTCAGTACCATAGACTCGTTTGAAAATAGCATACGATTGAGCATTGCTCTCCCATTTCCATCGTAGGGTAACAGATAAGTCAGACTCGTTCCATTTGGCATAAGCTTGAACAGCTCTATGGTTGGAATATGTTTGACCCTGCAATGAGTGGCACAATAAGAACAACAAGGCTGCAGTTGCGTATTTTATCGTATTTTTCATAATAGGTTTATCTTCGTACAATGTTAAAGGAAATGTCTAAAAAAGGTATCATTGGAATGTTATTTTTAATGATGGCCTCAAGTTTTTGTTATGCACAAAAATTTTGTCGTCACATGAAAATGAATCAAGAATATGAAGCACATAATACCATCGATTCAAGAGCAGATACTTTTGACGTACTACATTATACAATTAATGCATCTTTTTTAAACTACTCAATTGATAAGAGGATTGATGCACAAACCACACTCCATGTGCTATTGAAAAATGAAGCCTCACAAATGCGTTTAGATCTATTGGAATTACCAGTTTCTTCAGTTTCTGTGAATGGACAGTCTGCTTTGTATAGTTATAACAGCCCGAATTTGCTTATTGATTTTGATAATGTCAAAAGTGGAGATACGCTTCAAGTAGTTGTTTCTTACGAAGGCAAACCAGTACAAGATCCTCAGTGGGGTGGATTTTATTTTTCTGGGAAATACGCCTTTAATTTAGGGGTAGGATTTGCTTCAGATCCTCATAATTTTGGACGAGTTTGGTTCCCGTGCTTCGATAATTTTGTGGACCGATCAACGTATGATTTTTCGATTACAGTAGATTCAAGCTACAAGGCCTATGCTAATGGATTACTTCAAAAAACCACTAAAAATTCAGATCATACGGAGACATTTCATTGGCAAATGGACGACCCAATTCCTACTTATTTAGCAGCTGTAGCCATTGCTCCGTACGAGGAGATTCGAATGATGGTAGATGGTATACCTGTAATCCTAACGGCTCTTGCATCTGATACGGCTAATTTGAGAAAAAGTTTCGAAAACCTTCCAGCCTGCATACGCACGTTTGTGTCATCCTATGGAGAGCATACCTTTGATCGGGTAGGTTTCAATACGGTACCTTTCAACAGTGGTGCTATGGAGCATGCTACCAACATAGCCTACCCAAGATATGCTATAGCCAATGGAGATAAAACTTCTGAAACCTTATTTGCTCATGAGTTAGCACACCACTGGTGGGGAAATACCATTACTTGTAAAACGCAAGAAGACATGTGGCTCAACGAAGGTTGGGCATCCTATTCCGAGCGTCTTTTTTTAGAGGCGGTTTATGGCAAAAAAGCCTATGAAGATGATATCGAAGCTAATCACCATAGCGTATTACAGTTTGCCCATGTGTTGGATGGAGCGGTCTTGCCTGTGAGTGGTATAGGCCATGCCAATACTTATGGAAGACACGTTTATGATAAGGGAGCAGATATGGTACATACCTTGCGAGGGCTGATGGGAGACCTGCCCTTTTTTGAGGCCTGTAAAAGCTTTCAATCCACCTTCCAATTCAAAGATGTGACTACCGAGGATATGCGTACCCATTTTCAGTCCTATACCACATTGGATTTGACTGGTTTTTTTGAACAATGGGTAAAAACTGCTGGTTTTGCTCATTTTGATATCCTATCAGCCACCAAGCAAAATGATGCCTATCAACTAACTATCAAACAAACGCCACGATTCAATCAAGAGACCTACACCGATGTACGACTGACTCTAGCCGCTATTGCCAAAGACGAGCGTTATGATACGACCATTGTAGTGAGTCAATCCCAACAAACATTTTTAATAACCTGTCCATTCAAACCTCAGTTTTGGTTAATCGACCCTGATGATAAAATCAGCGATGCTACTACTACCGATCAGGTAGCAATTACCTCAGAGGAACAAAACCTAACGCACGGAATGATGAAAAAAGTGAGACTTGAAAATGCCAATCAAGATTCAGTCCAGTTGTGGGTTACCCACCATTGGGCTCCAGCAGATGGTACATACGGTAAACCGCAAGGGGCACAAATCAGCAAAGAACGCTATTGGGAGGTGCAAGGATATTGGGACGAAAACACCCAAGTGTCTGCACAGCTTATTTATAGCGGACTAAAAGCCACAGCTCCAGACTATGGATTTTTGGATACTGATTTGATACGTACAACCGAAGATAGCTTGGTGCTCCTTTATCGTCCGCATGCAAAATCTCCATGGACAGTGGCCATGGACTATTCCAAAAACACCATGGGGTCGCTTTTTGACAAACGAGGTACTATTAGCATTTCGCATCTTCGCATGGGTCAATACTGTCTTGCCATGTACGATGCGTCTTTATCCAAGGTTGTTGGATCAGACAAAAAACCTGCGTTTAAGCTATTTCCAAATCCAGCAAGTCAAGAAATTAATGTAGAATTGTCGAGTCCACAAACGGGGATTTTAGAGATTACGAATCTGGACGGTCAGGTGATACATACTTATCCGTTAAATGGATCTGAATTGACGCATAAAATTGACATTTCGTTTTTAGGTTCCGGAGTGTATTTGGTTGGAATTTCCATCCAAAACCAAGCCTATGATATTCGTCGTTTTGTGGTAGAGTAACCTCAAATTACCAGGTAGCTGACAGTATGCAAGTAGATTTAAATGGTCAGATTTCAGGTGTTTATTTGTTGGTTATTCAAACCAATACAGGAACTATGACGAAAAAAGTTGTGAAGTTGTAGTCTTTATGGATGGGCAATGGATTGTACCTGTTCTTCAATCCATTCGCTGAGGGTTTCGATGCCCTGTTTGGTATTGGCACTGGTTTCGAAAGTAACAGGAAGGTGTTCAAACAATCGGCTGAGTTCGTCTTCGAATGCCGTCATATTGGCTTCCACAATTTTGCTCTTTTTCTTATCCGTTTTGGTGAATATAACGCCTACAGGTACCCGATGTTCACCACACCAAGCCATGAACTCCAGATCGATTCGTTGGGGTGGAATGGCTGCATCAATGAGGGCAAAGACTATAAACAAATTGTCACTTCTTAATAAATACTCAGTAATTAATTCCTCAAAAACTTCCCTTTTTTGTTTGCTTACTTTAGCATATCCATATCCTGGTAAATCCACTAAATTTAGGATGCTCTCCACATCAAAAAAATTGACTAGTTGAGTTTTGCCGGGTTTGGCACTTGTTTTTGCCATGTCTTTTTTACTAGTTAGAGCATTAATCAAGGAGCTTTTTCCTACATTACTCCGCCCAATAAAAGCAAATTCTGGATTTTTATTATCCGTGATTTGTTCCACTAAACTGTAGCTTCTTAAAAATTTGGCATTAGCAAAATTCACACTGCGAAGATAGAACACAAACTGGATAGTGGTTTGTTATACTGTGATAGATTATTAAGTTTAAAAACGGGGTGAATAAAAATCGCAAGATTCAACCTAAATTTGCACAACCTTTAAAATGGGCACTAAAGTAAAACCATACCAAGCCGATGGCTCCAAGAAAGAGCAAGTTCAACAGATGTTTGACAACATAGCTCACAAATACGATTTTTTAAATCGTTTTTTATCCCTAGGAATTGATGTAGGTTGGCGAAAAAAAGCCATCAAAATGCTTGCTAAGCACGAACCTAAAAAGATATTGGATGTAGCTACTGGTACGGCAGATTTTGCTCTAGCAACCTTGCCGCTTGAACCCGAGGAGGTCATTGGTGTTGATATATCGGAGGGTATGCTTGAGGTGGGTAGACAAAAAATTGCTGATCGAGGCATAACAAATGTTCGATTGGAACAAGGAGATAGCGAGCAGTTGAAATTTGAAGATAACCAGTTTGATGCCGTAATTGTTGCTTTTGGCGTACGAAACTTTGAAAATTTGAGCAAAGGGTTAGCAGAAATTAACCGTGTACTCAAGCTTGGTGGGGTGGTGATGATCTTGGAGTTTTCTAAACCAACAGGTTTGTTTGGTCTGATATTTAATCTTTACAATAAAACATTACTACCACTATGGGGAAAGTTATTTTCAGGAGACGCTGCAGCTTACACCTACCTACCTGAATCTGTAGCAGCATTTCCAGAAGGGGATGAGTTTAAGCAAATAATGAGAAGCCTATCATACCGAAAAGTGGATGACAGGCGTTTAACTTTTGGCGTATGTTCCATATACACAGGAATAAAATAATAATAACTAGTCTTCTTTGTTTGCTTGGCATGTTTGCTCAAGCACAAGAGCTGAACCCATTGTATGATCGAAGACCCATTCGTTTTGGTTTCGGGATAATGGGTAATACAGCTAAAATGAAGTTTGCGGTGGATGATAATAATTTGAATTATGATTCCCTTAAACGAATAGAGTCGGTATCATATCCTGGCTTTGGTTTGGGTGGATTGGTCAATTTCAGATTGGCAGAACATTGGGATTTGAGAACCATGTTGAACATTCAATTTGCCCGCAGAGATTTGAACTATCATTTCAAAAATGATATTGTAAAAATAGCCAAAATGGAATCGACCTACATGGAAGTACCTTTCACATTTGAATACAAAAGTGTTCGTCACAAAAATGCACGACTGTACCTTCTAGGGGGGGTGACTTATCGTTTTGATTTTACTAGCGATATCGAAACAGATCGAAGTGATACTAAGCCTATTGTAGCCATGTACCCTCATACATTTTCGTATGATGTTGGTTTTGGGTTTGATTTTTACTACGAATATTTCAAATTCAGTCCAGAACTTAAATTAAGCAATGGTTTAGGCAATCAATTGGTCCCGGATGAATATATTTATGCTTCAAGCTTGAAAAGAATATCACCTAAATTAATTCAAATTAGTTTCATATTCCAATAGTGTTTTTCGAACTTCAACACACCGATAAAAATACCCAGGCTAGAGCCGGATTGATAACTACAGACCATGGTCAGATTCCAACTCCAATCTTTATGCCTGTTGGGACACAAGGTACTGTAAAAGCGGTAGATCAAGCAATATTAAAGGACAAGATAGATGCAAAAATTATTTTAGGTAATACGTATCATTTGTACTTAAGACCAGGATTAGATATTTTAAAGGGTGCTGGGGGACTACATCAGTTCATTAATTGGGATAGACCCATGCTGACAGATAGTGGTGGTTTTCAAGTTTACAGTATTTCTGATCAACGGAAAATAACAGAAGATGGAGTGATTTTTAGGAGTCATATCGATGGACATAAACTACTCTTTACTCCCGAAAATGTAATGGATACGCAGCGTATCATTGGAGCAGATATAATTATGGCATTTGATGAGTGTACTCCATACCCTTCCACACGAGAATATGCTACAAACTCCATGCACACGACTCACCGATGGTTAGATCGTTGCATTAAAAGGTTTAAAGAGACAGAGCCTATTTATGGATACAATCAGCAGCTTTTCCCAATTATTCAGGGAAGTACTTTCCCCGATTTGAGACAACAAAGTACAGAATATTGCTTAAAGCATGACACAGACGGTATTGCCATAGGGGGATTATCGGTAGGGGAACCTCACGAAGATATGTACGCCATCAGTGATCAAATATGTCAAATCATACCCAAAAGCAAGCCAAGATATTTGATGGGAGTGGGCACTCCTAGCAATATTTTGGAGTGTATCCATTTGGGCATTGATATGTTTGATTGTGTCATGCCAACACGAAATGCAAGAAATGGAATGTTGTTTACTAAAGAGGGTACAATCAACATGAAAAATAAAAAGTGGGAAGATGATTATTCTTCAGTTGATGAAGAATTGACCCCCCAGTATAGCAAGGCTTATCTCAAGCATTTATTCAAAGCAAAAGAATATTTAGGAGCTCAAATAGCGAGTGAGCACAATTTGAAGTTTTACTTGTGGCTGGTAGGAGAAGCAAGAAAACATATATTGAATGATACCTTTGTGAGTTGGAAGAATAATATGGTGAAAAAATTAGATCAACGTTTATGATAGAAAATATCTATGACCGTACGAAAGTTTTGAGCAAGACTTGCTTGAAAATAGCACTTGTTTTACCTAAGGATGTTTTAATGAGTAATGTGACTCGAGAACATTTAATTACCCATTCATCTAACCTGGCGATTAAATCCAAAGGACTTATGGTGACACAAAATCCTGACTTTTTTCTTCAAAAATTAAATGATGCACGTGAGTCTGTTGACGGATGCTATTATTGGATAGATACAATCAAGGATGAAAGTTGGGTAAGTTCGGAGATTTTAAATCCAGTGTTGGAAGAGTGTAATGCTATATCTCATTTATTTGGTGCAGCCATAAAAAAAATTAAACCCAATGGATAATCCATAGCAACATATACAAGTGAAACTAACTAAGATCGATTACTATATTATAAAAAGATTCCTTGGAGCATTTTTGCTTGCATTAGGACTTTTTACGGTAATTATTATAGTCTTTGATGTTTCAGAAAAGATTGACGAATTTATTGAAAATAATGCTCCATTCTATGAAGTAGTTTTTAATTATTATGTGAATTGGGTCCCTTTCTTGCTCAACCTCTTTAGCCCTGTTTTTGTGTTTATTTCAGTCATTTTCTTTACCTCTAAAATGACTCAGAATTCTGAAATAGTAGCCATATTAGCGAGTGGAGTATCCTACAAGAGACTCATGGTCCCATATGCGATTACAGCAATTTTTTTAGCAATCGTGTCTTTTTCGCTATCGGCGTGGATTATTCCCAAAGCTGATAAGACTCGAGTGGACTTTGAAAATACATACATACGCGAGCGTTCGCATTATTCGCAATCTCAAATTAAAACTCAGATTTCACCGGGTAATATTCTTAGTATAGGTAACTTTAATTTTTCAGACAGTACAGGTTACAAAGTGAGTATAGAGAACATTAGTAATGGGGAGTTAAAATCTAAGTTATATGCTAATCGTATGAGTTGGAATGAGGAGACAGAAAAATGGAAACTAACCAAGTGGTGGATTAGACGTTTTGAAGATTCTAGTGAAGTGTTGACAAAGGGAAAGTTTATGGATACAATTATTCCTTTCAATCCAGAGGATTTTTTTCGTAAAAATGACGATGTTCAGATGTTTAATTTGAGGGAGTTGGATCAGATGATTAGCCTGGAAGAGATGCGAGGAACAGGGAATACTTTTTTTTATTCAACAGAGAAATATAAACGTTTTTTAATGCCACTAGCCATTGTCATATTAACACTTATTGGAGTTTCTGTATCAACCAAAAAGACAAGAGGGGGAATAGGATTAAATCTTGGTGTAGGTTTACTTATAAGCTTTACATTTTTGATTGTTTTTCAATTTTTCTTAGCCTATGGATCGAGTGGCTCAATGCATCCTTTTTTGGCTACCTCTATTCCTAATATAATATTCGGTATTGTTGCATTTGTCATGTATCGTTTAGCTCAAAAATAAAATGGGAGATTTGACAATTGAAGAAGGGGGATTTTTACTCATAGACAAGCCTATCCGTTGGACAAGTTTCGATGTAGTTAAAAAACTTAGAAATATTTCTCGTATTAGGAAAATAGGCCACGCAGGAACACTAGATCCATTGGCAACTGGATTGTTAATCATTTGTTATGGTAAATACACTAAAAAAATCGAATCCATTCAAGCCCAAGAAAAAGGATATAAAGGAACATTTGAATTGGGTAAGACCACACCGTCATATGATTTAGAAACAGCTATCGATAACGAGTACCCATATGATCATATTTCGCCCGCTTTTCTCGAAGAAACATTGGAGCAATTTCGAGGGGAAATAAAGCAAGTTCCACCACAATTTTCGGCGGTAAAAGTAAACGGAAAACGAGCCTATGAACATGCCAGAAAAGGTAAAAAAATTGAGCTAAAAATTCGAGATGCATACATTTCTAAATTTGATGTAAATCATTCTTCATTCCCTACATTACATTTCGAAATAAATTGTAGTAAGGGCACTTATATACGTTCATTAGCAAGAGATTTAGGTTATGCTCTAGATAGTGGTGCTTATATGTCCTCTTTGGTCAGAACATCAATAGGAGATTATCCCTTAAGTGATGCCGTTCAAATATCAGATATTCGAGATACTGATGATTTTTTCAAATTTGCAAGACACCTGAAATCATGAAAGTAATATACGACATCGAAGAATTTGATCCTCAAAAACCAGTAGTTCTTACTCAAGGAACATTTGATGGTGTTCACTTTGGACATCGAAGAATTTTAAGACATGTAGTTTCAGAGGCAAAAAAAATAGATGGAGTAAGTGTATTACTTACGTTTTATCCTCATCCACGTTTAGTGCTTTATCCAGATGATAATGAGCTAAAACTATTAACAACGATAGAGGAAAAAGTGGATTTAGTCTCAGCACTTGGGATTGATTATTTGATTATCATACCCTTTACAAAAGAATTGAGTAGACAAAGAGCTTCAGATTTTGTGCGAGATATATTAGTTGAGCAGCTGCACATTTCAAAATTAATCATTGGGTATGACCATCGTTTTGGAAGAAATAGAGAGGGAGGACTAAAGGAAATGGCACTATTTTCAGACACCTATAATTTTGATTTAGAGGAAATTCCACCCCAAGATATCGATGACAGCATTGTAAGTAGCACCAAAATCAGAAATTCACTTTTGGAGGGAGATGTTCATCTAGCTAAGGATTATTTAGGTGATTTATATACCATTTCCGGCAAGGTAGAAGAGGGGCTTCAAAGGGGTACTGCTATAGGTTATCCCACTGCAAATGTTAGGGTCAGTAGTAGTTATAAGTTGATACCTCAAAATGGTGTCTATGCAGTGTGGGTATATGTTGACAAAATAAAATACGCAGGAATGTTAAATATTGGTTACAATCCTACATTTGAAGACAAGAAGTGGAGCATGGAAGTTCATATTCTTAATTTTAATAAGAATATTTATCACCATAAGATTTTAATCTCATTTTGTTCTCGAATTAGGGAAGAGATGAAGTTTGAAAATGTGACTTCATTAGTAAACCAATTAACTAAAGATGAGAGAAAAGTTAGATCGAGACTGGAAGTATAGCCTAGTTTTAGGATTCTGTTTTTCATTCTTTACGGTATTTTCACAACAAGACACTGCAAAATCAGATTCACTTCCATTAGTTCATTCATCATTAGATTTAGCACCGGCTCAATCTATCTATGGTCGAAGTTGGGATCACGCTAATGTAGATCTCCCAAAATATAATCATGAACTAATGAAATTGGGATACCACTTAAATTTGGTTGACTCCAGTTGTGGTTATGTTCATCCATTTGCGGGCAGAGTGACAAGTAAATATGGATGGAGAAGAAGTCGTTGGCATAAAGGAATTGATATAGATCTGGAAATTGGAGATCCTGTTTATGCTGCATTTGATGGAGTCATAAGGATTCAACGATACAATAGGGGTGGCTTTGGTAACTATGTTATGATTAGACACTACAACGGGGTAGAAACCTTGTATGCTCATTTGTCCAAGGCACTAGTTAAGGTTAATCAATCCGTTAGGGCTGGGGATATTGTCGGTTATGGTGGGAGTACTGGAAGAAGTACAGGTTCTCATTTACATTTTGAAGTTCGTCTGATGGGTCAAGCTTTTGATCCTGCAAGAATTATTGATTTCAATACTTTTCAGCTTAAAGATTCACAGGTTTTTGTCAATCACACATGGTTTCCTTATATCAAAAATGGGAATCCAAGGAATCAGGTATACCCTTCATATGCTAAGCGTTACCATCGAATTCGTTCAGGCGATACGTTGTATGGTTTGTCTCTAAAATATGGAACATCAGTGAATACAATTTGCAGAATGAATGGCATTCGAAGAACTACAGTGTTAAGAATCGGAAGAACCTTGAGGGTGAAATAAGTCTATTTAATCAAAGTTGATGCTTTGAATACTTTTAAGTATATCCTTATTAATGAAATTGTATATAGGGAGAATGCTATCTCTATTAGTTCTAGAATTAAAGTAGAATGACCCTCTTAAGAAATGATTTTGACCATCTGAAATAAAGAAATTGAAAGGTGTAGCTGTTTTCCCTTGAAGATCGTATATCATCCCATACAGCCCCCTAAGAGTATCGTTAATTTCTCGTTCTACAATTTCTTCTGCTCTTTGCAAATGAGGCTTAAAAACCAATCGATAGGCATCTTCAGTCAGACTATCTAAGTCACGCTGACCTTGAATGGGGATATAGCTTAGATGAAGAGTAGCATCGAACTGACTGAAATTGACGTTGTACCAACAGTTTTTATCCTCAGATGGATAAGGTATTAATTGACTATATTTTGGTATATAAATCGAAAATGGACACGTAGTTTTGGCAAGGGTAATGCCCGATTCTGGATAATTTATTTTAGGATATGCTTTTGGCTTTGGGGTGTAATTTGAACAGCCAATTAAAAACAAAAGACCTGTAAAGAATAAAAGTTTATGCATTTTCCTTACCAATATCTCTTGTAATTTTAAGTTTAACCCTTTTAATCTTTCGATTATCTGCACTTTCAATGGTGAAAACCATTTCTTGAAAATATATGATATCGCCAATTGATGGTATTTTCTTGTGAATTTCTAAAATTAGTCCACCAATCGTATCGGCATCTTCTTTAACTTCCTCAAAATAATCAAGAGGAAGGTCTAAAATTTTGATGATGTCATGAAGAGCAGTTTTACCTTCAAATACAAATGTATTATTGTCTAATTTTGAAAATGCAAGTTCTTCTTCATCGAATTCATCTTTGATTTCACCAAAAACCTCTTCTAAGATGTCCTCCATGGTAACAATTCCACTAGTGCCTCCATATTCATCAACTACTATGGCCATGTGAACTCTCTTTTCCTGGAATTCCTCTAAAAGATCATCAATTTTCTTGTGTTCTGGTACAAATAGCGTAGGACGGATGAGATGATGCCAATCAAATTCTTTTTGTTCATGAATATGAGGTAACAAATCTTTTATATAAAGTATCCCCTTTACTTGATCAAAGTTTTCTTCATAGATTGGGATACGGCTATAAGTCCATTTAATTGCGGTGTTTAACAGCTCATTAGATGGAGTTTGCATTTCGAGACAGCTTACTTCCGTTCGAGGTTTCATAATTTGTTTAACACTAGTATTACCAAAACTTATTAGGCCTTTGAGAATATGTTTTTCCTCAATCTCTTTATTTCTATCAGCTATGTCAATGGCTTGACTAATTTCTTCAACAGAAATATTATGTTGTCTGCTCTTTAGGTAGCGATCAAAAATTGATGAGCTCTTGACTAGAAGGACAATCAGTGGTTTAAAAGCAATGTAGCAAACATTTAACGGTTTGGACATTAAACGCACGATTCTTAGATTGTTTTGTGTGGCATAAATTTTTGGAATAATTTCACCAAACAATACAATCAAAAAAGTGATAAATACTACTTGAAATAAAAAATTCAGGTTAATGAATCCAAATGGTGTTTGAATAGATTCGAATTGGAACCAGTTGCTAAATAAATAACTAGAATATAACACTATAAATATATTTACTAAATTATTCATTAATAATATGGTAGCTAATAGTCTGCGAGTTGCAGTATGGCGGTCTGGGTCATTTATTAGCTTTAATGCAATGTGGCTTCCTGGCGAATCCTCATCGTTCAACTCAGCAAGATTTTCAGGGCTGAGACTAAAAAAAGCATTTTCTGAACAAGAAAAAAGAGCTGATATGCCTAGAAAAAGTAAAATAATTAATAAACCAATTAACAAAGAGGTAATGGGTAAGTTAATTTCTGCTATGAACAAAGGTTGAAGCAGTGATTCAATGTGTTGATAAGGATCGGGGTCGCTTTTCAATGGTGTGATTTTGGATTAAAATGGTAAGTCGTCATCTCCGCTATCGATGATGCTATCTACGGCATCATCATTCTGTTTAGCAATTGACTGACTGGATTCTTGAGACGATGTTGGAGCAGAGGCAGTTTCATTTGAACTTCCACTAGCCTTATCCATCATATTCATGGTTGTGACTCTTATACGAGTTGTATATCTTTTAATGCCATCTTTTTCCCACTCCTCGGTTTTTAGTTTACCTTCTACATATACTAAAGATCCTTTTTTGAGATATTTTTCAGCTACTTTGGCTAATCCATCCCACATTTCAAGATTATGCCATTCTGTAGTTTCTACCCTGTTACCGTTTCTATCATTGTAACGTTCGTTAGTAGCTAAAGTAAGGTTAGCAACAACTCTATCTTTTTCTAAATATCTAACTTCAGGATCTTTTCCAAGGTGTCCGATTAATGTTACTTTATTGATCATAGGTTATATTTTTTAAATAATTCTGCGTTAAAATACTTACGGGGTATTTAGTACTCATCTCTGTCAACTGTATTTCAAATATATTGTTTTTTGAAAAAATGGGTTGGGTGTCCACGTATATTGTGTAAAATATTGCATCAATTTTACGATGGGATAATATGTGTTTGGATTCATATTTACCAGATATTTCAAAGTTGGAGGTCTTTTCTAAGAAATTATCTAAAAACTTAGCAATTTCATTTGGACCAATGTATTTTTCAATCATTGGAAATTGATATAAATTTTGCCAAATACCTTCCGTCCTTTTTTGTATGAAGGTGTTTTTTTTGAAAATTAGGCATAAATAAGTATGACTGATTCTGAGAACTTTAGTCTTCCCTTTTTTGAATGGTATATTCTCTACTTTATTTATTCGATGAGCTTCACATTTATTGATAAATATGCAAGTTGAACATTTCGGTTTTTTGGGTGTGCAGTGTATGGCACCAAATTCCATGATGGCTTGATTGAAAAGACCTGGATTTTCATGGTTGAATACCAGGTCAAGAGCTTCTGTAACTTCCTTTTTCCCTAGCGAGATGTCAATAGGCTTTTCAATTCCAAAAAGTCTGCTAACAACTCGATAAACATTGCCATCTAAAACAGGGTAAGCCAAGCCAAAGGCAAAGCTTGCTATTGCTGCGGCAGTATATTCTCCAATTCCTTTAAGTGCAATTATTTCTGCATAGTTGTTTGGAAAATTTCCGTGGTATTTATCGACAATAATTTTAGCAGTTTGATGCATATTACGAGCCCTAGAATAGTATCCTAAGCCTTGCCATAATAATAAAATGTCTTGTTCATCTGCACTTGCCAGATCTTTTATAGTAGGATAGTGATGAATAAATCGCTCAAAATATGGGAGGCCTTGTTGAACACGCGTTTGTTGAAGAATAATTTCTGAGAGCCATATTTTATAAGGATCAGATGTATTACGCCAAGGTAATTCTCTTTTATTCTTTTTATACCAATCGATAAGTAAACTGCCCGTGTTCAAAACTTCTTCAAAAAAACAGATATTGATCCAATATTTGTGAAAAAAAATTACTTTTGCATACTAATCTAATATTTTGTAAAAATGACCAAAGCAGAGGTAATTAACGAGATTTCAGAAAGAACAGGAGTTGAAAAAGCAATTGTTCAAGAAACGATAGAATGCTTTTTTAAAGTAGTTAAGGGTTCTTTGGTTAATAATGAAAATGTTTATTTCAGAGGTTTTGGAAGTTTCACAGTTCAAAGAAGAGCTGAAAAAATAGCAAGAAATATTTCTAAAAACACTCAAATAACTATCCCTGCTCATAACATCCCTAAATTCAAGCCAGCAAAAACTTTTACAGAAAAGGTTAAGAAGGGATAAGATATTAAAAATAAAATCTATTGAAAAAGAATCTGTCTGTTTCCAATACCCTAATTATTGTATTGGGAATCTTGTTAATTATCATACTCGTAATTTCTGGTTACAAAACTAAGTTCAAAGAAGTGGTAATTTCCGATCCTCATAGCAACTCAAAGGTTGATTCATCAAGTTCCGAAATAATAACAGATATTGATCTCAGTATCGATGAAGAAATTGATTTGGCTTTAGAAAATATAGAAAAAGGGAAGTCGAACGGAGATATGGCACTTGTTATGAATGAGGGTATAATGAAGCTCTTAACAGTGACGAGAAAAGATAGTAATAATGTACGTGCTATTTACTATCTGGGTCTGTTCTCTCTTGAATCAGGACAACTTGAAAAAGCCGAAAAAAGATTTGAAAAATTAGTATCTTTGCAGCCCCAAAACGAAGAGTATGTAAATACTCTGCAAGAAATAAGAAATCAAATAGGAAAATAAACTATAAAATATTATGCCAAGCGGTAAAAAAAGAAAAAGACATAAAATAGCTACACACAAGCGAAAAAAACGTCTGAGAAAAAACAGACACAAGAAAAAGAAATAACTTAATTCTTAAGAAATATGACCTACGAAATGATTATAGACGTAGGGCGTGAAGGAGAAAGAATAGCTCTTCTTAAGGATAAGAAACTTGTTGAATTACACCAAGAAAAGACCGATTCAGGAAATTTTTTGGTTGGTGAAATTTATTTAGGTACTGTAAAGAAAATAATGCCCGGACTAAACGCTGCTTTTGTAGACGTTGGTCATGAAAAAGATGCATTTTTACATTATCACGATTTAGGACCATACATTAAATCTTGGTTGAAGATAACCAAGGATACAATGAATGGTAAACGAAAAGACGGTGATTTATCACACTTTGATTTAGAGCCTGAAACAGTTAAGACGGGTAAAATCAACCAGATTTTAAAACGAAATCAACAAATTCTTGTCCAGATTGCAAAAGAGCCAATCTCTTCCAAAGGTCCTCGATTAACTACTGAAATCTCTATTGCTGGGCGGTATTTTATTCTTGTACCCTTTTATGACACAGTAAATGTTTCAAAAAAAGTAAGCACATTTGACGAACGTAAAAGACTGAAAAATTTAGGAAATAGCCTAAAAACTCCCAAATTAGGTCTAATTTGTAGAACAGCTGCAGAACAAAAAGGTGGACAAGATTTACATCAGGATATCCTAGAACTTCAAAAAAAATGGAATGATATCTTCTTGAAGTTGCCTTCTGCTTCGCCCAGAGACCGTGTTCACGGTGAAGCTCAAAAAAGTTTTACCATACTCAGAGATTTACTTAGCTATGATTTTGCTACTATAACGGTAAATCAAAAGATGTTGTTCGAGGATATGAAATCCCATTTGTCCAACATTGATAAAAAACTTCTAAAGGCTCTAAAGTATTACTCCAGTAAAGAAGATATATTCAGCCATTACGGTATTGATAAACAAATTCAAAGTTCATTTGGTAAAACAGTTTCTTGTCCAGGAGGATCTTACCTGATTATTGAACATACTGAAGCACTGCATTCAATTGATGTGAATAGTGGGAGCAAACAAGCTCGTTCGTCTAATCAAGAAGAGAATGCTTTGGCTACAAATTTAGATGCAGCAAAAGAAATAGCAAGACAGTTACGCCTGCGAGACATGGGGGGGATTGTAGTAATTGATTTTATAGACTTAAGAACCCCAAATTTTAAAAGACAGCTTTATAATACCCTTCGTGATGCAATGGCAGATGATAAAGCCAAGCACACTATTTTGCCTATGAGTAAATTTGGTTTGATTCAGATTACTAGACAAAGGGTGAGGCCAGAGATGTCAATAAAGACAGCTGAAAAATGCCCCACATGCTCTGGAACAGGTTCTATTGTTTCCAGTGTGATGATAGTTGATAATATTGAGAAACATCTTGATCATTTGTTTACTACAGCACCCTATAAACAAATTACGATTGTTACCAATCCTTATCTTGCTGCATACTTGTTGAAGGGAGTGCCTTCTATGCGAATGAAATGGTACTTTAAGTATAAGAAATGGGTCAATGTTAAATCAGATATTAAGTATGGAATGTTGGCTTATAGTTTCTTTGATAAGAATAATGAGCTGATTGATACAGATATTCCATAAATGGGCTTAAAACTTATAGTTGTAGGAAAAACTAAAACACTTTTTTTTGAGCAAAGCGAAAAAGAGTATTTGAAACGACTAAATAAGTACTGTAGACTGAACTATATAGCAGTTTCATCTTCCAAAAAGTCGTATGTTAAAGATGTTTGTTTAAAAATGGAAGAAGAGCAGATTCTTAAAAATATTAACAATCAAGATTTTGTAATTTTATTAGACGAGAAGGGGAAGCAGTTTTCCAGTCGAGATTTTGCACATCAAATTAATGAAAGATTAATTCGTGATTCAAACATAACCTTTGTAATTGGAGGGGCATTTGGGTTTTCTGAAAAAATCTATCAACGATCTAATTTAATCTGGAGCTTGTCATCACTTACTTTTCCTCATCATATGGTTAGGACTATTTTTTTAGAGCAATTGTACAGAGCCTTTACTATCCTCAAGGGAGAGCAGTATCATAATGATTGAAGAACTTTTTTATTTTCATAATCTCACATAAACTTATAATTATTCGCAAACTTTGATATGTTTGTAGCGTTTTGTATTGGAATGACGTTATGAGGCGTTTTTTATACAGACAGTTGATAGTTTTAAATAGAAAGCCCAAAAATATATAAAATACCATGGGGAAAAAGAGTAAAGAAAAGCCAGAAGAGAAAAGAAAAATGGGTAGACCGCCCACCAAACCCGTTACTAAAAGACCTGCTTATTATGTGAACGTCAAAGTAAGTAATTCAATGAACTATCAAACGACTAACGTTCTAATCAGTAAAGACACAATACCAGAAATTAAGCAGTTGATTGCCAGGTCGCCGCAAAAGGTTGAGTTATTAGGTTACTGGAATGGTAAGTCATTTGATAAAGTTCCTGAACTTGAGGAGTTTATTAAAAATAGACAGAAATAAATTTACTCAATTAAAAAAATTACAAGGAGTGTTTGACACTCCTTTTTTTATTTAATTATGCTTCAGCGATATACAATACAGTTTTGGCTTCTATGCTTGAGTACGCTTTTATTTTTTTTTAGTTTTACGATAATCATTCCCGAGTTGCCTGATTACATAACGTCTTTAGGTGGGGGAGATTATAAAGGGTTTACAATAGGTTTATTTACAATATCCGCAGGATTATCTCGTCCTATTAGTGGTAAACTAGCAGATTTAATTGGTCGAAGGCCTGTAATGATTTTTGGAGGGCTAGTTTGTGTGGTTGTTTCTTTTTTTTACCCATTGTTTAGTAGTGTCTTTGGTTTTTTATTTCTTCGGTTTATTCATGGAATGAGTACAGGTTTTATGCCAACAGGGACAGTGGCTTATATTGCTGATATAGTCCCTTCAGATAGGAGGGGAGAGGCAATGGGTCTTGTTGGAGTAATGAATAATGTAGGTTTAATGTCGGGGAATGCTTTAAGTACGAGTATTGTCTCCATGATAGGACTAAATAACTTATTTCTATTATCTGGTCTCATCTCACTACTATCTATTTCAATTATTTTTTGGATGAAAGAAACACTGCCTTATCCACAAAAATTATCGTTTAAATCATTTCATGTGAAACTAAGTGATTTTTGGGATAATAGAGCAAAAGAACCAGCGATTGTTATGCTACTTAGCGTTACAGTTTTCGGAACAATTATCACATTGATACCCGACTATTCCGTTGGATTAGGCATAAAAAACAAAGGTTTATTTGTTTCAATAATGACCATTTCAACTGTAATGGTGAGGCTTTTTACAGCAAAATTTTCCGACAAATATGGTCGACTAATAAGTTGTAAAATAGGTACATCTTTGTATTTAGTAGCTTGTTCACTTTTGATGTTTAGGCAGATAGATTTGTTTTATACCTCTGCAATTATTTGTGGGCTGGCCTCCGGAATCAACACGCCAGCCATATTTGCATGGGTAGTAGATGTTGCAAAAGGTAAGAATTTAGGTAGATCTGTTGCTACCCTATTCATAGCATTGGAAGCAGGAATTACAATAGGAGCCTTCTCTAGTGCATATATCTACGATAATGTATTTTCAAATTTTACCTATGTATTTATGTTTTTAAGTTGCATAATTTTATTGGCCATGGGATACTTATTTTTTGGTGTTACAAATACAAAAATATCAAACGAAAACACCTTGTAAGTTTGAATTTTTCATGGGTTAAAATAATAACCCTAATCGTACCTAATTAAGGGCTATTCTGGAGACATCAAAAAGAAGATTTTTTTTTTTCGTTTTAAGGTATTTTTTCTTTAATCAAAAGAATACATTTGCATCAAAATTCAACAAATTTCCATGGGCAAAAACGTGAAAATCAAACGAGGAATGGATATCCCATTAGAAGGCAAACCTTCTACCCATATTCATGCCATTTCTTCTTCAACAACTTTTGCAATAAAACCAACGGACTTTAAAGGTTTAATTCCAAAATTGAGGATTAAACAAGGAGAAGAAGTGAGCGTTGGTGATTGCTTGTTTACGGATAAAAAGAACGATAAAATATGTTTTACATCACCTGTTAGTGGTGAAGTTGCGGAGATTGTTCGTGGAGATAGAAGAGCAATTACTGCAATTAAAATTTTAGCTGATTCATCAGAATACAAATTCAAGGAGTTTGATATTCAAAATTATCCTTCCAAGAATGTAGATGAGATTAAAGCGATTTTACTTGAGTCAGGATTGTGGCCGTTTATCACTCAAAGACCCTACGGTGTCATAGCTGATACTGAAGTGACACCAAAATCTATTCACGTATCTGGGTTTGATTCATCACCACTTGCTGCTGATCTTGGTGTTTCATTGAGAGGTCAAGAATCTCAACTTGAGACGGGTTTTAAGATTTTGAATATGTTGAGCGAAGGTGGGGTGTATTTGAACTTGCATGCAAAAAAAGACAACACCATTTACCAAAATATCAAAGATGTTAACGTTAGTTATTTTGATGGTCCTCATCCTAGTGGTCTTGTTGGAGTTCAGATTAACAACTTGGATCCCATAAATAAGGGGGATATTGTTTGGACCATAAAGCCTCAGCATGTTGCTTTCATTGGAAAATTGTTTGAAACAGGTAAGCTAGACTTTGAACAAAATATTGTAATCGCTGGGTCTGAAGTTAAAGAACCGGCATATTACACAACAAGACTTGGAGCTTCTGTGGATAGTCTGATGAATGATAATTATAAATCTGAAAATGTAAGAGTAATCAGTGGTAATGTTCTTACAGGAACGAAAATTGACAAAGATGGGTATCTTGGTTTTTTTGATAATCAAGTAACAGTTATTCCAGAGGGAAATCAGTATGAGTTACTCGGTTGGTTATTTCCGTCTTATGCAAGACCTACATTAAGTCCCTCATTGCCAATATCAAAGTATCTTAAAAAGTCGTTTAATGTAAACACCAACCCTCACGGTGAGCCCAGAGCATACGTGGTAACCGGTCAGTATGAAAAAGTATTACCCATGGATATTATGCCCCAGCAATTAATAAAAGCTGTGATGGCAAAAGATTTAGAGCTAATGGAAAATTTAGGCATATATGAAGTTATAGAGGAGGATATGGCCTTATGTGAGTTTGTATGTACTTCGAAGATAAATGTTCAACAAGTCCTTTCAGAAGGATTAGAATTAATGGCAGAAGAAAGTTAATATGAAGTTTTTAAGAGATCAAATTGATAAGTTAAAGCCGACCTTTTCTGAAGGGGGTAAGTTGAGTTTTTTACATTCAACTTTTGATGCATTTGAAACATTCCTATTCGTTCCTAACCATACTACCCAAAGTGGATCTCACATTCGTGACGGAATTGATCTGAAACGAACCATGTTCATTGTGATTATTGCAATGCTACCTGCATTGATGTTTGGCCTTTGGAATGTTGGTCACCAACAGTCACTCGCCCTAACAGGTGCCGATGGGTCTTTGTGGGATAATTTCTTTGTTGGATTAATCCAGACGTTACCTATTATAATCGTTTCTTATGGTGTAGGTTTAGGTATAGAGATGGGATTTGCTCAGTTTAGAGGTCATCCAGTTAATGAGGGTTTCCTTGTTACAGGGATGCTTATTCCGTTGTGTATGCCACCTGATGTTCCTTTGTGGATGGTAGGTTTAGCTACGGCATTTTCAGTAGTAATTGGAAAAGAAGTTTTTGGTGGTACAGGCATGAATCTACTAAATCCTGCTCTTACAGCACGAATGTTTTTGTACATAGGATACCCCTCCAGTATGAGTGGGGATTCTGTTTGGACATTCCTACCTGAGGGGTCAAAAACAGTGGATGGCTATTCTGGAGCAACCAATCTTGGTGAGCTTGCTTCAGCGACTGCTGAGGGAAAACCTTGGAGCGATGATATTTTATCAGCAAGTATTATGGATAGCTTTTGGGGTAACATTCAAGGATCAATTGGTGAGACTTCGGTTGTTGCTTGTCTCATTGGTGCAGTTATTCTTATATCTGCTGGTGTGGGTAGCTGGAAAATCATGGTAAGTACGATTTTAGGAGGCCTTTTTATGGGTTGGATATTTAATATTTCTGTTGCAGATGGAGCCTACATGGACATGCCAGCCTACTATCACTTAATTATTGGTGGTTTCATGTTTGGAGCAATTTTTATGACTACAGATCCCGTATCTGCAGCTCAGACAGAAAAAGGTAAATGGATTTACGGTTTCTTAATTGGTGTTCTAACCGTCCTTATTCGGGTTTTCAATCCAGGATATCCAGAAGGAATTATGATGGCAATTCTTCTTATGAATGTTTTTGCACCTCTTATCGACTATTATGTAGTTCAGTCTAACATTAAAACAAGATTAAATCGTGTCAAAGTTTAATAAAAATAGTAATAATTATATAATAACCTATGCTGTTATTATGACATTAGTTTTCGGTTCTGTTTTGGCTGTTGTAGCCATGGTTCTTAAACCAAAGCAGGATATGGAGGTATTATTAGAGAAGCAAAATTTTATACTCAAAGCAGCTTTAGGAGAGGAAACTATCAAATCAATGAGTGATGAAGAAGTTACTCGTTTATATACAGAAACAGTAGTAGCTGATGTAGTTAAATCATCAGGAGACCTTGTTGAAACAGAGGAAGCAAGTGTTAATGTTTTTAAGGAATACAAAAAACCTAAAGATATTAGAAACCTCCCTGTTTATAAAATTTATGAAACCAAGGAGAAGAAAGATGTTGTCTCCTATGTTTTCCCAGTTTATGGAAAAGGACTATGGGATTTCATATGGGGATATGTAGCCATTAAGTCTGATTTAGAGACAGTATCTGGCGTTGTATTTGATCACAAAGGAGAAACACCAGGACTTGGTGCGAGAATTACAGATGCTGAAGTTCAAAGCCGATTCATAGGTAAGAAGATTGTTAATGCCGATGGTGCAATGAGCGTACCATATTTTGAGAAAGGAGAGGGAAATGATTACTCCAATAATCCTCAACAAGTTGATGGACTCAGTGGAGCCACCATAACAGCTAATGGAGTAAGTAGTATGCTAGAAAGCTATTTATTGTTATACAAACCATTTATTTTATCCAATAAAAAATGAGTACAGAAACACTAGAAAAAGAAGTTAATGAGGTCAAAAAAACCTCAGAACCGCTTCTCAGCAAAAAAAGAAGGACACTTCTAACAAACCCACTGGATGAAGATAATCCAATAACCATTCAGGTGCTAGGAATTTGTTCGGCTCTTGCGGTGACAGTTGCCCTCAAGCCTACAATGGTTATGGCTATCGCTGTAACAGCAGTTTTAGTACTTGCTAATGTTGTTATTTCAGCTTTAAGGAATACAATTCCAAATCGAATTCGAATTATTGTTCAATTGGTTGTTGTAGCATCATTAGTTGCTATTGTAGATCAAGTATTAAAAGCATATAGTTATGATGTATGGAAAGAACTTTCTGTATTCATTGGTTTGATTATTACCAATTGTATTGTTATGGGAAGATTAGAGGCGTTTGCATTAGGCAATAAACCATGGGATGCTATGCTTGACGGTTTAGGCAACTCATTTGGCTATGCTTGGATTATTTTAGCCATAGCATTTTTTAGAGAACTTACGGGAAGCGGAAAGTTATTTGGTATAAAAGTTCTTCCAGATGAATACATTGGTAATGGAGTCATGATGTCGCCTGCTGGGGCTTGTATTCTTTTAGGAGTATTAATTTGGATTATTAGAAGTAGAAACGGATACGTAGAAGATTAAACATGGAAAATTTACTAAACATATTTGTTAAATCGATTTTCATCGACAACATGATTTTTGCCTATTTCCTAGGTATGTGCTCATACTTAGCTGTATCAAAAAAATATAAAACTGCCGCTGGACTTGGAATGGCCGTAATATTTGTATTAGGAATAACAATCCCGTTAAACTGGTTGGCTTATAATTTTCTATTGAAGGAAGGAGCATTAACTTGGATCAGTGAGGATTTTGCATCAATTGATTTGGAGGTGCTTAAGTTCATTGTTTTCATTGCTATCGTTGCTGCGTTCGTGCAACTTACAGAGATGGCTGTTGAAAAATTCTCGCCTTCATTATATAACTCACTAGGAATATTCCTTCCACTTATTGCTGTAAACTGCTCGATCTTAGGAGGTGCATTATTCTTGCCAACAAGGGATTATGAATTTGTTGAGGCTATAACCTTTAGTTTAGGTTCAGGTATAGGATGGTTTCTAGCCGTAGTTTCTCTCGCTGCTATACGCGAAAAAATGGCTTATGCTGATGTTCCAAAACCACTTAGAGGTCTTGGTATTACATTCATTATAGTTGGTCTAATGGCTTTCGGATTTATGAGTTTTGGAGGGTTTGAACTTCCATTTAAAAATAAAGAACAACAACAAGCTGAACTTGAAAAGACTTCTCAAAATACGGAGGATGTTAAGGAAGTATCAGTTGCAAATTTTTCAGAATAAAAAATGATTTTAGCTATAAATACAACTGTAATTGTACTTGCTGCAGCAGTCTTTTCCTCTATCATTATACTTCTAGTAGCCATGCTTATGGTTGCAGCGAAGCGACTTGTGAATTCGGGTGCTGTAAAATTGACCATTAATGGTGAACGAGAAGTTGAGGTAGATGCTGGAGGCACGCTTTTAAATGTGCTTCAAGATCAACAATTATTTTTGCCATCAGCATGTGGTGGTGGAGGTACTTGTGCTATGTGTAAGTGTCAAGTTCATGAAGGTGGAGGTGATATTTTACCTACTGAAACAGGTCATATTAAGAGAAGAGAGCAGAAAGATAACTGGAGATTAGCATGTCAAGTTAAAGTGAAAGAGGATATGGTTGTTGAGGTTCCAGAAGAAGTATTTGGAATCAAGAAATGGGAATGTGAAGTAGTTTCAAATTACAATGTGGCCTCATTCATCAAAGAATTTGTTGTAAGACTTCCTGAGGGAGAAACACTTGATTTCGAAGCGGGAGGATATATCCAAGTTGATGTACCTTCAACTGTTATTAACTTTAAGGATATAGACATCACTGCCCACCCTGAGTTAGTTGCTCTTGGAAGAGATCCAATGGATTTTAAATCGGAGTGGGATAAATACGGTTTATGGGATTTGAAAATGGAAAACGACGAGCCTATTTTTAGAGCTTATTCTATGGCAAATCATCCAGCAGAAGGAAATATTGTGATGTTAAACATACGAATAGCTACACCGCCATGGGATAGAAAAAATAATAAATGGATGGATGTTAATCCTGGAATTTGTTCTTCTTATGTATTTGGTTGCAAGCCAGGTGATAAGGTGACTATTTCTGGTCCTTATGGTGAATTTTTTATCAAGGAAACAGATGCAGAAATGCTTTACATTGGGGGAGGTGCTGGAATGGCCCCAATGCGTTCACATTTATTCCATTTATTCCATACATTGAAAACGGGAAGAAAGGTAACCTATTGGTATGGAGGACGATCAAAACGAGAATTATTCTACCTCGATCATTTTAATAAAATAGCAGAAGAGTTTCCAAATTTTAAATTTTTTGTGGTACTCTCGGATGCTATGCCTGAAGATAATTGGGTAGTAAAGACAGATGTTGACGATAAAAAAGGAGATGGATTCTCTGGGTTTGTTCATCAGGTTGTAATTGATCAGTATTTGAGCAAACATGAAGCTCCTGAGGATATTGAGTTTTACTTCTGTGGTCCTCCGCTGATGAATCAAGCTGTATTAAAAATGTGTGATGACTGGGGTGTACCACCAGAAAATGTTGCTTTTGACGACTTCGGTGGTTAATTTTACATATGAGTCATTTCAAAAACATATCAAAAGGCAGATTAATCTGCCTTTTTTTTGTTTTTATATTTTTACAGTCTTGCAAGTCTGATAAACCACTTCAACATAAATTAGCAGGCTCTGCACTTGGGACAACCTACCACATTTCGTATTTAGGTGAAGAGATAGATAGTCTTGAATCTTCAATTGATTCCATTGTTTTTGTAATCAATCATAGTTTATCTACCTATCAAGATAATTCTCTTATTTCATGTTTTAATTTGAATAGTGACACGCTATGGGATAATCCCAATGAATTGAAATATTTTGAAACGGACATGTTCCATTTTAAATATATGGTTCGATTATCAACTGAAATTTCTGAAAAAACATCAGGTGCTTTCGATCCGAGTTCTGGCTGTCTTTTCAGTGAGTATTCAAGAGCAAAAGCATCAAATGAACCAATGAATGAGAGCGTAATTCAATCTTGTTTGATGCATCAAGGAATGGATAAAATAAAGTTTGACAGCCTAGACTATCCCTACAAATTAGATTCATTCGTTCAATTAAATTTTAATGCAATTGCAAAGGGTTACTTAGTAGATCAAATTGGAGCGTATTTTAATCAATTAAGTGTCAAAAATTTCATGATTGAAGTAGGTGGAGAGGTAATTACAAAAGGCACGAATCAGAACAAAAAACACTGGAAAGTTGGAATTAATACTCCGGTGATAGGTGCAGATCCATTGAATTTTTTTGAAGTTGTAGAGTTAAAAGATCAAGCTCTTGCCACTAGTGGTAATTATCAAAATTTTTATATCGTTGATAACGAACTTATTGGTCATACCATCGATCCACAATCAGGAAAACCAATAATTAATGAACTTAGAAGTGCAAGTGTATTGCATAAAAGTTGTGCAGTAGCAGATGCTTATGCTACAGCTTTTATGACTCTTGGGTTTGATGAATCAAAACAAATAATACTAAGTGACACTTCGTTGTCTGCTTTCTTAATTTATGAGAAGGATAGTGTGCTTCAAGGAGTTTTTGTTCAATAGTATTCCCAAAAGTGAGTTGGTTTTATTTTACTTTGCAATCATATGAATGATTTGGGTCAAAGTGTAGCCGAAAAATTGATGAGGTACGTTCAAGTTGATACTCAAAGTGATCCTGAAAGTTTAACTTTTCCAAGTACTGAAAAACAAAAAAATCTGAGTAGGATGCTTGTAAAAGAGCTAATTGCAATGGGAGTTTCAGATGTAGAAATGGATGAGTGGGGGTATGTTTTTGCTACCATACCCAGCAATTCATCAAAAGAAAACATTCCAACTATTTGTTTCTGCTCACATGTGGATACAGCTCCAGATTGTAGCGGTGCGAATGTGAAACCAATCTTACATAAAAATTATCTAGGTCAAGATATCATTTTACCAGATGATCCAAGTCAGGTAGTTACGGTAAAAGAACATCCCTATCTAGGCAAGCGTATCGGTGATGATATTATAACTGCAAGTGGTCTAACTCTTCTGGGAGCTGACGATAAAGCTGGAGTTGCCATTATCATGCAGCTTGCACATGAGTTAATCAATGATCCGTCCCATATTCATGGAGATGTACGAATTTTATTTACACCAGATGAGGAAGTAGGAAGAGGAGTAGATAAGTTGGACATGGATAAGCTGAATGTGGATATTGGTTATACATTAGATGGGGGGCCAAGAGGTTCGCTAGAGGGCGATACATTTTCCGCAAATTCCATGACCATTCGGTTTAAGGGCGTTAGTGCACATCCTGGATATGCCAAAGGTAAGATGGTCAATGCGGTGAAGGTGATGAGTTATTTTATTAATCAATTACCTCAAGCAGCATTTTCACCTGAGACCACCTCGGGGTCGCAGGGATTTGTACATCCGTATAACTTAAAGGGGCAATTGGAAGAATCGAGTGTCGATTTTTTGATTCGTGATTTTGATACACAGAATTTGGAAAAACATCAGAAGGTATTAGCAGATTTAGCAGAAGCTACCATCAATCATTTTGAGGGTTCATCATTTGAGGTGGAGGTCAAAGAGCAATATCGAAATATGCGAGAGGTACTGGCTGAGCATCCACATATAGAGGCCAATGCACTTCAGGCCATGAAACGAATTGGAATAGAACCGCAACAAGATTTAGTAAGAGGCGGAACAGATGGTTCACGCTTATCATTCATGGGACTCCCATGCCCCAATTTATTCACGGGAGAGATGGCCATTCATAGCAAGCATGAATACGTAAGTGTTCAAGATATGGAGGCGGCTGTTAAAACCTGTATGGAAATACTAAAAGTGTATGAGGAAGGTTAGGATTTCAGCATATCCTTGAGAAAGTTGAAGAACCTGAATAAGTAAATTCCTAGTCCTCTTTCTTACACTCTTCACTGGGCAATGCTCCACACATAGAACAGGCAGTTCCTTCTTCTTGCATCATGGGGTTTTTGCCCGCACATCCACCTCTAACTTCACCGTCTTTTAACAAAAAGACGCGAATAGCCATGCCAATAAATGCGACAGACATAAATACTAGGATTAGACCGAGTAAGGGTAAAAATTGCATAATTTTTAATGGCTAATTTATAGCAAAGATAGCTTAGATTTAGGGATAACTACAAACAAAAAGAGAAGACTGCTTGACTACTTGTTCTTTGTATACTTCTAATTCGATCATAATTACGTCATTTCTTATTTTTTAAACCTATCCTTAAGCCCTAAAACCTATATTTGTACAACAATTTACGCATATTAGCATGCAAAAGTTAAACATTTTAAACCTAATTAGAACCATGAGAAAATCAACTAAGTTGATTGTAGTCTTATTGTTCTTGAATGCCCTTACCTTTTCATTTGTACTATCACGAACCAAACCTCAACAGACTAATGAGAATCAAACAGAACAAATTGTTAACCAGAATAAGTACATTAAAGCTGGTACATTAGTTATTGACTGGAGTTATAGGATGCTTCATTATTTCAAAAACTAACTCTAGAACTTATTATTCTTCTTTGAATAAAGAAATTACTTGAACTTCCATTAAATTTGGAGTATTCAAGTATGTCTAGCACGGCTAATTCTCTTGTAAATTCAAAATTGTACGGGTTTATAACTCGTTATAATATTCATCATTTGGTATTATGGATTTTATACTTTCTTTTTTGGGTATTTGTTCTTAGTCCAGGGATTACGCGAACTGATTTCTTTGTAAATTCATTTGTCATCGTATCAATTCATGCTGCAGTTAGCTATTTTAACATGTATGTATTGTTGCCCTTTTTTCTTCAGAAACGAGCATATTTAAGGTATTTTGTTACCATCGGCTTAGCTCTATTCCTTGGGGCTTTTATGGAATCAGCAATATTTTCTGTAATATCTACAATTGGTCCAGATGATAAACGAGCATTGCTTTCACTTCGATTTATATTAAATACCATTATGGCAATTACGTATACAGTCGCCATAACTATGAGTCTCAAATTAGTGAAACATTGGTATGAGAAAGAAAAATTAACAAAAGAGTTAGAGATCTTGAATACAGAAACCGAACTCAAGTACTTGAAATCTCAGATAAATCCTCATTTTTTATTTAATAGTTTGAATAGCATTTACGCTTTGGCACTCCAAAAGTCAGATTTGGCTCCAGAACTAATTTTAAAGTTGAGTGACATATTGCGATATATATTGTACGAGGGGAGTGATAAAAGAGTTAGTTTAGATAAAGAAATCAAATATTTGAAGAGTTATGCTGAACTTGAGAAAGTGAGGCATGGTGATCGTGTTAATTTATCATTGGTCATTGATGGAGATATTGAAACTCAAGAAATTATTCCAATGCTTTTAATTCCTTTTGTTGAAAATAGTTTCAAGCATGGCTTTGGTAAGGATATGGAAGATGGTTATGTCAACATTCATGTCAAAGTAAACCAAAACGAACTTAACCTAGAGCTTTCAAATAGTAAGCCTTTAGCTGGTACGGAATTGAAAAATAACGAAAATTATCAAGGGGGTATTGGTCTTCAAAATGTAAATAGGCGATTGAGATTAATGTATCCAGATAAACATAGTATGGAGATTAAAGAAACTGATATTGATTATAAAGTAAACTTAAAAATAGATTTAGCATGATGAATTGTATTGCACTAGATGACGAACCATTAGCCCTAGATATAATTGAGGCATATGTAAAAAAACACCCTGAACTTAACTTAATCGCTCGCTGTAATAATGCAGAGGAAGCAACTGATATTTTGAATAATCATTCAATTGATTTGATGTTTTTGGACATCCAAATGCCTGGAGTTACAGGGTTGAACTTTGTTCGATCACTTGAAAATAAGCCTTTATTTATGTTTACAACTGCTTATTCTGAGTATGCAATTGATGGGTTTGAATTGGACGCCATTGATTATTTGTTGAAGCCAATAGCTTATGACCGATTTGAAAAAGCAATTGAAAAGGCTATAGAATATTATACCATAAAAAACAACTCTGGACCTACGGAGTCTGACCTAGAAAATGAGTTCATTTTTGTGAAAGCAAACCAACAACTTATAAAATTATCGTATGGTGAAATTCAGTATGTTGAAGCGTTTGCAGATTATGTTAAAATATTTTTAAATGATCGTAAAATAGTGACACTTCAGACGATGAAAAAAATGGAGACTAAATTACCAAGCGATATGTTTAGTAGAGTCCATCGATCTTTTATTGTGAATAGAAAAGCGGTACAATCTTTTTCAACAACCATTTGCGAGGTGAATGGAACTAAAATACCGGTGGGTAAGAACTATAAAAATGACTTTGTTAAATTGATGAAATCAAATCCAATATTGTAATGGACGATAGATTAAAAGCATTTGAACGACTCTTAATAATAATGGATGAATTAAGAGAACAGTGTCCATGGGATCGTAAACAAACCAATGAAACGCTTCGTCATTTAACCATTGAAGAAACGTATGAGTTAAGCGATGCTCTATTGGAAGGTGATGATGAAGAAATCAAAAAAGAGTTAGGAGATTTATTTTTACACTTGGTTTTTTATTCCAAAATTGGTGATGAAAAGGGAGCATTTAATGTGACGGATGTATTGAATAGTGTGTGTGAAAAATTAATTTCTCGTCACCCACATATCTATGGAGATGTTGAAGTAAAAGATGAGGAAGAGGTAAAGCAAAACTGGGAGCAATTAAAATTAAAAGAGGGGAATAAATCTGTATTGGCCGGAGTACCGAATAGTATGCCTAGTATGATAAAAGCATCGAGAATGCAAGATAAGGCAGCTCAGGTTGGATTTGATTGGCCACAAAAAGAACAAGTATGGGAAAAAGTAGAGGAGGAACTGAACGAGTTTAAAGATGCCCAGGGTTCAGAAAAAAAGGAGGAATTTGGAGATTTAATTTTTAGCTTAATAAATTATGCAAGATGGTTGAAAATTAACCCAGATGATGCTCTCGAATCAACAAATAGGAAATTCAAATATAGATTTGAATCGATTGAAAAGTATGCTCAGAAAAAGAATATTAAAATGGAGGAAATGACCTTGTCTGAAATGGACGAAGTATGGGAGCAGGCAAAAAAAACATTTTAGCTTAGATATAATTTTTGCTAGTCTTTAAGAGTTCATAGTTTATCATCTTTTATTGCTTGTATATTTGAACAATAGTCATCAAATGAAAAAAATACTGTTATTTTTATTTCTTATTTCATTTCAAATATCTTTTGGTCAGAGGATTTATGACAATACATGTTATGATGATAAAATAGCGACTGTTATTCTTCAGAAAAATATTGATATTTATGATCCGGTTCCAATCATTAATTTAGGGTCTAGTGAGGCCCTTAAACTTTCATTTGATATGCTTGACCCACAAAATGAATTTTTGAATTACTCATTGGTTCATTGTGATCGAAATTGGATGCTGAGTGATCTTCAGCCAATGGATTATGTTAGTGGGAATACAATGGGAGAGATAACAGATTATAAGTTTTCTACGAATACATATCAAACCTATACGCATTATTCACTGAATTTTCCATCGGATGATATGGCAATTACCAAAAGTGGTAATTATATTCTAAAAGTATTCCGAAATTTTGACGAGGAAGATATCCTGTTAACTCGTCGATTTATGGTGGTAGATCCTCAAACTAAAATTACAACAACAGTTAAAAGTGCTACCATTCCAGAATTTCGTTTTACTCATCAAGAGATTGATTTTACAGTAAATTATCTGGGATTTAACATTCCTAATCCTTTTTTAGATGTTCATGCCACAATCCTTCAAAACAATAGTTGGAGTAATGCGATAAGGAATCTTAAGCCTCAGTTTGTAAACAATAATGAATTGAGTTTTAATTATGAGAATGAGAACATCATGTCAGGAACCAATGAGTTTAGATTCTTCGACATTCGTTCACTGCGATTTTTTAGTAATAATGTGATTAAGAAATATATAGATACTGTGCAGAATGTGGTACTGAGGCTAGAAGAATCTAAGGCTTACCTCAATTATGTAAGGTGGATTGATTATAATGGTAAACGGGATATCTTCAATTCAGATGGAATGAATTTAGTGGAAGATGGAGATTATGTATTGGTGCATTTTAACTTCAAATCCAATAGTTTGAATGACATGGGAGAGATATTTGTTTATGGAGAGTTATCCGATTGGCAAACCAAGGATAAGTTTAAAATGACCTATTCTCCAGAATTGAAAATGTATACTTGCTCAGTGCTTTTAAAACAGAGTTACTATAACTATCATTTTGTGTTGAGAGATAAAGATGAAAAGATAGACTATACATTCACTGAGGGAAATCATCAGGAAACAGAAAATGATTATACGATTCTATTATATCATAAAAATATCTTTTATGGTTATGATGAAATTATTGGATTAGCTACTCGTAATTCAAATACTCTAAGAAAATAACTAATTTTCATCTAGGTTTTATATTTTCGTTATTCAGACTATGGATAATGATTTAATCTACAAAATAGCACTCACCCGAATTCCAAGAGTAGGTAGTGTGATAGCCAAAAATTTAATCAGTTATTGTGGGGGAGTTAAAGAGGTGTTTTCAAGAACAAAACATTTCTTAAAAAAGATTCCAGGAGTAGGTGAAGTTCTTGCTAATAATATTAATTCTTATAAAAACTTTGAGAATGACAATTTAGAGATTGACTTCATTAATCAGAACCAAATTGATGTTCATTTTTTCTTAGATGAATCCTATCCATATCGACTTAGGCAAATTCCAGATTGCCCAATTATTATCTATTCAAAAGGGGCTTCAAATTTGAACCCTGATAAATGCATAGCTATTGTTGGTACAAGAAAAATGACTTCATATGGCAAACAGTTCGTTAAAGAATTGATGGAAGAGTTAAATGCATATCAACCAACGATAGTGAGTGGGTTGGCCTATGGTGTTGATGTTTTTGCACACAAGCAGAGCATTAAAAATGAGATGCCAACCTATGGTGTTGTCGCTCATGGTTTAGATCAAATTTATCCTTCAGCACATAGAGGAGTAGCACGTGATATGATAAAAAACAAAGGAGCTGTTATTACTGAATATACATCCAATACAATACCCAACAGAGAGAATTTTCCAATGAGAAATAGATTGGTAGCAGGAATGGTGGATGCTGTAATTGTTGTTGAATCTGCAATTAAAGGAGGGTCACTTATTACGGCAGAGTTGGCAAATCAATACAACAGGGATGTACTTGCTCTACCAGGTGCAATTAATCAAAAGTATTCTTCGGGGTGCAATTATTTGATAAAGAAGAATAAAGCTCATGTGATTGAAGGGATAGAAGATTTAGTTCATTTGCTGAATTGGGATATTAAGGTTGAGAAGAAAATTCAAAAACCATTCATCCCAAAATTTACAAATAACGAAAAAAAGCTCTTTTCAATTATACAAGAAAAAGATGAAGTTGGGATTGATGATTTACAGATAAAATCGGGTTTTGTATCTAGTTTGTTAGCTATAACTTTGCTGGAGTTAGAAATGAAAAACTGCATAATTAGTTTGCCAGGCAAGAGATATAAATCAATAAAGTGAGGTTAGTACGTAAATCAGATTTTTTCTTTGAGTTAAACGAAGATCAAATTGCAAAATATCCACTTAATAAAAGAGATCAATCGAAGTTACTTTGTTATCAATATGGTAAGATAACTCATCATAAGTTTACAGATGTATCATCAATTCTTCCAAAGGATTCACTCTTGATAATGAATAACGCAAAGGTTATCCCTGCTCGACTTTATTTTAAGAGAAAGACGGGAGCACTAATTGAAGTATTACTTCTTGAGCCTGTTAAACCAAGTAGTTACGAAAAATCATTTGCTAGTACTCAAGCTTCCCAATGGAAGTGTATGATTGGAAATAGCAAGAAATGGAAAGAAGGGGAGTTTTTAGATTTAAGTATTCAATCTGGACTCATTCAAGCCCAATTGATTAGCAAAACTCATAGAATTGTAGAACTTTCTTGGACAAATAAAAAGCTGTTTACAGAAGTACTTCAGAAAATTGGTGAATTACCGCTCCCTCCATATCTTAATAGGAAAACGGAAGATAGTGATATAAAAACATACCAAACGGTATTTGCTAAAAATGAGGGCTCTGTTGCTGCACCAACTGCAGGTCTTCACTTTACAGATGATGTCTTGAGTAATATAGTTGATAAAGGAGTCGCAATTAGTGAGGTTACACTTCATGTTGGTGCGGGTACATTTCTGCCAGTAAAAGAGGATGATGTTATAAATCATGAAATGCATCAAGAACATTTTGAGGTAACCATAGATACGCTTAATTTATTGATGAATCATGATCAGCGAATTGCTGTAGGAACCACAAGTTTGAGAGTACTGGAGAGTTTATATTGGATTGGTATTCAATTAAGTCAAAATGATGAATCATTTTTTGTATCTAAATTAGAGCCGTACGAAAAAAACTCAAAACTCACTTTTAAGGAGTCCATAGGAATTATAAAGTCTTATATGCATACTCACAATATAACTGTAATAGAGGCAGCTACTGAAATTTTAATATTGCCGGATTGTGAATTAAAAAGTATTACCGGTTTAATTACTAATTTCCATTTGCCTGAGAGTACATTATTGATGTTAATAGCAAGTATAGTAGGGGAGGAATGGAAAGATATCTACGAAACTGCTAAAGCTGAAAAATACCGTTTTTTAAGCTACGGAGACAGCAGTATTTTATTTAAAAATTTATGAGAACTATGTTGCAATCATTGAGAGCATGTTTTTGTTTTCTAATTCTTTAGCTCCTTCTTCAAGTACTTTGAAAAAGTGAAGAATTTCTTTTTGTGTATTGGTTGCATTAATGGTAATTAGTCGAATGAACTCGATGGGACCATACTTTCCATACCCAACCAATGCAGAAGCTTTTTCATACAGATGAGTACAAAGTTTGTTGGCAGGTATGTTTTTATAATTAAAGCAAATGGATATGGAGTCTTGGAAGCTGTATAACCTATAGTCAGGGTGACTCTCAATATATTGTCGTGCTATATCTGCTAAGTAGAATTGTTGATTAATGATATCTTCTAACCCTTTATTTCCAACAGATTTCCATAATGTCCAAAATTTAAGTGCATCATTTCTCCTACCACATTGTAGACTTGTTCTTCCGAGATCAAAGTCGTCCGATTCAGTCTGGTAAAGATACTCAGCTTCGTTGCTAAATGATTTAGTTAAAAAGTTTTTATCTTTTACAACAACGATTGAGCAACTAAGAGGTGTCCCTAGCATTTTATGTGCATTAAAACTAAAACTATCACTTAGCTCAATTCCTTTTACCAGTCTTTTGTATTTTTTGCTAAAGATTACACCGCCACAATATGCACCGTCAACGTGCAACCAAATCTGGTGCTGTTGGCAAATTTTATGAATGTCTTCTATATCATCAAATGCTCCTAAAACAGTTGTTCCAGCAGTAGCATTTACAAAAAATGGTTTAAATCCTTTTTCTTTATCTTGTAAAATAATTTCATTTAAATGTTGGATGTCCATTTTGCCTGATGGATCAGTTTTAATATATCGTACTTGGTCTCTTCCTATGCCTGCAAATGCAGCATTTTTGGGAATGGAATAGTGTGATTCTTTTGATGTGTAAAGTATCATTTTTTGACTGACACCTGCATTTGGGATGTCTGTTGAGAAGGCATCTCTGGCCATAATAAGTCCCATAAAATTACTCATACTACCACCAGGAGCGATGGTCCCATCAGCAGTATTTGGATATCCAATGAGTTGACAAACTTTTCGAATAATGACTTTTTCAATACCTGCTTGTGGACCAGCAACCTTATAGGTATACATGCTACTATTCAACATAACAGCTAGTAAATCACCCAGTACAGATTTGGGCTGTCTACCTCCAAACAATTGATTGAAAAAGAGTTTGGATGAAGTTTTGGGTGTTTTAAGAGCCACATTTTCAATTAATCTTTCCCAGTCCTCATCATTGATTCCTTCTTCCTCAAATTCTAAATTTAGTTTGTCAATGACTAGATCGTTATCTATAGGCTTAGAAACAGGAATTGTTTCCTCTATATTCATCAATTTTTCAACTAATCGACTAAAAAAATGTAACTCTTTTTTCATGTGTGCGGTAATAACCGCTAAATAATTTGCTTAACCAAGTTTTATCCCTTCTAAACAGAGGCTGTTGTTTTTCTTTAAAATACTTCTAATTAGTGAAAAAATATTAAATTCGAGGACTTAAATGGGTGCAGAAAAACAATCTTTAGAGCTTATATCATCATTGAATGAGCTCATTTCTGCACTTGAATCAGGTTATTATCAGGAAGCTCTTAATCAGTCTTATGATTTAAATGTTTCAGAGTCTGAAATAGCAAATTACACCTCTTGGAATAAAAGTAGGTATACAAGAAATTGTATCGCTAGAAATAGAGATTTTGAGTTGATTCTGCTCTGTTGGGAAGAGGGTCAAAAAACAGCAATACATTCTCACAATCAACAAGAATGTTGGGTGAAAGTAATTCAAGGTAATTTCGCTGAGTATCTTTATGAGTATGATGATGTGAATAATCGGATGAACCCAACAAATGAAGTTTATGTTGCTCAAAATGAGGTGACGACCATTGAGGATTCAAATACCTATCACAGTTTAGAAAATACGTATAAAGGAAGAAGTATAAGCCTTCATCTATATATGAAGCCAATTGTAAAATGTAATGTGTATAATCAAGCAACCAATCAATTGGAATGTAAATATCTAACTTATGATACATTTGAAGGGGAGGTCTTTATAAAATCTTAGTTGTATATACTTCCTTCTGACTATGGATAAAATGGGTATTTCAAATTTTATCTTTTTCAATCTTGCTGATACACGTTTAAATAAATTTGTATCAAATTATACTTACTAGTAGATACCTCATACAATGGATAAAAAATTTACCCTTAAACCCGCAACGGATGAAAAAGGACATGATGCTAGTCCACAATTATCACCTGATGTAAAAAACTATCTCATTGATATTGACGGAACGATTACAGATGATGTACCCAATGAAGATCCTGAACGAATGAAGCATGTACTGCCTTATGATGGTTCAGTTGAAACACTAAATAAATGGTATGATGATGGTCACATCATTACGTTTTTTACATCTAGAACAGAAGAGGTGAGACAAATTACAGAAGATTGGCTAGACAAACATGGGTATAAATACCACGGATTATTAATGGGCAAACCAAGAGGCGGAAATTACCACTGGGTAGATAATCACATTGTAAAAGGTACTCGTTATCATGGCGTTTGGGCTGATTTAATTGAGGTAAATAAAAAAATCCAAGTTTTCCCTACTTAAATCCTATATTTTTTCAATCTAAACGAGTGCAATATTGTTTAAATGTTAGTGGACAAAATGAATAATGTCAAACATGTTGAAGATAGCATAGCTGATCTTAGATATAAACTTCAAAATCACGTTCTATACCAAAACCTAGAGAACATTGAGGATGTCAAAGTTTTTATGGAAAACCATGTATTTGCTGTTTGGGACTTTATGTCCTTATTAAAAGCATTACAGATAAAATTAACCTCTATTGGAACTCCTTGGCTACCCAGTGAAAATGCCAAACTATCAAGATTTATAAATGAAATAGTGATTGCAGAAGAGAGTGATATTAATGAAGAGGGAGTGCCCAAAAGTCATTTCCAAATGTATTTGGATGCAATGAATCAGGTGGGGGCAAATACAGAGCAAATAGATAACTTTATACAATCCATTAAAAATGGAAACTCACCCTTAGATGGATTGTCAAATAGTTCAATAAATTTGAAAGTATCTGCTTTTGTTAAGCACACGTTTTCTGTCATTGATACACAGCAAGCACACAAAATTGCTTCTGCATTCACATTTGGTCGCGAGGATGTAATTCCAGACATGTTTATTAAAATTTTAGATCAATCGGACAAGAATAATGAAAAGTACAACAAACTAAGGTATTATTTGCAACGTCATATTGAACTTGATGGAGATGATCATGGTCCTTTATCCTTGATGATGATTGAAGAATTGTGTGGCAACGATGACCAAAAGTGGTTTGAGGTCCAAACAGTTGCTAGAGAATCATTACAGCATAGAATAGCTTTATGGGATGTTATTAATCAGATTATTGAGAAAAAAAATAACAACTGAATTAAATTGATTTATTGGCCTATGTAGCTTGTTCTTAAAAACCCATAACTACCAACCAATCCCCCGATAGCATATAATAGAATAACGGGCATTGGTGGACCACCAGAACCGATAACAATTCCATAAGTGATATTCGTTAAAATCATTGCTATTAAAAATAGATATCCAAGAAGCACTTTTTTAATGTCTTTGTTATTTTTTAGGTTGCGGCAGTAAATTAAAATAATCCCAGTGCCGATGCTGTGAGTAATTATTACTCTTGTTTGTCCTAAGATAAGCCCTTTAATGTCCTCGGGTATATCGGAGCTTATCCAAGTTTTGATTGCTTCATCAAAGTTCGGAATCATACCAATTAAAGAAAGCCCAATTAAAACATGGATTATACCTATGGATATAAAAATATAGCGTGGTTTCACTCTTAATGATAAATTATAGTTTAAGGATAATACAATTAATTCATTTAATCCTTTGGAGGATTCGATAAAAGGTTAATATCCTCATTTTCAAGGTGTTTTAATTCTGCAGGGAATATTAAGCTATTAATCATAGCTTGTCCAAACTTGGTGGTTGTAGTCATATTCTTATTTTTCTTCATCCATGGGAAAAAAGGTTTAAGCAGAACATAGATGACGTTATACCAACCTGTGCTTGATCGAATACCTTTTTCTGGAATAATACCACCTGGTCTAAACATATAGGCATCTTTAAATCCTTTGTTAAGTATATAGTTTTCTGTTTTACCCTTAACTCTCGCCCACATGGTTTTTCCTTTTTCGGAACTATCTGTTAGTGTACCTGAGACGTAATTAAATGCCATATCCTTATTGATTTTATATAAGGTGTCAGCTAATATCTTAGTGAGATCAAAGGTGATTTTAGTGAATTCTTCTTCACTTTTACCAATAGATGAAATACCCATGCAATGAAAACATGCATCAAAACCTTTGAATTCTTCTTGAATGGTTTGCATTTGGGAAAAATTAGATAGTAAGATTTCATTTACTTTGGGGTGATTAAAGTTTAAACTAGACCGATTAATTAGTAATATTTTTTCGATGGACGGATGCTCGATACATTCTAAAAGTACACTTTTACCTACCATTCCAGTAGATCCAGTAATAATAACATTGAATCTTTGCATGTATTTTGGTTACTGAATGTTATGATGAAGACTCAATTGAAGTTGATTTTTTTGTGTAGTGTTAGTAGTTTGATTCATTACACCAAGTTGTATTTTGATATGCTTTTTAACAAAAAATCCAAGGGCAGCATACAGTCTATTTCTGTCAAAAATTTCTACATCCCTGTTCTTTCCGATACTTCGTTCTCCATTGATAAAAAGCTCATTGTATAGAGCTAGGTATAGGGTGTTTTTACCCATAGTCAGCTTATTCAAAGGGATGTTTAAAAATAGATTGTAGCGGTATCGTGTTCTATAGTCTTGATTTTCAACGAATCGTTGTTCGTATCGAAATCGGTGGTTAGTATAAAAGCGTTTTCCGAATTTTACTGGATATAGCGCTTCCTGATAGATTCTATTTTCTTGTGAAGTAGAGTCGTTATCTCCATATGTTCCAGTGGTGATATTGCCATATCCTAATGTAAATTTGATGTTCGCATTCTGAGGTTTATAAGTCAATCCACTTCTGAGAAGTAATTGTTCTAGGTCACCCAAGGAATTAAAATTTCGATATTGGATGTCCCCTTGAACCCCCCAAGGTCCTTTGTTGCTTGAGGTGTTATAAAAGTACATATACCATGCACCCATTTTATCTTCATCGATTTGTGCTTTTCCTTTTGGGGCTAATCCAAAAATGAGAACTAGACAGATAATTATATATTTTTTCACAAAAGCTAAATTAAAAAATTGCTGCTAATTTTACAACTCAATTGTATTGGTATGTTAAGGATTTGTTAAAAATTGGATTGGACGGGTTCGTGAAATAAAAACCTAAAAATTATTTACTTTTTTTGAATTTTGTTCTTCAGCAACAGTTCCAAAACCAGCACCAATAATAGTGTATAGACTAATCCATAGCACGATATTATGGAGCAATATTCCAATTATGCAAACCCTATAACTACTCCAAGAATAATTTATTTATCAAGTGATTTGTTATTCATATAGATAAATCAATATTAATTACTTAACAAATCGGTAATGATGAATTTGGTCATTACATCGAACAACAAGAACATAAATACCTGATGCAGATAAACTTAGAAGAAGAATTAAAATGAAATGAATAATAGTTTTAGGCATGGCTTGAGATTTCAGCTAATTAAAAATTTTTTTTATTAAAAGTGTTATTTTAACATTAAGTGTTAATAAACGGTTAAAAATATTTCAATTGTAAAGGATTAGAATGTTGAAAATGAAGCTGCAATCCAGTGTTTTATAGAGGTTGAATAACTCAGATAGGAAATTGGTGTAGAATAATCCGTCATATTCATTTCTTTTCATCTAATCAAGTTATTTGCTGATTTATTTTTAAATCAAGTGACTCATTTTTTGACGGACTTCATGCTAGTAATTTAATATGGTAAAGTTTGACTACTGACTATACTTTAAAAAATTAAATAAGTATCAAATAATATTTGAGTATAATTGTTTAACATTTAAATTAAGAAGATATGAAAGATATGCTTGTAGTTGCAAAGCTTAAAGAAGGTAGTTTTGAAAAATTCATGGGTTTTATGAAATCTGAAGAGGGGATGAATGAAAGAAGAAAAGTTGCAGATTTAACTAAAACTCTAGGTACAGTATCACCTGACAAGAATGCAGTAATGTTTAAAATTTCTGTGCACGATGAAAATGCACTGAACTCTTTTTTAGATGGATCAAATCCTATTTCAAAACCTATTTGGGATGAGGTTTTGGAAAGTTATGAGATTTTTGAGTTAAATAAAGTATCATAGATAGACCTAAAATAGAATACAAGGGTTCATCACTCAAACAAAAAATATGAAAGAAATTCTTGATAATCCTTTAAAAATAGAAAATAAACTATATACCATTGAGGAATTTGGTTCTACAATAAGAAGAAAAGTTGGAGCAGCTGATTATATTTCGAATATTGTATTAGCAGAAATATTTCTTACTAAGTATCCTGTTTACTCCTGCATAATTATAAAGTCAAAAAATCACGTATTTAAAAAAAAATGTGGTTGTTGCTAAAATTTAAAACAACTAAAAAAATCAAAATATTGACTTTAGTAAATAGCATAAGTACTTATATGGGAGTTTAACTGCCTCAGGATGCATTTGAGCAATAGATTCTGTTACCGGGTGTTTCTTTTTTGCATATGGGGCATGTCATAATGCGAAGGTGGAAACGCTATTTTAGTTTTCAATGGTAGTGAAATGAATAGAAGAGAATAGGATCAAAACAGAAGTAATCTTATTCCTTAATAGTTAAGTTACAAATGAATAATAATAAGATGATTTTAGAATAAAAATTATATTTATTTCATTATAATATAATCCTCTTCAGCCCATAATGGCCATGATTTTGTAAGAACTTTATTCAATTCGTTTTTTTTAAAAGGTTTATATAAAGCCTTTGTTTTATGAATGGTTTTATCGCCTTTTGGAATTTCTATATTTCCACAATTTATCCATTTTAACAAAGCTTTGAGTACCCTTTCTTTATTGTCAATTAAGTCTTTAAAGTGAACAACTTTGAATGGTAAGACTTTTTTCTTCACAAGAGTTAGCTGAAGATTAAATCTAAAATCTTCTAGAATTTTGTAAATCGCTTTTTTTTCTACATTAGAAATTGGCATATCAGTGGCAATATTAAATAACAGCTTTTGCAAAGTTTCAGTAGATGGGAAAATATTACACGGATCTCGTTCAATGACAATTATTTTGGAATCTGGGAAAAATATAGATATAGTTTCTATCCTTGCGGCCATTGATGGATTTTTTGATAAAAATCGCTTATTAGAATTTTTTCCAAGAGCGAAGAGATGTCTCTGAACCATTCTGTAATATGTCTTTATTATTCTATATTTTCTTTTTTCAGTAATGTCTCCCATTTCAAAGCGAAACAAGTCCCTCATTACATAAGATTCTGGATAAAAGAAGCTTATATAAACAGACGCTAATGTCCACATCATTATCATTTCATCTTCTTCCTTTTTAAAGAAACTAATCCTGTGAAGATTATTTAACTTTCTAAATATTATTTCATCAAACTTTTTGATAATTTTCTTTAAAGAAAACGGAGTGTAAAACCACAACAGTCGATAAATTTTTTTTTGAATTATTGACGGTGCAAATATTATTTCCCAAAGGCTCATGGCGGTAAATAGAGAATTTATATTCATTAAACTGTGAAATAAATTCGTAGTTCCTGTTCTTGGTAAAGAAGCAATAAAAATGGGATTTTTAATTTCTTGTTTTTTAAAACTTGGAAATAATATCCAGTCCATTACTAGAGCAATATTATTTGTAATTAATAGAAATAAAAATAATGGTAAAATCCACAATACTTGGACCAATCTGTGCAATCGAATAGCACGCATACTTCCTCTTTTAACAGAAAAGAGTTGTGTTAAGAGACTAACCATGTTTGTATAGTAAAGACCCTATAGAAAATCCTGCAGAAGTTCCACAAATAAAAAGTGTTTCTCCTTTTTGCAATTTATCTTGACTAATTAGCTTATGGATTCCCATTGGTATAGAAGCTGAAATACAATTTCCTGTTTCACGCAATATATTTATTATTTGATCTGGATTTACATTTGCTATTTTGGGAATCATATTTAAACCTGTTTTAGAAGCTTGGTGAGGAACTGTCCAATTTACTTCTGGCCAAGAAGTCCCAGTAGATTTGAAAAAATCATTTATAAAATCTGGAAGATATTTTAAAGTTAATCGCAATAAGTTTCTAGTATCCATTTGAAAGTGATGGATTTTGGGATCGTAATTATAATCCTTAATCCATTTTCTAATATGTCCTCCTGGAATTTCTGCTGCATGAATTCCTTCAACGTACATTTGATGTTTAAAATTTACGAGCCCTGATTTTTGATCTTTTGACTTTTCTAAAATAACAGCTGCTGCACCATCTCCAAACAAAGTCAAAGTCTCCCAGTTTTCTGGCCCAATTCCAAAGCTTGAAACCTCAGAAGCAACAATAAGAACATATTTTGTTTCTTCAAACTGTAACTTATCAGTAGCTAATTTAAATGCATTTACAAAACTTAAACATGTAGTGTTAACATGAAATGATTCACAACGCGCTTTATTCCCACCTTTCATTTTTTGAAGAGTCATAGCTGCTTGTGATGGAATAATTTGGTCTGTGCTGGCTCCCGCAGTGATAAATGTATCAATGTCACTTATGGATAGTCCTGCATGGTTCAAAGCTGATTGAGCTGCTTGAGATCCCATTTCTCCAACATCTTCATGGCTAACATGATGACGTTTTGCAACTCCACTGTATTTTTCACTCCAACCTATAGGTAAACCGTACTTTTTTTCTATTTCTTCAGATTCAACAGCCCTAGGGAGGTAAATTCCAGTACTACGAATTCTACAAGGTCTAATTGTACTTTGCATGGATTCTTCTAAATTTAGTGCCTTTTTCATGGCGTATTTTTGAAATTTTAATTATATCAATATCGTCAACATCTTTCATGCTAAGAACATCTAAAACAGCAGCTTTAGCTTGATTCCAATATTTTTCTGGGTTAATAAACATATTGAATTTTCTATCAGAAATTCGAATAAGTTGGTAATTATCAATCTTTGGGTTTGTTCCCGTAATCGCTCGCCTTATAAAATCTGGGAAAATAATTTTATTCTCTTGAAATATCAAGATATCATCCATTCTTCCTTCAATGGATGATATTGCTAACATCTTTGACCCACAAGAACAATTAGTAGCATGTAAAATATCGTTCATTTTATACCTAATTATTGGTTGTATATTACGTCTTAAATCTGTAATAATTGGAATAAACCGCTCTTTATCAATCCATTGTTTTTCAATAATTAATCCATCTTCATTAAGATGAATATTCCCTTTTTTACAGCTCTGGCCTAACATACCTTCTGAACATTGATATACCTGTTGAACGTCAATTTTGAAAATCCCTTCGATAATTTCTTTGTCTTTTGGAGACAATACTTCTGCTACTGAAATTATTTTTTCGGGGTTAAGTTTAATAACCGATTTTTTTTGGGCCTCCGCTAACAAAACTAGTAAGCTGGGTTGTCCAACAATAATATTTGGTTGAAGCTTTTGGATTCGAGATAAGTGTTCATCTAAAGGGTTTAGCAAGTCAAAAAAATTAAAAGCAAGTAGTTTAGACTGTACCGAGGTGTATAGATTACTGTTGGCCCTTAGAAAAAAAGCTATTTTTCTTTTACGAAATTTCCATCCAATTATTCGTTGTAAAATTAATGCGACCCACATTGCTCTTTCTTGTTTAGAAACTAAAAATAATCCCTTATTACCAGATGTACCAGTAGAAAGTCCAACTGTTAATCCATTTATTGTAGGAGAAAAGTTTCTACTTTTTTCAGAACGTGTAGCTATATCAATTGCTTGTTTAATATCAATTCCTTTAGTATTAATCACATTAAAGTTTTTCATAAACTGTTTCTTTTCTTGGATCGGGAATTCGATTAAATCTTTATCAGAAAATGATTTGTAAAAAGGAGAAACTGTTAAAACCTGTCTTTGAACTTTACGCCACATCTTTTGTTGATGTTTTTTAGGATTTCGCTCAAAGGCTATGCGTTGAAAATATAACCTTAAAGCACTAATAAATATTTTGATTTTAAAATTAAATTTCATTATTGCATTTTTGGCGGATCAATCATCTTAACAGTTTTGGGGCAATGTGTTGCAATTAAAGGGATTGTTGGATACGCTTTATGAAATTTTCTCAATTTTTTGAGAGTTATATTATAGGCTTTCCAGTCGTCAAAAAACAACCTTACAATTGGATCTGGTCCCATTCCATGAGTGATAGCACGCATATCCCAAAATGCATCTGCCACCAAAAAAACAGGACCATTTTTTGTTTGAATTAAAGCACCACATTGACCGGCTGCATGACCAGGAAGAGAATACATCACAATGCTATTGTCGCTAAATAAATCATAGCCTTTACCTAAAATTTCATGTGTCTTAGACTTACATGATTCAAAAGTTTTACAATTTTCTATCCATTTTTCAGGAAATAGTTCATGAAGTAGCCCTTTTGCAAAACCTCTCCACTTTGGTGTTTTTATAAATTGATCCAAACATTTCTTTGACGCCCAACAATTAGCATTTGGAAAATCTTTAAGGCCCCCAACGTGATCCGCATGTAGATGTGATAAAATAACATGACTTACCTCGTTAGGACTTACTTGCATTTTAGCCTCTTGATTTACATCTATTTCTACTTTAGTTAACATAGCGTATATAGAATTAGGAAAGTATTTTGTAGCAGTATGAAATCTCTTAGTATATCCTGTATCAAATAGTATGTTTCCTTTAGATGGGTGCTTAAGTATAGCCCATGTTGCTTCAAAACGAATTTTTGTTTTTTGGGCTCCTTTAGTAACATGATTAGCATATGCAAAACAATGACCAGCAGAGCATATTGAGACTGAAACATAATTTTCATTCATAATTATTCAGATTTATACCACTCTACAAATTCATTAAGTGCTTCTTGAACTGATTGTTTAGGGTAGTAGCCAAGTAGTTTTTTAGCTTTACTAATATCCATTACAAATGACATTGTTAATGTTCCTACACCATAAACAGTCAATGCAGGCTCTTTATAGTTATTAATCCATTTTGCGTGAAGCTCCATTAATTTTGCCATTACAAGTACTATACTTAATGAAATTTTTTTTGTCGGAAGAGGGAGTTGTAATTGAGATAATAAATTATCGAGAACTGGCCATAATAGTTCGGGTTCACCATTAGATATGTTATATATTTGATTAACTGCTTTTTGGTCTGCATCTAGCGCTAAAATAATGGCATCAACCACATTAGATACTGGCGTTAAATCTACACGGTTGGTTTCATCTCCCATTCGCATTAAACGTCCTTCGCTATGAGCACGAAGAATTCTCGGCATAATAACTCTATCTCCTCTACCTATTAATGCTCTTGGCCTTAAAATTACATATGGAATTTTAGATGATTGAACTAGTTTTTCTGCTTCTCTTTTAGAGTAAGAATAAGAATTTATAGGTTTTGGGAGAATGTCACTTTCTTTTAATTCAAGCTGATGTTTAAATCTAAAATAAACACTTGGTGAGCTAATAAATATGAATTTTTTTACTCTTTTAGCTTTTGCAGCTTTTAGCAAATGTTTTGTAATTTCTACATTGATTCTGTGAAAGTCTTTTGGGTTCCCCATTTGCCCACTTAATGCAGCCGTATGAATTACAGCATCAATTCCATTGATAAGACTATCAATAAATTTGGTATCTTCAAGGTTACCTAGTACATACTTCACATTTGGTTTCTGAGAGCTATTCTTAGCTTTTAAGATTCTTCCAGTAGCAAGAATTTCCAATCCTTTAATTGTGGACATTTTTTCTACTAATCTTGAACCCAAAAATCCAGTCGCTCCAGTAATTAGTATTCTTTTCATTGAATAAATGGTCTTTGTTTAATATTTAATCCATTGTTATAAAGCAACTTAAAATGAGAATACATTGCTGGTAAAATATATTTTCTTGACTGATATTGTAAGTTATATTTCATCGCTACTTTTTTTAGTATAGGGGTAAGATCAGGATAGTGAATATGACAAATATGTTGAAATAAGTGATGTATTACATGATGATTAAATCCACCAAAAAGATGCGTGACAATATCACTTTCAGTAGCATAGTCACTAGTGGTTAAAATTTGATGCTTGGACCACGAATAGGGCATTAATCCATTTTCGTCTGGATCTGGAAAATGTGAATCCTCTAACATATGAGTGGTCAGTAAAATTATAATTATAGTTAAGCTAGAACAAACCATTAATAATAAAAATGCAGCTATAAAAACCATAATAGTTTGCCCAGTAATCCAACAGGGGATAATAACCATGTAGAAAACATAAAAAACTTTAAAAGCAATCATCTTTACTATTTCAAAAATCGGGTATGGTCTGTTATGAAACCCACCAATTCTTTTGAAGAAAATATCTTTAAAGTCTCTATAAAAAACCCATCTAGGAATAAAAATTGCATAAATAAGAGGCATATATATCCATTGAAATTTATGAAAGCTTCGAGTTTTGTCTTGAGGAAATATTTTAACAACTGTAGATTGCTGAATATCTGGATCATATTCCATGATATTTGAATAAATATGGTGACCAGAAACATGTCTATTTTTCCAATTGAAAGAGCTTAAGCCTAAAAAATCAAAAACATACATAAACCACTGGTTATATTTTTTAGTTTTGAAAAGAGAATTATGAGCAGCATCATGTCCAACATTTACACCTAAAAACACACCCCAAATTCCTAAAAAAGAATAACACAAAAAGACATGATATGGCTTAATGGAAAATATAAATGGGATTGAAAAAACAAAAATGTATACTATAAATAGCCCTGCAATTTTTAGGTACATCCTTGTATTTCCGTATATACTTTTTCCATTATTTTGGAAATATGCATTTACTTCTTCTCTTAGTTCTGCGAAAAAACCATCATTTTCAGGTGGGAATGTTATTTTTCTAAATTTATCATTCACTTTAATTTGATTTTGAATTCATGTATTTGAATATTCTTGCAAAGTCAGTGCGGTGCTTTGTAGCTGTCCATATAGGAGGATTGGTAGAAAGTAAAGTCATTAAGGTACCTACAAGGCTAGCTTTTATGCTGTCATGAGGACTAAACCATCTAAATCCAACTCCAATTGAGTGATTTAAGTTTTTAACTTGGTGCCACCATAATGGAGGATTAAAAAGGATATCTCCGGGTCTTAAAATACATTCCCAGGTAGTCAGAAATCTAGTTCCTGGAAATTTATCAAAATCAGGTTTATCTGGATTGAAATTACTATAAAAATATGGAGATCTGGTAACAGGTGGGTCTAAAAAAATATCATTCTTTGGAGGATATAAATACCAATGTTTTTCACCGTGTACTTGAGTAAATAGATTGTTTTCAGCAGCACAATGTAATGAAGTTTTAGATCCTTTTCCGCCAATAAATACTTGAAATGTCTTTCCAGAAGATATGGTATTTCTCATTTTATATAACCACTTCCAATCAAAATCATCAATTAGTTCAGGATGATCATAAAGTAATCTGTTGAATCGACTATATTTATTACTGTCTCCTAATTTTATAGATTGTATAACATCCTTAAGAGTTGTTTTTTCTACTTTGTAGTTAATTTTGTCATTTCCAGGATTTACAGGATCAAAAATAGCTACTTCATCTTTAGAATAATTTTCAGAAAGCCAGTCTAAAGACCACTTTTTTATACATTTCCAATCTTTAGCCCTCCCTTCCATAACAACAGGGATACCTTTTTTTATATAGTTTTGTTTTAAATTTTTTTCTGAAATATTTTTTACGCGATCAACTTTTTGGATATTATTTTCAGTAATCTCATTTTTCTTTTCAGATAAAAATAAATTTAGTATTCTGTTTCGTTGAGATATATATCTTTTAGAGGGAATGTCTTTCCCTAAAAAATGATCAAGTATTCTCCAACCCTGATAGCGTCTACGTAATTCATTATTTTTTTCATAAAAATTACTTTCCATAAATTATTATCATTATCTATTATCAAAAATAAGAAATAATGTAATATTGTTTAAAAAACCAAAAAACAAATGAAATATTATCTAGTGCTTTAACGATTAGTATTTACTAAGTAATAAAAATAATATATTTATTTCAGTTCTGTTAAATTATGATTTTATATAATCAAAATGAATAAGTCTTTTCAAATCATATCGAAAAGAGTTCGAAATATTTTCCTTTTTGGTCCACTTGATGAATAGAGCTTCAAAAAAGTTATTGTATTTCAGACATGAAAATTATAATATAAAATTAATTTTGGTTTGGATAAAATAACTATATCTAGAAGAATAGATAAACTTAAATCACAAAGAGGAATAAAGTAGCCATGAGTTTACACACTGCAAAGCACCACTATAAAATCAATAAAACCCAGCGTGAAAACTTACATGGGCACAAAGCCTATTTACTTTGGTTTACTGGCTTATCTGGCTCCGGCAAATCTACCTTGGCCAATTTGGTAGAAATGGCATTGCATAAAAAAGGACTATCTACCTATATCCTAGATGGAGATAATGTGCGTCAAGGTATCAATAAAGATTTAAGTTTCTCGCCTAAGGACCGCTCAGAAAATATTAGGCGCATTGCAGAGATTTGTAATCTAATGCTAGATGCAGGTGTTATTACATTAGCTGCTTTTGTGTCTCCATACAGTAAAGAAAGAGCAAAGGTAAAACAAATTATAGGAGCCGATAATTTCATTGAAATATACGTCAACACTTCTCTTTCAGAGTGTGAACGCAGGGATGTAAAAGGGCTCTATGAAAAAGCAAGAGCTGGAGAAATTAAAAATATGACGGGTATTTCTAAGCCATACCAGGTGCCTTTAAATCCAGATCTAGAAGTTGTCACTGATGGACAACCTATTGAAAAAAGTATAAAAACCATCTTAGAATATGTACACACTAAATTAAAGTAAGCCATATGGGTAATTATGTATTGAATCCCTTAAAGTAAATAAAGCACCTGAAGCTATTTTTGTAATTCGATAAATTGCAGTGCAATTTGAAAACCCTGTATTACTATTTTCTGGAGGGAAAGACTCTATACTATTAACTCATTTAGTTAAAAAAGCCTTTTTTCCTGCTAAAATACCCTTGCCACTATACATGTAGATACAGGGCATAATTTCTAAGAAACAATAGCATTTAGAGATGCACTAGTTAAAAAATTAGGGGTACAACTCATTGAAGTATCTGTTCGAAAGGCTTTGAAAAAGGTCGAAAAAATCAGAAAGAAAATTAGTGGAGAATACCGGTCGCCTTTAAATCTATGTAAGTATCTGTTTATCAGTAATTTGTACAGTAATTAAAACTACAGATGAAACATTTTTTAATAGAGGTCGAACTATTAGCCG
>CAJWLP010000002.1 GCA_913043145.1 uncultured Bacteroidota bacterium
TCATGGTCATACCATTTGGATTAGTAGAAAATTTCTTTTCTTGCGAATACGGTTCGTATGCTTGCGAGATATACATATTTGGAGCATACTCTATACCAGGGTTATCACCTGAACTTACACATGAGACTATACTTATAGCAGGTAAAGCTAAAATGATTCCGGTCTTTAAAATATTAGTTAGCTTCATGGTGTTATTTCTTCTTTGTTTTTTTAGTAGAAGTTTTAGCTTTAGTTGGAGCTTTTGGGCTTTTTAATAGCTTAGCTAATTCTTCTTCTGAAGTTAGGGAAGTATTGAATGCTTCTTTAGAATTGTTGACTTCTATGGCTCCTTCTTTTTTGAGAAGGGATAAGATATCATCTTTACTCATTGCCTGTTCTTGGTCATTGTCAATAGCTAATACCATGTGATCATCCGTTTGTCTACGTGATAATAAATCTTCTTTGATTCCGTGAATCATGCGTGATCTAGCAAAAAACATGATGACCATTCCAAATGCGGTAAACAAGATTGTTAGCTCAAACATCACAGGAATAAAACTTGTAAAAACAGTAATATCTTGCGGCTTACCTCCAATAATCATAGGCCAGTCAACAACATTCATATAGTATGCTAATGTGAATCCAGATAAACATCCCAAAAGTCCACATAAGAATGCACCAATGGTAAGATTTGTTCTGTGGTAACCCAAAGCATGATCTAGATGATGTACAGGAAAAGGAGTATAACAATCAAATATCTTTACACCTTTTTCTTTGAGTGTATTGACTGCATGCAAGAGCTTGTCAGAATCGTCAAATATTCCAACAGTGAACTTTTTATTATCTAATAATATACTTTTATCAACCATTACTCTTTGTCTTTTATGATAGTTTTAACTTCAGCCATATTGATTACGGGTAAGAATTTAGCGAACATGAAGAAGCACGTAAAGAATAATCCAAATGTCCCAAGGAATATTCCAACTTCAACCCATGTTGCATGATACATCACCCAACTACTTGGTAAAAAGTCTCTGTGTAGTGATGTTACGATGATTACAAATCGTTCAAACCACATTCCTATATTCACAATTATTGAAATAATAAATATGAACCACGGCGTGGTTCTTGCCCATTTACTCCAAAATACTTGAGGAGCCATGAGGTTGCAAAACATCATGGTCCAATATGCCCAGGCATAGGGCCCAAACATTCGATTAGCAAATGCATACTGTTCATATTCATATCCTGAATATGCTGCAATGACAAATTCTGTTATATATGCTAGTCCTACTATTGAACCCGTTAGAAGAATAACTTTAGTCATAGCTTCTAAGTGTTCAGTTGTAATATAATCTTGATAGTTCATTACATGTCTTGCTATAAGAAGAAGTGTGAGAACCATTCCAAAACCAGAAAAAATAGCTCCAGCTACGAAATAAGGTGGGAATATTGTTGTGTGCCAACCGGGTATTACTGAAGTAGCAAAATCCATAGATACAATGGTGTGAACAGACAAAACAAGAGGTGTTGAGATACCTGCTAATATTAGAGCAACAACCTCATATCTACCCCAAGATTTAGCTGAACCATTCCAACCCATTGCAAAAAAACCATACCAAAACTTACGAGCTTTTAAAGTCGCTCTGTCTCTAACGGTAGCAATATCAGGGATTAATCCAAGATACCAGAATACAAGCGAAACGGATAAATAAGTAGAAATAGCAAAAACATCCCATAATAACGGAGAATTGAAATTCACCCAAAGTGATCCAAATGCATTTGGAAGTGGGAGGGGCCAATATCCGAGCCATACACGACCCATGTGAAACAAAGGAAAAATAGCCGCACAAAAAACAGCAAAAATTGTCATTGCTTCAGCTGAACGGTTAATAGCCATTCTCCATTTTTGTCTAAACAATAGAAGAATTGCAGAAATTAACGTCCCTGCATGACCGATACCTACCCAAAATACAAAGTTGGTAATGTCCCAACCCCACATAACGGATTTATTTACATTCCATGTACCAATCCCTTCCCATACTGTCCATGCCAAGGTTCCGGCTAATACAAGGAGGAGTATGACTGCAATAGAAAACCCTAGCCACCAAGATGATGTTGGTTTATTTTCAATTGGCCGACAGACGTCTTTAGTAACATCTGAATATGTTTTTCCGCCTGTTACGAGCGGTTGTCTTATATCTGCTGTGTACATGCTTTATTTATGAATGGGCTGGTTGATTATTGGTTTCTTTAATATTTCTAATTTTAGTCATATACTGAACACTTGGTTTAACACCTAATTCTTCAAGTACATGATATGATCTGTCATTCTTATATAGTTTAGCAATTTCACTGTTCTTATCATTCAAGTCTCCAAAAACAATTGCGTTAGATGGACACGTTTGAGCACAGGCTGTAGTGAACTCATCCGTGTTCATCTTACGATTATCTCTTTTGGCAGTCAATTTTGCAGACTGTATTCGCTGAACACAGAAACTACATTTTTCCATAACACCCCGAGAACGAACAGTGACATCTGGATTGATAACCATTTTTCCTAAATCATTACTGAAGTGGTAATCAAATTTTTCATTTTCGTTGTATCTAAACCAGTTGAACCTTCTTACTTTATAGGGGCAGTTGTTACCACAATATTTAGTGCCAATACAACGATTATAGGTCATTTGATTGAGCCCCTCGCTACTATGAGTAGTTGCAAGTACGGGACACACAGTTTCACAAGGAGCATTATCGCAATGCTGACACATCATAGGCTGATGAGCTACACGAACATTTTGATAGTAGTCGTATGCAGTTTCAGAATCTGAATCTGCACTGTAAGCCTCCATAACCTTCTCTTTAGTCATTAATTCGCCTTCTTCAACAGTTTGATCGCCACCATGAACGATGCTTAAACTTAAATCTTTTTTCGAAGGTGCTTCAAAACTGTAGTATCTATCAACACGTAACCAGTGCATCTCTCTTCGACGCCTAACCTCATCTCTACCAACAATGGGTACGTTGTTCTCTATACTACAACTTACAATACAAGCACTACATCCTGTACATGAATTTAAGTCGATTGCCATAGCCCAATGATGTCCTTTTGAATAATCGTAATCATCCCATAGCGAAATCATTTTAGGTTTATGAACATATCCTCCTGCTTTTGGATCTTTTCGATATTCATCCAAACTAGCTTCTCTGATGATATCTCTACCTTCAATGGAATAGTGAGTTTGAGTGATTCCAAATTCATATAATTTTGAACCTGCTACTTTTTCAATGGTTATATCATCTGAGAAGTAGTTAGCGTATCCATTTTTTATATCAACTAATGGATAAGCATTTTTACCAAGATCTTTTAAATCATTTTTTACATCTTCTGGAAGTTCTCTACCATAACCCAAAGCAATTCCATATGTTGTTTTAGCTTGTCCAGGTTGAATTAGAACCGGAAGTTCTATACTTCCGGAGTTTGTTTTTATTGAAACAACATCTCCAGTTTCAAGATTTTGTGCTTTTGCATCTGGCATGGATACAGATAAGTAATTATCCCAAGTCACCTTTGATACAGGATCAGGCATTTCGTGTGCCCACGGTGTATTTCCATAGGCACCGTCTCTTACACCAACCTTTTGATACAAGATAAGTTCAGTTTCGGACCCTTTTATAGTTGATAATTCGTCAGCTATTGAGCTACCAGTGATATTAAATGATGGAACGCTATCTTCAGTTGACTTATCAAACAAACCATGCTCAATTGCTTTGTTAAAATCTCCACCGATTACTTCTGTAAAAATCTTCTTTGTATAGTTGTATGCATGAGAAGTCTCTTTTTTATCAGCGACATCAGTGCCTGACCATGAAAGGAGCGATGATGCTATGTGTCTTCCATCAAAAACTGGAGAGATTGTGGGTTGAGAGAATACATACCGACCATTGTAAGGTTGCTTAATATCCCAACTTTCTAGAGGGTGCAAATTTGTAGCTATGTGGGTTGCATCAACCGTTGTCTCATCTGCTGTAATTGATGTGCTAATACGAATTGGAATTTTTGCAAAAGCTTCTTTTGATTGATTATTTGTGTATACAGGGTTTGCATCAATGGTGATAACTGCACCGTACTTTCCAACTTTAGCATCATTAATAAATGCAGAATAATCACTTTCGTCAGCCAAATAACCATTAAAATGATTAGTGGTGTCAATGGTAGTACCATAATTACCTAACATCATGTTAATTGCATTCACCATGATTTGATCTGACTTGCGATTACTGCCACATACAACTATGCTTCTTTTGCCAGCAGCTTTGAGTTCTTTAGCAGCAGCTTTAATGTTATTGCCAGCAACTTCCATCCCTTGATGAGGAGTGTTGCCTCCTAATTCGCGAAATAAAGCTATTAGATGTTGGCTCACGTTACTCATTTTGATTGGGACACGAACATCAGCATTACTACCTGTTAGACTCATCAATGATTCAAACTGATAATGCTTGGACATTTTACCGTTTTTATTTGGAATACGATTTTTACTGTAATCTGAATGAAATTTAATAGGACTAATCCATGTTCCTAGGAAATCCGCACCAAAACTTACAACAACGTCTGCTTGATCAAAATTATATGCAGGTATAATTGACTTACCAAATGAAGCTTCATTTGCACGAGTGATACCTGAATATGAGATTGGATTGTAAGAGACAACCTGTGTATTGGTGTATTTTGAGGAGAATTCTTGGATAGCTTTTTCAAGAACGATGCTTGTATTTCCTCCACGAATGATAGCAATTGATTTACCAGAGGTTAGTGTTTTGTCAAGATCGTTTATGACTTTTTTATCAAAGCTAATCCAATCTTGAGCCTTTCTTTTACCTTGAATCATGGCTCCCTTCAATCGATTTGTGTCATATAATGATAGAAGAGCAGAATGCCCAAGGCCATCCAAACCACCTCCAAAATAGGCAGCTTCTTTATTGGGCTCAAATTTGATTGGCCTACCTTCTCTAACCTTTACTAAAATTGGAAATCCTTCTAAATTGCTGACAGAATTACTTGCGTAATACAAGGGTACACCAGGAGTAACATTATCTGGCTTTTCTACATACGGAATAGCTTTTTTGATGGGGGTCTTATTACAGGCAGCAAGCGTTACTGCACCCAATCCAAATCCGAAATATTTAAGGAAATCTCTACGATTTGCTCGAGTAGAATCATCATTTGAGAATACTTGCTCTAATGGTAAACCCTCGGAAAATTCATTGGCATTTGACGACACAAACTCTTGAGTTTGATTTAACTCATCCAATCCTTTCCAGTAATTATTTGAAGACATAATTTGATTTTCTTTTTAATCTTGTTTTAATAGTGACACTTACTACACTCTAAACCACCATTTTCAGCTACGGTGATATAGTCTTTTCCTTCTGTTAGCATGTTTTTATGTGCTTCTTCATAGTAATCGTTGTTTTCGGAATCAATTCCGCGTTCTCTATGGCAATCAATACACCAACCCATCTGAAGTGTTGAAAATTGGTATACTTTCTCCATTTCTTCGATTGGTCCGTGACATGTTTGACATTCAACTTTTCCCACAACAACGTGTTGTGAATGATTGAAATAAGATAGATCGGGTAAATTGTGAATTCTTACCCATTCAATAGGTTTTTGTTGATAACCTTCAATGTATTCCATATTATCTCCATCGTATCCAATGGCATTGTATATTTTTTGAATTTCGGGTGAGGTTTTACCGTTATATTTCTCAGCTGCTTTTACATACTTATGGCAATTCATACAAGTATTCAAAGAAGGTATGCTAGCAGATTTGGATTTTTCTACCGTACTATGACAGTATTTACAGTCCATTTCGTATTGTCCTGCATGTATTTTGTGAGAGAAATTTATAGGTTGAGTGGGAGCATATCCTTGTTGAACACCTACTTCTTCCATTCCAAACTTATATCCAAATGCACCTAAAAAAAGCATCACAGCTCCAGCTATTACAAGTGTAGCAACTGTTGGGTTCCATGCCTCAATAATGGGTCGAAATTTTCTTTCATATAGCGATGGCTCAGCTACTTGCTTGTTTTTTTCGTTGTTTAGAACCGTTAAATGTCTTTTTATACCATAAAGTAAGACAGATATAGCAATTAAAACAATTGATAATATAATCAACGCAAAAAACGTAGATTCGGAGTAAAAAGATGACATATTATTATTTGAATATGAGAAGGTGCTTGATAGAACAAAAAGAGTTGTTAATACAATTTGTGTTTTAGGTACATTCATTCGTTATGATTGCGTCAAAAATACGCGGTTGCAAATATAATTATTGAATAAATTTTGAGTTTTTAGTGGGTTTAGAATTTTTCAATTTAGAAGGTTTTCAAATAGTCGGATTTTTGGTTCATAAGTCTCTTGTAATCATGTAATTATGCTACATACTTTGTAATTTATTTATGGACTTTTTTTTATTCACAATAGTTGATAATTTAATGTTTAATGATTTGATGTTAATTATAGTTAATTAGCTTTTATCGTATTGTTGATATGCTCGAATGATTTCTTTAACTAAGTGGTGTCTTACAACATCATTTTCATTGAGTCTAACAACCCCAATCCCATTAACATCTTTAAGCATATCTAATGCTGGAGCAAGTCCACTTTTTGCTCTTGCCGGAAGATCGATTTGACTAAGATCACCTGTAATAATAATTTTAGAAGTTGGACCCATTCGTGTTAAGAACATTTTTAGTTGGGTATGTGTAGCATTTTGTCCTTCGTCAAGTATTGCAAAGCAATTTTTTAGTGTTCTTCCTCTCATGAAAGCTAGGGGTGCCACTTCTATTATCCCTTTTTCAATATATGCTTTGTACTTTTCACGAGGTATCATATCTCCAAGGGCATCATACAAAGGTCGGAGGTAGGGATCTACTTTATCTTTCATATCTCCAGGGAGAAAACCTAGACTTTCTCCTGCCTCAACAGCGGGTCTGCACAAGACGATTTTTTTAACTTCTTTGTTTTTCAGTGCTCTTACTGCCAATGCAACAGCGGTATATGTTTTACCTGTTCCAGCAGGCCCTATGGCAAATACTAAGTCGTTTTTACTTACTTTGTCAACTAATTCTTGTTGGTTTTTAGTCCGAGCAGAAATTATCTTACCACCCTGTCCATGAATGATGATTCCTTTATCTGACTGTGACTCTCCATTTCTTGAATTTTCTTCACCTAACACAAGTCGTTCAATATCACCAAGTGTAACATTTTTATTTATCTTTAGATATTTAACGATGGATTCTAAAGCAGTTATAAATTCACTCACATAGTGTTCTTCACCTTTTATGGTGATTCTGTCGCCACGTGACGAAAGTTTGAGATTAGGGTACTTCTCTTTATATATCTTAAAATGACTGTTGTAAGGTCCAAAGAACCGAGAATGTTCAATGCCTTCGATTAAATATTTTCTTTCTACCAATTTATATGATACAAATGTTGTGTTCAGGTGTTATTTTCGTCTGCTAAATTAGTTAATTATTATCAATTGGTTGCACTAACTTTTTTAAGTGATTTCGGACAGGGTTCTCATTACACAGCATCTTTTAAAGGAGCTTTATATAAAGAGGACTTGAGTTTGCCATTCATAGAAATTAACAATCAAGTGGGTACGAATGAGATTTCTGAAACAGCTTATTTGAGTAAAATGGTGTTTGAAGATTTTCCCAAAGGAACTATTCACATTATTGCAATTGGTACTGTTGCACATGCCTATAATTTTCATCTAATTGCTAAATATAAAGGTCATTATTTTATAGCACCTAATAATGCTTTATTGAGTTTGATATTTGGAATGGAATTCGACTCATATTTTATAATACCTAACCCTAGTAAAAAAATTAATATTAATGATTTATATATTCCTATCATCAAGCGTTTGCTATCAGGTAATTTATTAAGTGAATTTCTTGAACCTATCCATGAGGTTAAAAAACAGACGCTTTTAAAACCTGGTTTTGTTGATGGTGAATTAATAGGTAGTGTTTTGTTTGTTGATAATATTGGAAATGCATACACAAACATATCTAGACAAGATATTGACAACTTTTTCAGAGACACACCCTTACATATAAAGTTGTCTCGGCATCATGTTTTGGAGAGAATAAGTGATGATTTATCTAATTTTAAACCAGGGGATCCCTATGGCTATTACACTAATCATGGATTTTTAGTTATTGCTTTGAGAGGAGATAGTGCAGAGAGACTTCTCAATTTGAGAAAATATAAACCGATTATTATTCAAAAACGATGATACTTAGATTAGTCAAAATGGAGTTTATGAGTAAGAATACATCTGAATTCTTGACCTATTTTGAATCAATTAGTCATAAAATTAAACAAATGCCTGGATTAGTTAATTTAAAGTTGTACCAAGATGTAAATAATCCTAATGTTTTTTTTACTCATAGTACCTGGTTGAATGAAGAATCTTTGGAAAAATATAAGAAATCTAAGTTATTCGGTGAAGTATGGCCAAAAACCAAAAAGCTGTTTGCGTCTGAAGCAGTTGCTTGGAGTTTGAACCTAAAGTAAATATAATTGTAGTACAAATGAAATTAACAAAACTCCTCTTAGTCCTTACGTTCCTAAACTTTTTTTCTGGTTCTTATGCTCAATTAGAAAAACTTGAAATTGCATCAGAAGACAAAAATTACATGAGACTACAAAAAGTGGCTACAGATGCTACAGAAGTAAAGGAACTCAAGAAGATGCCTGAGGTATATTATTATCTCTCGGAGTCATATGTAAACCTTGCTCAGGATGAGCGTTACCTTCAAAAAAATCCTGATGCAATCAAAATGGCAGTTGGCTTCATGCTCAAGGGTATCAAAAAAGACAACAATAAAAAAGTATTGAATTCAAAATTTGAAATGGTCAGAGATATGGTTCTTGAAAACAATGACCGTGAGGCATTCAAGCAATACAATACTAATAAGTACGCAAAAGCGGCCAAAATGTATGGTCAGTCCTATCAAATTGATACTAGTCGGAGAGGTTCTTATTTTTTTCAAGCTAAGAGTTACCTTGGTGCTGGTGAAAATTTACCTGCCGAGTTGATATATAAAGATTTAATCAATCGATATAAACTAGACTATGCTAATGGAATAGCGAATCAGCAAACTGAAGTTGATCCCCTGGTTTATTTTATTGATAAATATTGGAAAGATAACAAATATGATAGTGCGATTGCACTTATTACAGATGGAAGGAAATTATATGGAGATAATGCTAAATTAAATTTCTACCTTAGAAAAATTACTACGGATATTATCAAGGATATGCCCCCAAGTAGACTCATGCTGGATTACGTTCAAGAGGTTCTGTTTTATGTACCAACAGCAGAAGAATTTCTGCAAAAAGAGAATTCGATTTATATCTACTTAATAAAGAATAGTGTCATCAATGGTCACTTGGTTGATGCGGATACATTAATCAGACAATTTACTCGCGAAAAAATTCAAAAAAACAAACTCAAGCAGTCGATTAGAATTAAAGAAACAGATATTTTTATTGAGACAAAAGAGGAGAATGTCTTATGGAAGTTAGCAGAATACTTTGAGCACTATTCTCATTATAAAAGTGCATCCTATGTTCTGAACAAATACATGAATTCAACTACAGAAGGAGATCAGGCATCAGATACATTAACTAGATGGCAAATAATTTCAGACTATACCTACCAAACAAAGTCATTGCCCTTTGCTTGTTTTATTTTACAAGAAGCGATCCAAATTTATCCATTTAATGAAGAGCTACTGAAGCTCAGATCTAGGGTAATAGCTGAAAAAGAAGTCGTCAGAACTAATGTTGATGAACAAGGTGCTTTGTATCGATTAGTTAAAGATGAGTATGAGTATAATCAATCAAGTGAGGTCTTGGTTAAAATAGAAGGAATCAATACAAAGTATTTAGGTCTATTAATTTCTGAGAATCAATTTAGCTTGGCTCGTGAAGTGATGAGCGAATTAATGGAATATTTTCCTGGAAAGAATCATAGTGACCAACTCGAACTTATTTCTCGTGAGGATTTTTTCCAGAATTATTTCAATACTAAAACAAAGGGTAAAGATATAAATGGAAATGAAATAAAATCCTATGTTTGGAATGGAAGAGTAGGAGGTTGTAATCAAGGAACCATCGATAGTGAAATCCAAAATAAAGTTGTAGACAGAATAAATTACTTTAGAAGAAATGCTGGTGTTCCAGAGGTATTATTTGATGAAGCTACTAATGAATATTGTCAGAAAGCAGCATTGATGATGACAGCCAACAATGCATTAAGCCATGAGCCTCCAAAAACCTGGAGGTGCTGGAGTAGTGATGGAGCTTATGCAGCTAAGCATTCACTATTGATAAAGGAAGCGAATACATCCATGGCAGTAACCTATATTATGGATGATAAAAATCCAAGTGCAGGAAATAGACGATGGTTGCTCTATCCGAATGGTCGAGTTTATGGTCATGGAAGTACCAACGATTATGCAGTGATATGGGCACTAGATGACAGTGGAACTACCGATACAGCTGAATATATGAATAAACCCATTTCTTGGCCACCGAAGGGGTATCTTCCTCAGTTAATGTTGATGGAAAATTGGACATTTTCATTATATGCAGATTTGGCGAATGCAACTGTAAAAGTCTCACAAGACGGTAAGCCTTTAGATGTTAATGTCCAACCGTATGTTGAAGGTTATGGAGCCCCTACTTTGGTATTCAAGCCAGAATATAATAAAAATACATTACCTGCTAAGAGTGACTTTGATGTATTGGTTAGTTTGTCAGATGGACGTCAATTTAATTACGTAGTTCACACGTTTGCTTATAATCCCATAAGGTAGGTAATTATTATGCAACGTTTTTTAGTAACTTGCAGATCTTAGATAAAAAGCATGTTTTCTCTATGAGAGCTACTAAATTGATAACCTACATTATTTTTCTTTTTTCTATCAGCAATGTTGCTGCAGAAGGGTTTATTGAAAATAAAGGACAATTTGATAAATCTATAATTTCAAGACTCGATTTAAGTACCCACACCATATCAATGCTAAATGATGGATTTAGTGTACTTCTTCATGATCAGAAGGAATGGGCAAAAATGATTACCCATTATCATGACAATTTAATGCATAATCACTCTGACCAAGAAACAAATAAAATTGACACGTTTCATTTTCAATTGTTGAAATATTCGTTTATTGGAGCAAACTTCAATACATTAAATTTCTCTCAACCTTCCAAAGCATACTATAACTTTTATCTTGGAAATGATAGTTCAAAATGGGTTGGGGGTGTTCACAAATACAGTAAATTAACCTTTAGGTCAATTTATCCCAACATTGATTTGGAATATGAGGTCATTGGTGAGCGATTTAAATATAATTTCATTCTTAATCCTGGAGCAAATCTGAGCGATATTCGAGTAAAAATCCAAGGTCACAATGGTTTAAATATTCAATCAAATAGAATCGCCATGAAAACTAACTTTGGTGTGTTCAGCGAGATAATGCCCCTGTCATTTGAACTGAATGGAGGTCAGAAGAAAGTTATACAAATGAAATATGTTGACCGTGGAGGTTACATTGGTTTTGAGTCAAGTTTTTTTAAGTCCAAGGTAAAAACAATCATAGATCCTGAATTGATATTTTCTACGTATTCTGGAAGTACGGTAGATAATTTTGGTTTTACTGCAAGTTATGATGACGAGGGTAATTTATATTCAGGAGGAATTGCTACTAGTCCAACTAAGTTTCTAGATGGTGTATACCCGACAACTCCGGGTGCATTTGATGTAACTTTTAATGGAGGGGAACCCAATACATTTGCTTGTGACATAGCAATAAGTAAATATTCCAGCAATGGGCAAAATTTGATTTATGCTACTTATTTAGGTGGAAATGAAAATGACTATCCTCATAGTTTAATTGTAGATGAAAACAATCAATTAATTGTTTTTGGAACTTCATCGTCAGCTAATTATCCAACAACAGCCAATGCTGCAGATCCCTTTTATAACGGGGATGAAGATATCATAGTTACTAAATTTAATGTTGATGGAACATCGTTGGTTGGATCTACATTTATTGGTGGATTTGGAAGCGATGGTATCAATGATAATGGAGATACACGTTATTTTTATGCAGATGACTATCGTGGTGAAGTTAATTTAGATAAAGATGGTAATATATATGTTGCAACGAGTACTTCATCTTTTAATTTTCCAACTACGCTTGGTGTGCTTCAGCCTGGTCCATCTGGAGTTCAAGACGGAGTAATTTTGAGTTTGAACCCCGACCTTACAGCTTTAAGGTGGAGTACTTATTTTGGAGGTACTGGTGGTGATGCCATTTATAGTGTAGATATTTCTTCAGATGGTGATTTATACATTGCTGGAGGAACGAGTAGTCGAAATATACCCACAACACCTGGAGTATATTCCGAGAATCGATTAGGTGAAACAGATGGATTTATAGCCAGAATAAGTTCTGACGGCACTCAAGTAAAGCAAGCAACTTATTGTGGCACATCGGCTTATGATCAAATATTACAGTTAGAAATTGGAAAGTTTGGTAACGTTTATGTAGTAGGTCAATCTGAAGGTAATCTTCCGACTAAAGGAGTTGTTTATTCGAATAACAATGGGAAACAATTTGTATCAAAATTTAAGCCTGATCTATCAGAGTTGCTAATTAATTCTGTCTATGGCAGTGGAGGTGATGATCCAGATATAACAATTAATGCTTTTTTGGTTGATGATTGTAATAAAATTTATGTGAGTGGTTGGGGTAGTAATTCAGAGGATATGCCTGCAAAAACATTGTCAAACATGCCTTTAAGTGATGATGCATTTCAAAAAACTACTGATGGCCAAGATTTTCATCTAGCGGTTTTTGAGGAGGATATGGCAGATTTATCATTTGCTACTTATTTTGGAGGGAATCAAACTGGAGACCATGTCGACGGAGGTACAAGTCGATTTGATAAAAGAGGGATAGTATACCAAAGTGTTTGTTCAAGCTGTCCGGAAGACCCTTTGAGTTCAAGAATTAGTGATTTTCCAACTACATCTGGAGCTTATTCTGAAAATAATCCAAGTCCTAGATGTAGCAATGCATCATTTAAAATGGCTGTTGTTCCATTTAATTTACCTCCAAATTTATCTCCTCAAAATTTTATAACCAATGTGATTGATACGTTAAATATTCAATTGGGTGATACCTTCTCATTTGATTATTCAATTACTGATCCGGAAGGGGATTCCTTGTTTGTTTATTTTGATATTCCTACTAATCTGAGATCAAGTCTGATCAGCTATGAAGATACTATGATTGGTAAGGGTTCATTAAATGCTAGATTTAGTTTTTTATTTTCTTGTAATCAGGCTGGCAAATCATTTAAAATAGATGTTAGAGCAGAAGATAGAGGATGTCCAAGTTTTACAGATAGTATGACCTCTATCGTTATTCAGATAGATACAACTCCACTTTTGCCACCACCTGATGTATTGTGTCTTAATTTTATTAGTGATAAAGAACTACGAATTGATTGGGAGCAAACCCCAGCATCTGAGTATTTCTTCAGAATGGCGTTATATCGAGTTGATCCAAATGGAGATACAACTGTTTTAAACTATTCATCTAGTCAGTTGGGTGGATCTTATACGGATTTAGATGTAATTGATCCTAGAAATAGAGATTACACTTACTTTTTAATAGTCGAAAATATTTGTAATGAATGGGGTGAGATATCTTATTTGCTTAGTAGTACTCGTGAAAGCCAAATCCCAGTTGAAGAAACCTATTTAAAGACTGCAACGGTAAGCAGCTCGTCAATTAAAGTAGTGTTTTTGAAGTCAAATGAAGATGATTTTGGATACTATGAAATATACAAGGGAACTCGCGATAAAGGGAATTTTAAATATCATACATCTATTTCTGACATTAATGATACAATTTATTTGGATACGGATGTTGATGTTAACACAACCTCATATTGTTATAAAGTTCGGGTTGTAGATGACTGCGGACATCTAAGTTCTTTTAGTAATATGGGGTGTACAATTGTAATCAGAGGTGAGGCATTAAATAATAAAAAAGAAACACCACGATTTAAATTTGATTTGATTTGGGATGATTATATAACATGGATTGGCGGTGTATTAGATTATGAGCTTCTTCGATCTGTGGATACAGGATCATTGCGACCCATTGTTCGTGTAGATGATCCTTTGGTTGAATACAGAGATTCTGACCTTGATTTCGATTGGGGTGGCTATTGGTATAGTGTTATAGCATATGAAGGCCCAGGAAGTTTAGATGCAATTAGTCGAAGTAACGACATTTATCTGATTCAACCACCTTTAGTCTTTGTTCCCAATGCAGTAACTGCCAATGGAGATAATTTGAATGATGCGTTTGGTTGGAGCGATGTATTTGTTCGTGAGTTTGAAATCAAGATATATAATCGATGGGGGGAGAAGGTTTTTCAATCGAGTAATAAAAATGATACATGGACAGGTTTATACAAACAAAAAGATTTAGTTTTTAGTAATGTATATTTTTGGATTGTGAGATACAGAGGTTGGGACAATAACGTATATAACGATAAGGGAACATTAACTATAGTTAAATAATTTATCTAATTATTTTAGGTTAACTATTAGTTAAATCTGCAATAACTCCTTTTGCCCATTGAAGTGATATCTTAGCTTGTTCTTGTTTGGTCATGGATGTATTATCTAAAGTAATCGCGTCTTCAGCTTTTCTCAATGGGCTTTCCTTTCTAGTGCTGTCTATTTGATCTCGCTCCTTAATGTTATGTAATACTTCTTTGTAATTAATATGAATCCCTTTTTTAGACAATTCTTCATATCGTCTTTTAGCTCGAACTTCTGGGCTAGCAGTCATGAATATCTTTAATTCAGCATCTGGAAAGACCACAGTTCCAATATCTCGACCATCCATTACCACACCTTTATTTTGACCTATTTCTTGTTGTTTTTTTACTAAAAAATCTCTAACAACTTTGAGTGTGCTTACTGGACTAACATAATTTGAGACACGCATATTTCGAATTTCATGCTCGACATTTACTTGGTTTAAATAGGTTTCGTAAAATTTTTTTTCTGGATTGAACACAAAATCTATTTTAATGTTACCAAGAATTGCTGGATCATCCTTGAGTTCCTCGAGTGTTATGCATTCGTTTAGTAGATATAGAGTTACTGCCCTATACATTGCACCACTGTCGATGAATAGATAGCCTAATTCTTTTGCTATATTTTTAGCAAGTGTTCCCTTGCCGCAACTTGAGTGACCATCAATAGTGATATTTATTTTAGAATCCAATATTGGTCAAACTTAAACCTATTTTTTGATTTATTGAATAGGAGGTAGATTTTAATAATCAACTGAGTGTGGTTATTTAACCTTTTTCTTAAAACTCGATAAGTCTCTGGATACTGAGAAATAATTTGATGCTATTCCAGGGAAATACCCAGCACTACCATAGCCAATCATAAGTTTTTTGACTCCGATTGAGAATCCCCAGCTAAATCCGGTACTTGCTTTTCTGTTTTCAGGACCTAATTCTGCTCTTCTTTGATGGTTGTATCCTGCTCTAATTTGAAAATTATCGGAAAAAATCAATTCAGTATTGAAAATTACGTGACGCATAGCTTTTTCACCAAAAGATAAGTTTTGATTTTTAACTATTCCTGTTTCCAAGTCAATTTCTTTATTCCGAGCATTCGTATTCACATAAGAATTATTCCAACGATGAAGATTATGCAACGTAAGTGTGAATCTCAGTGGATTGTGAGCCAGTTTTTTGCTAATACTAGCCTGAATATCAAAAGGTATTGATTCTCTCGGACTATCATCTGAATATCGGATAAATTGATACCCAATATTCTTTATCAAAAATCCAATATTCATTAATTTATCAGCATCTGAGTAATGACCGCCAAGATCAATGCCTCCAGCTGTACTTACATAGGCTTCATAAACGCTGTATAAAAATTTACCATTTGCACCAATTGTAATTTTATCAGTGATTTTCCGACTTAAACCAACTTGAAATGTATAATCTGTAGCATCAAACTCTCCAATAATATCTCCAGCATTATCTGTTCGAATGAAATTACCATAATCATAGAAACCAATATTAAGTGACATTGCATGAATACTGTCGATTGTTCTGCCATAACTCCCAAAACCATAATTAATGTCAGCCAAGTGGTTTGCATATGATAGTGATGCATTGTGATTCATTTGAGGATTTATAAGGGCAGGGTTTTGGAATCCAGCTGCAGGATCACGGTCAGTGTTTACTATGGATATGCCACCCAATGCTGTGTGTCTTGCATTATTTTCAATTAGTGCAAAAGCGAAAGCACTACTACCCCCAATCTGGGCGATAGATATTAGGCTGGTTGATAGGATTAAAAACAGCTGGATTACTCTCATACAGTTTATCTAACGTCAAATTTATAAAATATTGATATCTTGAGGATGTTTAATTTTTTTAATCCTTCAAATGATGTGTATCACTAATTACTTTCCCGTCTTCAATGGTAATAATTCGATTTGCTTTGTCAATGACTCTCTGATCATGGGTGCTAAATACGAATGTAGTATCCTCATCTTTGTTGAGTTGTTGCATAATCTCAAGTAAGTTCTCAGAAGATTTACTATCAAGATTTGCTGTTGGTTCGTCTGCTAATACAAAACTGGGTTTGCTTGCAAGAGCTCTAGCAACAGCTACTCGTTGTTGTTGACCACCACTCATCTCATTGGGCTTTCTGAGAATTTGATCTTCTAAACCTACTGCTTTCAGAAGTTTAAGTGTACGTTCATTCCTAAAATATTTATTTTTCTTTTGTAATAACATTAAGAACTCAACATTTTCTTTTGCAGTAAGTACTGGAATTAAATTGTAGCTCTGAAAAATAAAGCCAATGTGATGAAGTCGAAAATCAATAAGTTCGTTTTCAGGGAGCTGGGTGATATCAGTTCCATTAATTTTTACTAAACCCTTTGTTGGCGAATCCAAACCTCCAATAATATTTAGTAAGGTGGTTTTACCTGAACCTGATGGACCCACAATCGCTGTAAATTCACCGGGTTTTATTATTAAATTGATGTCTTGAAGTGCTTGTACCTCAATGTCACCAGATCGGTATGTTTTACAAATATTTTTTATGGTTATCATTGAATTTTAATTTGCAGTTCTTAATGTTTCTGATGGGTTTAATTTTAATGCTTTAATGGCTGGATATAGCGAGGATAAAATTGCCGTTAAAATCACAAGGATGCTAATAATATAGTAAAAACGATTTTCAACATAGGGGTATATTGTACTTTCTATTCCAACGCTTCTTAGTCCTGAGGCAGCAAAAGATAAATCAATTCCTTTTTTAGAAAATGTGTTGATAGTAATATAGGAGCAAATGAGTCCCAACGGTCCAGATAGTAGTGCTAAAAAAACGGACTCCCATATAATCATACCAAATACCTTCTTTTTATTCATTCCAATCGATAATAGCATACCCAATTCTTTTTTTCTTTCTAGAACTGCCATTAACATGGTATTGATAATTCCAAAGGCAAGAGCAAGCATGATGATTATGAGAAATATAATTAATATAAGATTCATCATTTTATCAGCATAACCTAATTCAGGAGCGATCCCTCTCCAACTATCAATTTGATGATTAGGAAATTTTGTAATTAATTCACTTCTAAAGGTTTCAACATTGGATTCATTGTTAAGTTTCACAGCAATTTCATGAACTCCTGTTAACTTGGTGTATGCTTTTAAATCCTCCATTTTTACAAAGGCATTTACTTCATCGTATAATGAATTATTCGTTTGAAAAATATCGATTACTTTGAATACGCATATTACTGACTCACCATATGAATTAATAAATGAACATTGAACAGTTGTGTTAATTTTAGCATTGAGTTTTGTAGAGAGAATTTGGCTAAGTATAATCGGAGGTTTTCTTTTGTACTTATAAAAATAGTTTCCTTGATTTAATTTTTGGTATATAAGCGTTACATTTTTTTCGTTGTTGGGAGAAATTCCGTTTAGGATTACACCGCTTGTACCTCCTGCACTTTGAATAAAACTCTCGGTCTTTATTCTCTTACTTATTCCATTTACTAATTTGGATGAATTCAAGTATGAGATTAATTCTGTTTTTTGTGGAATGGTATCATTAATTCTTGAGTATTGAAGAAAATTTGTATCGTGTATTTGTACATGACTGATATAGGTTTCTATGGCATTATTCTGCCTCATTTTACTTAAACCTGTAGCAGTACTTATAACAGCTAGCCCCCCAAATATCCCCAATGTAATAGCAATAATAACAGTCGAACTCCTGAGGCTATTCCTCCAAATATTTTTAAATGCAATTCTAATTATCATATTCGCATTGCTTTAGATGGTTGGATATTTTTGATTTTAATCAGGGTATAAAGGTTAACCAAGATGGTAATCGAAAAAACGATTAAAGCTTGAGTGATGCTTATCCATGGATTAAGTGATGTTGGTATAATTGCTTCAAACCCGAATTGTTCAACAACTTCTTGCATTTGACCACTTAAGTTGATAGGATAAAAATGGAAATAAGTAATAATTGGAAAGACCAATAACAAACCTAAAATTACTCCAGCAAGAGCCATTATAAGTGTCTCCAAGATTGCAACACGAGTAATCAATGATTTTCTCATTCCAATAGCAACAAGAACCCCAAATTCAAAATTTCGTTCTTCTGCTAACATAAGCACAGTTCCAAATAGACTAAATGTTAGAATACTGTATAATATAATTAAGACAAAAGTTCCTCCTGCACGATCTACATCGATAAGTTGTTTAAGTTCAGGCAGCATCTGTTGCCAATTCATTATCTCAAATTGGGAACTGTCTAATTTTGCTAGCATGCTTTTTTCAGCTTTTTGCCAATCATCATTTTTTGGTCCGATAATAGCACTTGTTGCCATGTTAAATATTCCAAAAAAATCCTGGGCACTTCTTAGATTCATGATAACAGTTCGCCTATTAAGATCGGGGGTCTTTAAATCTACTATTCCTATCACAGGATAAATTCCAGAGGCAATAGAGCCCTGAAAACCCTGACTCAAAAAAATAAGTGAATCTCCAATGGTAACATTCATTATTTTTTGTAATCCTTTGCCAATTAGAAGTCCGTTATTTTTATTGGATAAAAAAGAGCCAGCCGTAAGGCTGTTTTTGATTTGATTATATTCACTTTCTTTTGTTGAATTTATTCCAAGAATTACAACAGGTTTTGATTCTTTCTCATGTGATGCAAGAGCAAACCCCTCAATCCTGTGATTGATGTATACAATGTTAGGGTCAGCTCTTAGTGAATCTAAATCTTCAATGTGAAAACTATTGTCAATTGTTTTTTCTTCCCAGAATCCTTTGTAATGAATTTGGATATAACCCAAATAGTTGCCAACTATATTTTTTAACATGTTGTCATAGGCACCATGTTGTAAACTTCTCATTGTTACAGAGAATACAACAGCAAAAATTATGGAAGAGATTGTGATTATACTCCTACGTTTATTTCTGAAAATATTTCTCCAAGCAAGTTTGAGTATCATTCAACTCTATAACAAATATTTGATGTATTAGATTTGATTATTCATATTTACTTACTGAATGTCACGAATGGAGGTGATAACATCACCGATACGAATCTGCTGAACGACATTCATGCCATTAGTTACCCGCCCAAAAGCAGTATATCTTCCATCAAGATAGGGGGTAGGGCAATGTGTTATAAAAAATTGAACCCCTTCTGTGTCCTTACCTGCAGATGCAATACCGATTGTTCCAGTTTCAAAACCTGTGTAATGACTGAACTCACTTCGCTGAGTCCAATTTAGACTGCCCCAGCCATCACCTCTAGAACACCCCCCTTGTATAACAAATTGGGGCACGACGCGATGAAAATATTTATTATCATAATAGCCATCATTCATTAATTTCATAAAATTAGATACTGTTCCGGGTGCATTATCTACAAACAATTCAATGGTGATATTCCCTTTGTTTGTTTCAATCATAATTTGTTGATCCGATGGAATTGTTTTTACAAATTCCCAATCAATGGAATGATTATATTCAGTTTTGAATGGTTCTATTTTTTCTCCACTGAGTTTTGCAATGGCATTATTTAAGTCAATGAATGTCTCAACTTGTCTTGGAAGTTCTAATTTTTGAATGGCCTCTTGACTTAATTTTAAAAGCTGGGTTTGTTTATTCAAAGTTAATTCTTCATCATTTACATCAAATATTTGATATGAGGCAAGACTTTGGAGTGCCATATTAGAATCCTTAAGTACTTGTATAATCAAGTCCCATTTATCAGAGGGGTATAATTCACAAAACTTCAAAAATGCTTCATTTTTTATCGAAAAATGAATGGTGTCATTTGAAAGTTGAAGGATTAGAAATTGTCTAACATTTCCATCGTTGAGATGCTTTATCATTTCTGATTTGGCGTAAGCATCTTTGGTTTGATATACAGAAAGCCATTTTGAATTGAATTGTTGTTTTGCGGGTTTATTGTTAATGGATATGAATTGTCTCTTGATCGCAGGATATGGAGTTAAGCCAATCAATGAGTCTAGCGAAATTTCATATTGATTTGATGCCACTAATCGACAAGCATATGCCCCAGCAATATTGGCAATTGATTCGTAAGGATCACTAAGTAGTTGAAAGACACGTTCATTAATTAGTTTTGAATAATATCCTTTTTGACTTAATCTTAAAATTCCATAGGCCCAACCTAAACGAATAGAACTGTCTTTGTAGGATGTATTCTCGAAAATTGCAAGTGTTGAAGAGTCACCACATTTACCTATTGCCTCTATGATGTACCTTCTGTTATCATTGAATAATTCACCATCAAATGCTGATCTCAATATAGGAAGAGCTGATGGATGACCAATTTGTCCCAATGCAAAAGCTGCGGCTCTTCTTGGCATGGGATCTTGGTCTATTTGTAGCATTTGATTGAGGTATGGAATAGCTAATGTGTCTTGAATGCTTGCAAATGCCATTGCTGACGCCACACGGTGCTCTTCTTTTTTAGCTTTTAAAAAGGGGAGCAATTCAAGAGTATTTCTTCTATCCTGTAATTCATAGATTTTAATCAATCCATCATCTGAAAATTTATTTTTTGTCGTTTTGTCTTTTCGGGAGCATCCTACAATAAATAATATAATCAAAAAATAGTACTTCATGTAGTACAAATTTAAATATTAGAAGGATTATAATACTTCTCTATAACTGAAACAATTTTCATATTGTTTAACATTGTATTTACTTTTTATCTTTGCATTATGTCAGTTTTAGAATGTGTCGATCAAGATTTTAATGATACCCTTTCATCTAATGATAAAGTTGTTGTGAAGTATTTTGCAAATTGGTGTGGAAGTTGCAAGTTGTTTTCTCCCAAATACAAACGTCTGTCAAATGATGAACGGTTTTCTGGGGTTACATTTTTAGATGTAAATGCTGAGGATAATCCAGTCGCTCGAAGATTAGGAGGGGTTGATAATCTTCCTTTTTTTGCGGTGTTTAAAAATGGTAAACTTGTTGAAGGAGTAGCTACTAGCAAAGAGGATAAATTAGTTGAAATGTTAAATTTGATAGCATGAAAATTGGGGTTATTAAAAAGTTGGCTGAGAGTTTATCAATGGATGAATTGCGAGCAGCCGAAGAAGCACTTTACAATGATTTGACACTGCCAACTATGATTGAAGGTGATGATGAAGGAGAAAAATTAACCCATGTACTTGCTGCAATATTTATTCAGGAATATATTGCTGAAAATGATTCAGATCTCAAAACTGCTCTAAGGGAGTATGCAATAAAAGTTAGAAAAAGTATTTCTTAATTTATATTAACAAATGAAAAAAGGCGGTCATTGACCGCCTTTTTTTGATATTTAAAAAACTTAGTTGTTTGCTAAATAATTTGCAACACTGTCAAAGCTTTCGGACAATGCTTCTTTTCCTTTTTCCCAGTTTGCTGGACATACTTCTCCGTGTGTTTCGTGATGAACAAGAGTATCCAACACTCTTATTGCTTCATCAACATTTCTTCCAAGTGGTAAATCATTTACAAGTTGATGTCTAACAATGCCGTTTTTATCTATTAGAAAAAGCCCTCTGTACGCGATCATTGGACCATTAGCTGTTAATTCATTATTTTCATTATAATCATAATCACCAAATAGAATGCCATAGTTGGTCGTAATAGTTTTTGTTGTATCAGCAATAAGAGGATAATTTACTCCTTCTATACCACCATTTTCTTTTGCAACTTGCAGCCATCCCCAATGACTTTCAACAGTATCAGTTGAACATGCAACTACCTTGCAACCCCGGTCTTCAAACTCAGTTAATTTTGCTTGAAAAGCGTGTAATTCAGTTGGACATACAAATGTGAAATCCTTTGGGTAAAAGAAAAGAATTACATAATTTTTACCTTCATATTGATCTAGTGAGAAATTTTCTACAATTTCTTCTCCGTTAATAACTGCTCCGGCACTAAAATGGGGAGCTTTTCTTCCTACAAGTACTGACATAATTTTAATTTTTAATAATTATGCTGCAAAGATAAGATTAGATTTTCAGATGTTTATCTAGATTTTGAATATCATCATAGATATTTCTAATCAAACGACAAAGAATTATAATCCAGCGTAATGGTTCCTGTATTCTTGGGCTTTTTTAACATACACTTCCGCATTTTGTTTGATGTTTTCTTCCTCCTTTTTTGTTATAGTTCGAACGACTTTTGCAGGAGACCCTAGAACAAGAGACCTAGGAGGTATTACAGTTCCAGATGTGACAAGAGCATTGGCTCCAATAATTGAGAATTCACCAATCTTAGCGTCATTAAGAATTGTTGCATTCATTCCAATTAAAACATGGTTAGCTAATTGAGCACCATGCACAATGGCACCGTGTCCTATAATACATGTTTCCCCAATGATAGTTGGTTGCCCAGGATCACAGTGGATTACAGCATTATCTTGAATATTGGTTTGTGCACCAATTGATATCTGATCGCTATCTCCACGAAGTACAGCTCCAAACCAAACACTTGCATTGTCTTTCAGCGAAACATCCCCTATGACTGTGGCTGAAGGAGCTATGAAAACATCTTTACCTAGGATAACTTGATTTAATTTCATTCGATACGAATAGCTGTTTGATAAAAATTATTGGCTTCACCTAGCACTCGATAATTGATATAGTAGGAGTCTACCCATACTTTAAATGCTTTGAACTCATCTAATGGCACATTAAATTCGTCGAATATCAGTATGTCTCCAGGTTTGAGATAAGGCGATAATGATGTGAGCACAAATAATGTAGAAGAAAACAGGTCAGCATCTAGATGAATTACCTTTCTTTTATGTCCTGTGTAATTTTCTAAAAATTTAGGCAAGGTAACTTGGAATAGTCCCTGATGAAATTGATGTCTGTTGTCATCTATCTTCGGTTGTTGGTTATTACTTGACATGTCACCCTTTTTGAAATGTCCCCAATCCTCTGGTAATCCAGTGAAGGTGTCAAAGCCATTAAATTGGGCTTTTATATTGTGAATATGGGCTATCCACCACTTAAATGAAGTCCCCTTGGCTACTCCAAATTCAAGGTAATCTATTTCATCGTCTAATGATTGGGTTTCAATCAAATAGCTATACAGACCCTCTCTTAATTTAGAATTGAATCCATTATAAGGAAAGGAGGTATATCCTACATTCCTATTTTTTCTAATCCACTTTGATAATAAGCTTATATATCCTAGTTTAATTAAGAGTTTTGCAGGAATAAACCGATGAATTCCAATACGCAGAAAACTTCTTTTGAGATAACGAATAAATACTAGCTTGCTTTTCATCATGAGTTTAGGTTGAATTGCGAATTTACTTAAATTAATTCTCCCTTTTTCGCTTCCAACGTTTATGAGTCCATAACCAAAATTCGGGTTGTGTATTAATCTGCTTTTCTAAGGCAGATGTATGCAATTCTGTAATTTCTCCATCTTTTGTATTTTGTGGTGTGTCTGTTAATACGGATAATTCAGCAGTATAAATTCCTCTTTCCTTCTTGATAATTGAGCAGAAGATCACAGGTAAATTATACTTCTTTGCGAAGCGTTCTGTCCCAAGGGCTACTGCTGTATCTTGATTCAGAAAATTAGTCCAATGAACATTTTTGCTGTAAGTAGGACTTTGGTCTGCACCAAATATAGTCATTCGTGGTGTTTTGTTTTTTTCATTATAATACCTAGATACTTCCTTGGTATTGATCATCCTTAACCCAAATTTACTTCGTGAATATTTCATTTTTTTATCAAAAAATGGATCACTCAACTTGGTGTAAATACCCACGCAATCGTGGGGCACTATTTGGTTTATTCCCACAGCTAAGATTTCCCAATTGTTATAATGTCCACCTACTAAAATTAAATCTTTCCCCTGATCGAAATAGGTTTGAAGAATTTGTGGATTTTTTAAATGAAATCGTCGATTAATTTGTTTTTGAGAAATACTAAATAACTTTATGCTTTCAATAATTATATCACTTAAATGATTGTAAAATTTTCTAGCTATAAATTTTATCTCTTTCTTATTTTTTTTTGGAAATGAATTTTTGAGATTATTAATCACCACCTTTTTACGATATGGAATGATGTAAAAAAATAGAAAGGAAACTGCATTGGAAATACCATATACTATGAAATAAGGTAGTAATGATAGAGGTTTTACAATAAGATAAAAAAGAATTCTACTCACACTACGAAAATAAATAATTATTGATGTGGGTCTATCTTTTTAGGTTAGCTGATATTATGTAAGGGCTGCATTTCTTGCACGTTTTCGTTCGTGTTCTTTGAGGTGGATTTTTCGAAGTCGTATGTTATCAGGGGTTACTTCTACATATTCATCTGCTTGAATATATTCCAATGCTTCTTCAAGTGTGAATATCTGTGGTGGAATTAATTTGATTTTTTCATCTGCTCCACTAGATCTTACATTACTCTGTTTTTTTGCCTTAGTAAGATTTACAACAACATCGCCTGGTCTGGAGTGTTCTCCTACTACTTGGCCCTCATATATTTCTTGATTTGGTGTTACAAAAAATTTACCACGATCTTGGAGGTTATTTAATGAGTATGGGATGGCATTTCCGTTTTCCATACTAATTAATGAACCATTAATTCGTTGAGGTATTTCTCCCTTATGCTCTTGAAATTCTTTAAACCTGTGTGATATGATTGCTTCGCCTTGAGTGGTTGTGAGTAAGGTATTACGAAGTCCTATTATACCTCGGGAGGGTATCTCAAATTCCAAATGCATGACATCACCCTTTGGTTCCATGGTTAACATGTTTCCTTTTCGAAGAGATACAAATTCAATTACTTTTCCACTATGATGCTCTGGTACGTCTATGGTGAGTTCTTCAATAGGTTCACATTTCACACCATCAACTTCTTTGATAATAACACGAGGTTGTCCAATTTGTAATTCATACCCTTCTCTTCTCATGGTTTCAATAAGGACAGCCAAGTGAAGAACACCCCTTCCATATACTAAAAAGGAATCTGCACTTGAAGTCTCTTTCAATTTCATAGCTAAATTTCGTTCGAGTTCCTGCTCAAGTCTATCTTTAATATGTCTACTGGTAACATATTTTCCTTCTTTTCCAAAAAACGGGGAATCGTTGATTGTAAAAAGCATACTAATGGTAGGTTCATCTATGGTAATTGATGGTAGGGCTTGTGGCTCGTCTATATCAGAAATAGTATCTCCAATTTCAAATCCCTCTAGTCCAGAAATTGCACAGATATCTCCAGCATTTACAACATCAACTTTTATTTTAGCTAGTCCATCATACAAAAAGAGTTCTTTTACCTTACCTTTAGCAACGGTGCCATCTCGTTTTACGAGAGCAACTTGTTGATTCACTGAAATTTGACCTCGTTTGAGTTTACCTATTGCGATTCTACCAGTATACTTACTAAAGTCAAGAGACGTAATCATCATTTGTATATTTCCTTCTTCTTGAATAGGTGGTGGCACATGTTCCAATATAGCGTCCAACGCAGCAAACATGTTATCTGTTGGCTTTTGCCAGTCCAAACTCATCCATCCGTTCTTTGCACTACCATAAACAGTTACAAAATCAAGCTGCTCCTCACTAGCATCAAGGGCAAACATCAAGTCAAATACTTTTTCATGCACCTCATCAGGTGTACAATTTTCTTTATCAACTTTATTAATTACCACAACTGGTTTAAGCCCAGCTTCTAGTGCTTTCTGAAGAACAAATCGAGTTTGAGGCATGGGGCCTTCAAATGCATCGACTAGAAGAAGAACCCCATCTGCCATATTCATGACACGTTCTACTTCACCGCCAAAATCACTGTGACCTGGAGTATCTATAATGTTTATCTTAGTGTCTTTGTACTTGACAGATACATTTTTAGATAAAATAGTTATTCCACGTTCTTTTTCTAAATCATTATTGTCCATTACCAGCTCTCCTGGTTTTTCGTGATCCTTAAAAAATTTACAGGATTCTAAGATTCTGTCGACTAATGTTGTTTTACCGTGGTCAACGTGAGCAATGATTGCTACGTTTCTAATGTTTTGCATAACGCTTTTTCGAAAAATATGGTGCAAAGGTAGTTCTTATTACCATAGATTCTATTACTTGAAATAGATATACCTTAGTCGTTGTCCTTTATAATGGGTAATTGGCTATCTGTCTAATTAAGAGTTATTTAATTATGACTAAAATCATATCTAAAGTTGTCCTAAATCATGAAATTAAAGAAGAAATAGATGAAAAATTAATTGGATTTTTCCATACAATTCAAATCAAGTAGGGGGGTGTGATCTTATATATTTTGATTGTCCTTGAGATATTGATATAATAGCTGAATGCGTTTTGAGAAGTAGGAAAGATAATAATGTCTAAAACACTATTATCTGTAACTTTAGGATGTTACGCCATTTTGAAGACTTGGACGTAAACCGTATTTAGCTTCACTCTCTTAGCAGAAGAACAACACTAGAGTTTTAAAAAATACCCTAGTATGTATTTATTTTAATTCGCTTAGTTAATTCATCAACATCAGACTTGAACTTTTTATCAGTATCAATTAAGTCATTGACTGTTTGGCATGCGTGAATCACTGTAGAGTGATCTCTTCCTCCAAAGTACATTCCAATGTTTTTGAGAGAAGCTTGAGTCAATTGTTTTGCGAAGAACATTGAAATTTGTCTTGCTTGCACTATTTCTCTTTTTCTAGTTTTTGATTTCATTAGATCCACACTAACACTAAAATAATCGGAAACTAACTTTTGGATAAATTCTATAGAAATTTCACGAGAAGAATTCTTAACAAAATTCTTCATCATTTTCTTGGTCATATCCAAATCAATTTCTTTCCTGTTAAGAGAAGCCTGAGCAATTAAGGATATAAGTGCACCTTCAAGTTCTCGAATATTGTTGTCTACTTTATTGGCAACGTATTCGATAACCTCTGGAGCAAACTTGATGCCATCTTGATACATTTTTTGCTCTAAAATGGAGATTCGTGTATCAAAATCAGGGTTTTGAAGATCAGCGGAAAGCCCCCATTTAAAGCGAGATAAAAGTCTCTCGTCAACATCTTTTAAGTCCTTAGGTGCTCTGTCTGATGTTAGTATAAGTTGCTTACCATTTTGATGTAGACAGTTGAAAATTTGGAAAAATATTTCTTGTGTTTTTTCTTTCTTGGCAAAGAATTGAACATCATCAACAATAAGAACATCAATCATCTGATAGAAGTGAAGAAAGTCATTGTAATTACCGTTTTTTGCACTATCAACATATTGATTTATGAACCGCTCAGAGGAGACATATAGTACAGATTTATTACTGGATATTTCTTTGATTCGGTTTCCTATAGCATGAGCCAGATGAGTTTTACCAAGTCCAACACCTCCAAAAATCATTAGAGGGTTGAAAGCTGTACCCCCAGGTTTATTGGCCACAGCATAGCCTGCTGACCTCGCTAGGCGATTACACTCACCTTCTATGAAATTATCAAATGTGTAAGAAGCATTAAGTTGAGAGTCAACATTTAGCTTTTTTAAACCTGGAATAATAAACGGATTGTGTATATTATTTGATAGGTTGATAGGCATTCCCATTTCGTTCCTGTTGTTGTGTGTCACGTTTCGGGTTGGCATATTCACAGTATATGGTCTGTTGCTACCTGCATTTGAGTTATCTACTATGACATTATATTCTAGTTTTGAACCGGGACCTAATTCCTTTTCTAGTGTTTTTTTGAGTAGAGCTACATAATGCTCTTCGAGCCATTCATAGAAAAATTGACTTGGAACCTGAATAGTTAAAACTTTTTCTTCAAGTTTTATCGGTTTGATAGGAACAAACCAAGTTTTAAAACTTTGTGGGTTGACGTTATCTTTTATCGTCTGAATACATTTTTTCCACACAGTTTCATGTTGTTCACTCATTTAATTTTTAGTTTTTTAGTTTTTTAGGTTGATTAATGTGTTCTAGATGCTTGTCCTTTGAATACTCTCGCAAGTTGGGGTAAAAAAAGTTTCTAAAAAAATATTTTTAGTATTGATTTTATGAAATTTTTTTATATGAATAATTCTGTAATTTTACAATGCCAAAGCTATCATACTCATAATCAATACGTCCCATGTTAAGACCAGCCCAACCCGTTTGGTTGATAAAAATATTTTCATGAGTTTGATTTTTAATCTTTTGTGGAGATTTCATAAAAGTGTGCGTATGACCACCCAATATTAAGTCAATATATTTTGAATTTTTTGCCAATAAAATATCACTGACTTTATCAGATTTGTATTCATATCCCAAATGCGAAAGGCAAATAACCAGGTGGCAGCCCTCGGACTTGAGTTTTTTTGCCAGTTGATTAGCTTTTTTAATTGGATCATGATAAACAATATCCCCATAAAGATTTTTTGGAACGAGCCCGTCTAATTCTATTCCAATTCCAAAAATCCCTATTTTAAATTTACCTTTTTTAACAATGTTGTATGGCTTTACTTTCCCATCCAATAAGGTGTTTTTAAAATCGTAATTAGCACATAAAAACCGAAAGTTAGCATGAGGTAGTTGTTTATCAAGTCCTTCAATTCCACCGTCAAAATCATGGTTGCCTAGTGTGGCGAAATCATAACCCATTTCGCTCATTAATTTGAATTCAAGTTCACCACCATATTGGTTAAAGTAAGGTGTTCCTTGAAATATGTCACCACTGTCGAGCAATAAAACATTTTTGTATTTTGATCGTATTTCTTGGATTATGGAAGCTCTTCTTGAGGCACCACCCATACTAGGGTATTTTTTGTGATTAGCAGAAAATGGATCAATATGACTATGCCAATCATTGGTGTGTAAAATCACTAAACGTTCATTATCTATACCCCACGATGTAAAGGGTGTGACAGATAATCCAGCGGATATTAATCCAGCTTTCTTAATGAATTCTCTTCTATTCATAGTTTACGCTCATTAAAGTTTAAAGGCAAAGGATTGTGTAACCTCACATAGTCAATGAGTCCATCTCGTATTTTAATATTTGTATCCCAGCGTTGAATAGCTTTAGCTAAAAATTGATATCCGTCACCACCATTTGCCATGTAATCATTAATAGCGATGTGATAATGAGGCTTATTAGGGTTATTAAGATTTTGGAATCCCTTTGAAAGAGGTTCTCCGCCCTTATTTATGATGTGATTTTGAAGTTCTTGAGCAATACCAGAAGGAATTTTCAGAATAGTGATTTGATTTTCAAAAGGCATTAATTCATAAATTTCGCCAAGAGTTATGAAGCCAGAATCCAGTGTGCTGCGAATCCCTCCATAGTTAAGTACACAAAAATCGACACTATACCCTGCTTTTTTTGAAGCATATAAAATTGCGTCTGTCATCATATTACCCAAGGCACTGCTCGGTTTTTGTTTTTCGATAAATGTGGGACAATATCCAATAACCTGATTCATAACTGAATCTAATTGTTTGGCATACGGTTCAATAATTTGATCAATTATTTTATTGTTTTCGTAGGTAGGCTTAATAGAAATATTAGGTGAAATATGAGGGTAAATTTGATGATTAGTTTGACATTGGGTAAACAAAGCAATTGTCAAAATAAAAAAACTTTTTGACCAAATAGGCATTTCAACAAATCTATACAATATGCTTATTTTAATTATCAAAAATCGAAAAAAATACCTCGTTGGTAGAAGTTTTGATATTGTGGTATGAGATTGACTTACTTTGAAGTACAATTTGTGAACATTTTCCAGAATATCAAAGAAGCTTTTTCTTCTATCAGAACCAATGTAACTCGTACGGTTATCACTAGCTTAATTATATCGTTTGGTATTATGGCTTTGGTTGGGATTTTGACCGCTATTGATGGAATTGAAAGCAGCCTAGTGAAAAACTTTAGCTTTATGGGTGCGAATTCATTTAATATTCAAAACCGATCTTCTGGTTTTATGCTTGGAAGAAACAAAAAACGTGTATATTATGAATCAATATCTTATAAACAAGCATGTGAGTTTAAAGATCGATTTGAGCAAGATGCGACAGTTTCCATTAATTCGAATAATTCATGGACTGCTATTGCTAAACATCGTTCAGCTAAAACAAACCCTAATTCATCTATATTAGGAGGAGATGAGTCCTATCTACGTGTTACCGGATATGAACTAAAAAGTGGTCGAAATATAGCAGTAAGTGATGTCGAAAGAGCATTACCGGTTGCTGTTATTGGCAAAGAAATCAAAGAAACATTATTTGGTAGTCAAGATTGTTTAAATCGGTTTATAAGTGTTGGCGGAGTTAAATTAAAAGTAATTGGTTTGTTATCTGAGAAGGGAGGAGCTTTTGATTTTGGTGGAGATCGTATAGTTCTTATTCCGGTATCTTTGGCAAGAGTCAAGTTCTCTCGCCCAAATTTGAGTTACAACATTGGAGTTTCTGTCGAGGATGTGAATGGTATGGATGCCATGGTTGATTATTCAAATGTTATTTTTAGACAGGTTCGACGTTTAAAAGTTAAAGAAGAACCAAATTTTAGCATCATCAAATCAGATAGTATTTCAAAGGCATTGCTGGAAAATCTTAGTTTGATTTTGCTTGGGGCTATTTTCATAGCTGCAATTACATTGGTAGGAGCAGCTATTGCTCTAATGAATATTATGTTAGTCACAGTCACTGAACGTACCAAAGAGATAGGAACACGAAAAGCTATAGGAGCAAGAAGTTCGACTGTTCTCAATCAATTTATTATCGAAGCAATTACCATATGTCAGATTGGTGGATTAGGTGGAATAGTTCTTGGTCTAGCCATGGGAAATTTAATTAGTAATTATATTGGTGGGACTTTCATAGTTCCCTGGCGGTGGATTTTGCTGGCATTAGGTGTATGTACCATGGTAGGGTTGAGTGCTGGTATTTGGCCAGCTCGTAAAGCTGCACGAATTAATCCAATTGAAGCACTTCGTCATGAATAAAAAAAATCCCGACCGAAGTCGGGATTTTAGCATTTATTCAAAAGAATAAAGTATAATTACTCTTGTATTACATCTACATCAATTTCCACAGATACTTCTTTGTGGAGGTTAATTGATGCTTTGTAAGCTCCGATGTTTTTCATGTCTGGAGCAGATATTTTTCGCTTATCTACTTCAAAACCACGATCAGCCAAACTCTTAGCGAGTTGGAGTATAGTTACTGAACCAAATATCTTTCCATTCGAACCAGCTTTGGTTGGAATAGTGATTTTAATGTCTTTCAGTTTTGCTGCTTGAGCTTCTGCATCAGTTTTTACTTTCGCTTGTTTGTGAGCAGCCTGTTTCACATTCTCATTTGCCATTTTAATAGCAGATGGAGTAGCAATTGTAGCTAGCCCTTGAGGGATTAGGTAGTTTCTACCGTATCCGTTTTTCACTTCAACGATATCGTTCTTATCACCAAACCCTTTAACATAATCTTTTAATATTACTTTCATTTTATTTTGAATTACGGGTTTGAATTATTTCATTTCATCTGCAACATATGGCAATAATGCAATGTGTCTGCACCTTTTGACCGCTACTGCGACTTTTCTTTGATACTTTAACGATGTTCCTGTAATTCTTCTAGGTAGAAGTTTCCCTTGTTCGTTGATAAATGCCATCAAAAAGTCAGGATTTTTATAATCAATGTACTTAATGCCACTTTTTTTGAAACGACAGTATTTCTTTGGTCGTACAATGGGAGTTCTAGTATATCTTTTTCTTTTTGCCATCTTATGATTCCTCCACTTCGTTAGTAATTGATTCTACCTTAGCTTCTTCCATAGGAGTAACTTTTGCAGCAGATTTTGCAGCTGGAGCTTCTTCTTTTTTAGGCTTTGGTTTGTTAAATTCTCCGTTTCTTCTTCTTTCGTTGTACTTCACTGCATGCTTTTCAAGTTTAGTAGTAAGATAGCGTAAAACTTGCTCATCTCTTCGATAAGCGAGTTCAAGTTTATCTACAATCTCTGCGTCAGCATCTGCAGCAAATTCGAAAATCTGATAGAAACCAGTTGTTTTTCTTTGAATCGGATAGGCCATTTTAGTAAGCCCCCAATTTTCTTTGTGGATGAGCTCTCCACCATTTTCTGTAATCAGCTTCTCGAAGGAGCTTGATGCATCTTGCAACATTCTCTCGCTAAGCACGGGTGTTAGTATGACCACAGACTCGTAATTTGTTTTTGCCATTTTATAAACGTATAAATTTTAAGGGGTGCAAAAGTAATTTTTTTTCTTAATTTTAGAAAAAATTATTCTACTTATTTAGATTGTGTTTGTCTGCTCATTTCTTACAGTTAGTTTAAATAACTTTCTCTATTTTTTCAACACTGCTTGTTTATCCATTTTGTGAGGCTATACTTTGCAATAAATTACCATGGGAAGCTACATTGTAAGTGCTAGAAAATATCGACCAGTATCGTTTGATGCAGTTGTTGGTCAAAAGCACATTACTGAAACTTTGGTGAACGAAATAACCAATAACAGACTTGCACAAGCCTTCTTATTTTGTGGGCCACGTGGTATTGGTAAGACGACATGTGCTCGTATTCTTGCCAAAGAAATTAACAAAAATACAGTACCCGAAGGATATGATTTTTCGTATAACATTTTCGAATTGGATGCAGCATCCCACAATTCGGTAGATGATATCCGATCACTAGCGGATCAGGTAAGAATACCGCCCCAGACGGGAGAGTACAAGGTGTATATTATAGATGAGGTTCATATGCTTTCTCAGCAGGCATTCAATGCCTTTTTGAAAACCTTGGAAGAACCACCCAAATATGCCATCTTCATTCTGGCAACTACCGAAAAGCATAAAATCCTTCCTACTATATTATCCAGATGTCAGGTATTCAATTTTGATCGGATACAGGTGTCGCAGATTGTAAGCCATCTCCAACAGATAGCTCTAGAAGAAAAAATATCGGCTGAAGAAAGTGCTCTGCATTTGATTGCTCAAAAAGCAGATGGTGCCATGCGAGATGCCCTATCTATTTTTGATCAAATGGTAAGCTTCGGTGAAGAAGGAAAGGTAACCTACCAAGCAGTTCTTAATAACCTTAATATTTTGGATTATGATTATTACTTCAAAATAATCAATTACTTTTTAAAAGGAGATATTAGTGGGGTATTAGTGTTATATGATGAAATTCAACGCAATGGTTTTGATGGTCAATTGTTTCTCAATGGTCTGGCTAATCATTTGAGAGATTTATTAGTGGCTCAGAATGCTTCAAGTCAACAATTAATTGAAAAGTCCCAAGAAATTGCCAACAAATATTTAGCTCAATCCAAGTCAGTCACCCCATCATTTGTGGTAAATGCCATTAATATATTGGGAGAGGCAGACATGAACTATAAATCAAGTCAAAATCAACGACTTCATGTAGAATTGTGCTTAATCAAACTGGCCTCACTTCAACATGCCATAGACGTGACTAAAAAAAAAAGCCTAAACGCATAGTCCTCAGCGAATCAGGTTTTTACAGTCATTTATTCGAACCATCGAGTGAAGAAGATTCTAACGTTCCTAAAATCAAAGAAAATTCCTCGCTAACGGATGATCAACACATCCAAGAAGTTGTCCGTATTGGAGGCCTGAAAAATATGATGAATACGGTAGGATCAAAAACTCAACTCTCAGACTCTCAATCCATTTCTTCTCCTTCAATAAAACCTTTAAAAGATTCTCTCAAAGATCTAACATTAGAGGATGCCAAACGGCTGTTCATTTCGTATTCACATGAGCTGATCACTCAAAAAAGAACAAGTTTGGCTGCATTCTTTGCAGATCCATTATTGATAATTAGAGAGAATAACACAGTCATATTCACTGTTGGCTCTAAGATTGTCGAGTCTGATATTACAGAGGAAACGGATAAGATTATAGCCCACTTTGAAACTAGTGGGTATGCTCTTAAAAGTCTAACCTGTAAAGTAAATGCCAAGCAGATTAGTGAGTATAAGGTGTTTTCTCCCAAACAACAATTTGAGGCACTGGCCAAAGATTATCCAAAACTGACAGATTTTGCCGAGCGGTTTTATTTAGATTTTGATTGAGATTTTAGGATGTGTTAGTTCTATACTTGAGCCACAATAATCAAATTAGGATTAAAGACTACATTGTGCCAGGTGCGGGCAGAGCAGAATAGGACTATTTTTTTAAAGAATACGTATACCCACCAGCCAATTTTACGAACGAATTCTAAATAAGGGTTCTGGTTTCTAATAAGCCCTCCATATACTTGGGTGTCTGAAAAACCTATACTGCTCATTACTTGTAGGGCCGAGCTTTTATTCAAAAAAGTTTCATGGCTAATATCGCCATAAGCAAACAAACTGGTATGGGGAGCATCCATGTTAGGGGTTCTTAATATGATTTTTCCACCGGGATTTAGGCATTTTTTTGCCTTAGTCAAAAAATCCATAAGTTCATCTTTGGTAAAATGTTCGATAATGTCCAAACCAACTAAAACATCTACTTTTTCATTTTTAGCAAAAAAGCTATCAATATCTATGCAATGAACATTTTTTATACCTAACTGATGGGCTACTTTAATTTGTTCTTGGCTTAAGTCATATCCCGATACGTTTTTGTAACCTGCATCTATGGCAGGTTTTACAAAAGTTCCAAATCCACACCCTAAGTCTACTATTTTAGCATCCTTATTTGAGGGTAGTATGTGAATCAATTCCCGGTGATTGTGATGGGATTGTTGTATCAACATAGCTGCATGATCAATTTTAAGTTTATTGACTTGAGTACTAAAGTAATTATTGTAAATTGTGTCTCGGTATTGGAGCATGTATGCGTGCAAACTTATGTTATTTTTGTTCGATGCTCAAAAGCTATTTTAATAAAAATGTGCTAGAGGCTGGTTGTGATGAGGCTGGTAGAGGTTGCTTGGCTGGTCCTGTATATGCAGCTGCAGTAATTTTGCCACCTCGGTTAAGAATGCCACTATTAAATGATTCTAAAAAATTATCATTAGCAACTCGTAATCTTCTTAGAGAACAAATTGAAAAAAAGGCTGTCGCATGGGCTGTAGCGAGTTGTTCAGAACGAGAAATCGAAAAATACAACATCCTGAATTGTAGTATTCTTGCGATGCAACGGGCGGTACAGCAATTGTCTACACGACCTGAGCATCTTCTAATAGATGGCAACCAATTTAAACCATTTGATTTTTACAGCTACACTAATATTGTAAAAGGAGATGCTAAGTATAAGAGTATTGCGGCTGCTAGTATTTTAGCAAAAACACATCGGGATGAATATATGATTCAATTAAGTGAAAAGTATCCTGAATTTGGCTTTGAAAAACACAAGGGATATGGAACGAAAAAACATTTAGAGGCTATTCAAGAATTTGGCTATTTGATTTGTCATCGGAAGACCTTTCAATTGAAAAATTTGAATCCAAAATAGGGGCTTTAGTTAATGTTGATAAAATCTAATCATTGGCTTCTACCTTTGTTTTAATTAAATGGATAATTACCCTTCCATCAAAGAACGAGCAGACCTATCTAACAAACAGAAATGGTACGCTATCATCTTTGGAGCAGACACCCAAGAGGGTAGGCGATTTGATATTTGGTTATTATGGGCCATTCTGTTTAGTGTTTTAACATTAATGGTAGATAGTGTGCCAAGCATTCATGCTAAGTATGCATTACAGTTAAAATATATTGAGTATTTTTTTACGGGGGTATTTACTTTGGAATATTTAGCTCGATTAAAAGTTAGTGAAAATCCAAAGAGTTATGCAATTAGCTTTTGGGGAATTATTGATTTGGTGAGCACCATACCTACTTATTTAACATTCTTTTTACCAGCATCTCAGTTATTTAGAATTTTGCGTACAGTTCGACTACTTCGAATTTTTAAAGTACTTAGACTTACCCGCTTTATGGGAGAAGCACAAGGAATGGGAGTTGCCATTAAACGAAGCAGTGCTAAGATAACGGTGTTTTTTGGAGTAGTGTTGGTGATTGTAGTAGTTATGGGTACTATTATGTATGTAATAGAACCATCCGATGCAGGATTTACATCAATTCCCAGAAGCATATATTGGGCTGTAGTAACACTAACTACTGTTGGTTATGGGGATATCGCACCTGTAACAGGGTTGGGTCAGTTTTTGAGTGCAGCACTCATGATTTTGGGCTATGCTGTGATAGCAGTGCCTACTGGTATTGTAAGTGTAGAATTAGCTCAAACTAATGGAACACTTGTGTGTTCTACATGTAATCATTCTGAAAAAGATGCCTCTTCTAGCTTTTGCAAAAAATGCGGGACACCACTAAAGAAATAGCTGATTATTACTACAATGAAGAAGGTTATCTTGTTTTCACAAGAGCTTTTCACCTCAAACGAGGAACATGTTGTGGTAATAAATGTCTCCATTGTCCCTTTGATCACATCAACGTAAAAGTCAGAAAATCTAACTGAAACTAATACTCTGGACGGGATGTATTCGGTGAATAATTCGCACAGGGATGTATGTGAATACAAAGCACACAAACAAAGCTCCAAAGTTAATGTAAAGTAAATAATCCAAGGGTAGATAAAAGGGTACAGCATCCATGTAGTAGGTCTCAGCGTTTAGTCTAATTAGCTTATATTGGTTTTGAAGGTATGCAAAACTTAAAGCAATTCCATTTCCAAGAATAAGTCCTGCTGACAAAATAAACCCTCCCTGCCAGTTAAAAATAGTTCCAATACTAGATGATTTAGCACCCATCGACTTTAGAATGCCAATCATAGGAATACGTTCGATGATTAAAATCAGTAACATAGTAATAATATTAATAATGGCAACGATAAACATGAGTATGATAATAACTAGTACGTTGGTATCGACGATATCAAGCCATTGAAACATGGCTGGATATAAATCCTGAACGGTATTAATTGAGTAGGTGTAATCAAAAAAACTTTGAAGTTTTTTTTGAATAGTTGTCATATGCTCAGATTGATCAACATTAATTTCATATCCAGCAGCTTTTGAATAGTCATTGCATACTACACGTTGTATCGATCGAAGGTGTGCGATTGCAAATTGTTTGTCAAATTCTTGGAGTCCTGTGTTAAATATTCCGGATACCAGAGGCATTCTTCTTCTTACATTGGACTGATCAATGAAGTAAAGATTTACCCTATCACCTGTATCGAGATTTAATATTGAAGCGGTGTATTCAGAAAGTAAAATATCATGAGAAATCGTGGTATCTGTGAAGTGAGGAATCTTACCTTTGACTAGATGTTTTCGATAAAAAGAATAATCATAATTAGCAGGTAAACCCTTTAGAATGATGCCTTCTAACGTGGTATCAGATTTGAGAATACCTGCTTTATTAATAAAAGGAAAAATAGATGACACATTTTCTTCTTCTTCAATTTTTTTAATTAGCTCGTAGTTTAAGTCAAAGAGGTTAGTTTCGTTTCCAGATGCAAGTTGATATCGGCTGACGCTAATATCACCTGCATATCCTTTTACTTTTTCTCTGATTTCTTTTTTAAAACCCAGTAAAATACCAAAAGCAAGAATAACTACACATATACTGATTGATACTGCAGCAATGGACAATGAAGTGATCGTTTTAGTAAACGAATGTTGGGTATTAAAGCTCAGTTTTTTAGCGATATGGTATCCTAATTGCATACTTTTGACTTACAAGATTAGAAATAGAAATGAACAAAACAGAACTTTTCACTTTTTTGATGATAATTTTTATTGGCTTTTCCTCCATAAGCAGTAACCCAACAGTGGTGAAAAAGCAACGCATTATTTTAGGTGCTGAGCAATTGGATAAATATGTTTCCAAGTTAGGAAAAAAAAGAGTAGCACTTCTTGTGAACCAAACTTCAACCGTTGGAAATATCCATTTGGTTGATACGCTGCAAGCAATGGGTGTTAATATACAGAAAGTATTCGCACCAGAGCACGGATTTCGTGGTGATCATAGTGCGGGTACTGTTGTTAAGAATGGATTAGACAAAAAAACAGGTTTACCTGTAGTTTCACTTTATGGGAAAAATAAAAAACCAACAGCTGAAATGTTAGCAAATATTGATGTGATTGTTTTTGATATTCAGGACGTAGGAGTACGTTTTTATACTTACATATCAACTATGCATTATGTGATGGAAGCTTGTGCAGAACATGGCAAAGAGTTGATTATCTTGGATCGACCGAATCCTAATGGATTTTATGTTGATGGTCCAGTATTGCAAAAAGAATATGCTTCGTTTATTGGTATGCATCCGATACCTATTGTTCATGGTTTAACCGTAGCGGAATTAGCATTAATGATTCAAGGAGAGAACTGGTTAAAAAATGACATAAAATGTAATTTTAAAATAGTACCGTGCAAAAATTACACGCATGACAGTTTATATCAATTACCCATCAAACCATCGCCCAATCTTCCCAATATGAATTCAGTTTATCTGTACCCATACTTGGGTTTGTTTGAAGGAACAAATGTAAGCATAGGAAGAGGAACACAAACGCCATTTCAGATTGTGGGTCGTCCGGGATTTAAAGGGAATTTTTCATTTACTCCTCATAGCATACCTGGAGTTTCGGATCATCCGAAGCATGAGGGTAAAATATGCGGTGGTTTTGTTGTGAATGATGCTAAACATAAAAACTTTTTTGTCAAACCATCCCTTAATTTAGACTGGATTTTACTTTTTTACAATCAAAACACAATTGAAAATGGGCCATACTTTAAAAATTTTATTTTTAAACTTATGGGTAATTCATTGTTCAAAGAACAAGTTATAGCTGGACTCTCGGCCCAGGAGATAAAGCAAACATGGCAACATGACTTAATAAAATACAAGGCCATCAGAAAAAAATATCTTTTGTATCCTTAGTAGTTGTTAAAATCAAAAAATAACAACATATTTGCAGCCCTAAAAAATAGAGGTATGTCTAGAGTTTGTGATTTAACAGGAAAAAAAGCAATGTCTGGGAACAATGTTTCTCATTCTAAACGAAGAACTAAAAGAAGATTTTATCCAAATCTTCAAACAAAAAAGTTCTACTTGCCTGAGCAAGATGAGTGGATTACACTTAAAGTGAGTACTTCTGCTCTAAAAACAATCAACAAAAAAGGCATCAGTGCTTGTTTGAATAGTTTATTGAAAAACGGAAGAATATAAACCATGGCAAAGAAAGGTAATAGAGTTCAAGTAATATTAGAGTGCACAGAACAAAAGGGTTCAGGTGTTCCAGGTATGTCTCGTTACATCACCACTAAGAACAAAAGAAATACAACCGAACGTATTGAATTAAAAAAATATAACCCTTACATGAAAAAAGTAACGGTTCATAAAGAAATAAAGTAAGATGGCAAAAAAAGTAGTAGCAACTCTCAAAAAAGCAGGATCTGGTAGAGATTGGGCAAAGGTTATCCGATGTGAAAGATCACCAAAGACAGGTGCGTATGCATTTAGAGAAGAAATGATGCCAACGGAATCTGTTAAAGAAGCCTTGGCTAAATAATAGCAACGTTATTGTTTTAAATAAATAAGCTTCCTACTTTTGATGGGAAGCTTTTTTGTTTTTATATCAATGGGATTATTAGACTTTTTTAAAAAGAAACCAACCGAAGTTCAAAAAGAAAAACTGGATTCTGGTCTGGAAAAAACTAGAACTTCACTTCTAGATAAGCTATCTAAAGTAGTTGTCGGGAAAAGTAAAATTGATGATGATTTTTTAGATGATGTTGAGGAATTATTGATTTCCTCAGATGTTGGAGTAGCAACCACAGTTAAAATTATTAATCGCATAGAATCTCGTGTTTCCCGCGATAAATACCTTTCTGAATCTGAGCTGAAGATCATGTTGAAAGATGAAATCGTGCAACTTGTTTCTGAGAATGAAAATCAGCATGCATTAATTGACGTTAAACCTTATGTAATTATGGTAGTAGGTGTAAACGGTGTAGGTAAGACCACTACGATAGGTAAGCTAGCTTACCTATTTAAATCTCAAGGTTTGAAAGTAGTTTTAGGAGCTGCTGATACCTTTAGGGCTGCTGCTGTCGATCAATTAAAAATTTGGGGTGAGCGAGTAGGAGTGGATGTGGTATCGAAAGGTATGAACACGGATCCTGCTGCTGTCGCTTTTGAAGCTGTAAAATATGGAGCTGAAGAAAATGCTGATGTTGTTATTATTGATACTGCGGGTAGATTGCATAACAAGGTTAATCTGATGAATGAGCTTTCTAAAATTAAGCGTGTGATGGATAAGCAAGTGGATGGGGCTCCACACGAAGTTATGTTAGTGCTTGATGCAAGTACAGGTCAGAACGCATTTGAACAGGCTAAACAATTTACCGCAGCTACGGATGTTTCCTCGCTAGCACTAACCAAATTAGACGGAACGGCCAAAGGTGGAGTAGTCATTGGTATTAGCGATCAGTTTAAGATTCCTGTTAAGTACATAGGGGTTGGAGAACAAATGAATGATTTACAACTATTTGATTCTAAAACTTTTATAAATTCATTATTTGTGTAAATGAAGACCAAAAGCCATAAACCCAATAAAGTTGCTATAGTTACCCTAGGGTGTTCTAAGAACACGGTAGATTCTGAAGTAATTCAGTCTCAGCTAGAAAATGGAAATATTCACACGGTACATGAGGATACCAAAGATGCAGATACTGTTATTATAAATACCTGTGGCTTTATAGATAATGCAAAGCAGGAAAGTATTGATACTATTCTTGATTTTGCTCAAGAAAAGAAATCAGGTAATTTAGACAATTTAATTGTAACGGGTTGTTTATCAGAACGATATAAAGCTGATTTGTCGCCGGAAATTCCTGAAGTTGATAAATGGTATGGAACCTTTGAACTTCCTCAATTGTTGAATAATCTTGGGGTTGACTATCGTAAAGAACTGATTGGTGAACGAAAATCGTCTGTTGCTAAACACTATGCTTACATGAAAATTTCGGAGGGTTGCGATCGGCCATGTTCCTTTTGTGCAATACCACTTATGAGAGGTAAGCATGTATCAAAATCTATGGAACAATTGGTCAATGAAGCAAAGGCACTGGTTAAGGATGGCATAAAAGAAATTATGCTAATCGCACAAGACTCCACTTTTTATGGCATTGATTTATATGGAGAGCGGAAATTGGCAGAACTAATGGATAGACTAAGCGATGTTGAGGGGCTTGAATGGATTCGTCTTCACTATGCTTATCCGTCAAAATTCCCATTTGATGTGTTGCCAATTATTAATTCAAAACCCAACATCTGCAAGTATTTAGATATTCCTATTCAACATATTTCAGATAATGTTCTTAAATCAATGAGAAGGGGAATAACCAAAAGAAGAACAGAGGAGGTTTTAGATCGTATTAAGTCTGAAGTTAACAATATTGCTTTGAGAACAACTTTACTAGTTGGGCATCCTGGAGAGTATGGTCAGGATTTTGAAGAGTTGAAAGATTTTGTTAGTCGATACCAGTTTAACCGATTGGGTGTATTTACTTATTCTCATGAGGATGGCACCCATGCAGGGACTTTAGAAGATCATGTTTCTGAAAAGGTAAAGTCTGCTCGTGCAGATGAAATTATGGCCATACAGCATGATATTTCGTGGGCACATAATCAAAAACTAATAGGAACTAATCAAAAAGTAATTATAGATCGTATCGAAGGAGATAGCTATATTGGGCGAACCCAGTTTGATTCACCGGAGGTAGATAATGAAGTTATTATCTCATTGAATGAAGGGTATTTAAGAGTAGGTGATTTCACAAACACAAATATTACGGGTGCAGAATCATTTGATCTAATCGCAAAGCTCATAAAGTAATGGAGTTTTTTAATGTTACAAGAAGCCAAACTTTTTTTAGTAACCCTCTATTGGAGGCATACTATAAAGGGAAGTCACTGAGGTCTTTTCACAGTTTCACTCCTGATACAGATGGTGTAAAAAATGCCATAAATTCAAAGTCTAATTTCTCTCAGAAAAGGCGAGATAATTTAGTCCAAGATTTATATCTTCAATATAGTGAGGCAGGAATAGATTTAACAAAATCTAATGCTGTAAAAAATAATATTGATAAACTTAAAGCATCCAATACATTCACCATTACAACTGGTCAGCAAATTCATATAGGTTTGGGTCCACTGTATGTTTTATATAAAATTTTTGATGTTATTGCTATATCAAAACAACTTAGTGATCAATATGCAGATAAACACTTTATCCCTTTTTTTTGGATGGCTACTGAAGATCATGATCTGGATGAAATTGCATCGGTAAATTATTATGGTAATCAAATAAAATGGGAGACTAATCAATCTGGAGCTGTTGGTAGAATGAATACGAGAGGTGTTGCTAAGATGTTTCACAAGCTGATTGAAACTCAACGATTTTCCGAGGATAAAAAAGAGTTTTTAAATCGAGCTGCCCAGATTTACGATCAGTCTCAAAACTTATCTATTGCATTCAGAAAGTTATTGCATGAGTATTTGGGAGATACTGGTTTGATTATTTTGGATCCTGATAGAAAACTACTAAAGTCAAGCTTTACGTCTGTAATGATTGATGAATTAAATCACACTAATAAAGTTGCAATTCAGGAAACAACAAACCAACTTAAAAAGTCTGGATTCAAAAAACAATTGAGGATAAAACCTTGCAATCTTTTTTTACTACAGAAAAATGACAGAATTAGAATTGATTCATTAAGTGATATTTCTAATGAAAATCCTGCTGAATTTGTTAGAAATAATTTTGAAAACTTAAGTCCAAATGCAGCTTTAAGGCCATTATATCAAGAGTGGATACTTCCAAATGTATGCTGCGTTTTAGGCTCAGGTGAACTGAATTATTGGTTACAGTTAAAAGGTCTTTTTGATAACTATGAGATGCCTATGCCTTCATTGCATGTAAGAACCACATGTGTAATGATGCCACATAAACTCAAAAAAGAATTTTTTGATGATAATTCAATTAATTGGTTTGAAAATGAGGAAGCTATTGCACTAAAACAAAGTCATAAGTTGTCAAGCATACGAGAATTACAAGATAAAAAATTATCATCGATTAAATCAAGTATCGCAGCTTATGACCAAGAAATATCGAAGTCATTCAAAGGCTTCAATTTAAAAAATAAATGGACAAAACTATTGGATAGACTTAATGATATTGAGCAATTATTAGAAAAACAATGGTTAAATAAAATCAGTAAATCAGCAGATTTAAAAAGGGTCATGAAAATAAAAAAAATATACTTTGATCCAGTTGCAATTCAAGAAAGACAAGAACATTTATGCGTGCATACTGAGTTATTGGCTATTGGACAACATGGTATACAAAGAAATTTCGGTTATTCCGCTAGTCAGAGAGTAGTGCTCATATTCTCTTAACTAGTTGTTGTTTATTTAAAATTTTGTACTTTTGTAGCAAATTAAATAATATTCAATTCAACCAAATGAATACGACAACAAAAATCATGAAATCACTTAAATCATTATTACTAGTAGTTGCTATACTTGGATACACATGTACACATGCACAAAGTGACTATTTTTCCAAGATTAATCCAGCAAAGAAATTTTCTGCAGGTATAAACCTTGGTCTAACAAATTCATTCACCGATGCACCTACCAATAATGCGGGTAATGCCTTTGGTTTAAATGTGAAGTATTCCGTTTCTCACACTGTTGGTTTAAGAATGTCCTATATGGCCGGGTCTCTCAAAGGTGATAGATCAAATACGAGTGAGTCTTCTGGTCTTAATTCTTTCAACTTTCAAAATAATTTTTCAACTTTTGATTTATCAGCCGTTTTTACTTTAGGTAATATTTCATGGTTAAGAAATGTCAGAGATCTTCAATATTATTCTACTTTAGGCCTAGGAATTATGTCAAATAATTCTACAGGTGAGTTTGGTGATCCATCTGAGGGTTCGAGAAGTGAATATTCAGAATCAAATGTATTCGTTCCTTTTGGTGTAGGACTAAAATACAACTTGAATGAAAAATTTGATATTGGATTAAGTACTCAATTTAACTTTACTTTTGTTGATGAAATTGACGCTTTCAACCCTAACGTAATTGCAAATAAGAATAATGATAATTCTAACTTTACAGGTATATCTGTGGCTTATAAATTTGGAACTGATAAAAATCAAACCACACACCTTGATTGGATCAACCCAGTTGAATCAATCTATAACGACATTGATTCTATAAACAATAGCCTCAAAAATTTAATGGCTGATACAGATGGTGATGGTGTTGGTGACTATTTTGATAAAGACAATGAAACACCAGAAGGTGTCAAAACATACGGCGATGGTACTGCTGTTGATACAGACGGTGACGGTGTGCCAGATAGTAATGATAAAGAAGTATTCTCTTTGGTTACCGATGTAGACGCAGATGGTGTTGCTAAAGACGATGATGGAGACGGTATCCCCAATGCCTTAGATGCAGAGCCAAATAGTGCTGCTGGTGCTAGAGTTGATTCTAAAGGTAAAGCTTTTGAAATTAAAGAATATTCAGCATACAATTGCGATAATATTACTCTTCCTACAGTTATGTTTGATAATGGAAGTTCTAAGATTTCACCTTCTTCTTATGGGACATTGTACTCTCTAGCTGAAAAGTTGAGAATGTGTCCTAGTTTAAGTGTGGTAGCAACTGGTTACACCAGAAGTAAAAGCGGTGAAAGACTTGCATGGAAGAGAGCAAATTCTATCATTGATCACTTAGAAGCTAACTACGGCATTGAGAGAAGTAGAATATCAACAGACTATGCTTCTGATTCTGATGTAGATTATTCTTCAAGAAGAATTGATTTTTCTCAAACGGGAAATTAATTAAAAGAAATTGAATATATTAAGGCTTCGAGTTATCGAAGCCTTTTTTTTTGTATAATTGTGTACATCATATGAAATATATTTTAGTTTTTCTTATTCTATTTACTGGACTATTTGTTTTAGGACAGAACAACAATCAATTGGATTTAGTGCTTGATTTGAAACAAATTGATGATCAGTCGAGTTACCAGTTAATGTACAAGCGTAAAATTAATAATTCCATAACATTAAGAGGGGGGCTCTCTTTATTTATCGATACGGACAAAGAAATAAGAAATGATTCACTATCACTTCAAAGTGGCACAGTAACGTATGATATATCTGCTGGTTTTCAAAGAGATTTGAAACTAGAGGGTTTTGATCATATTAAATTATACGTCGGCATGGATGGATATTGGAATTCTACTTTAAATCGAAAACCCTATGAAACTTATTATGGATATTATTGGAATATTGGACTAAAGCCTTTGGTAGGGTTTTATTATGATCCTATTGAAAATTTACGTTTATCGGTAGAGTCAAGAGCTAATTTGAATTTTAATTTCCAACAATATTCAGCTCCAGGTGAGAATATAGATCAGCGGGTAGACTTTAGATCACTCGATCAGCTTGCTTTTGGGATCGGATATCTATTTTAAAAGCTATTTCCAATAGCTGCAAAGCTGTCAGCATTTAATGCAGCTCCTCCAATTAACCCACCATCGATATCAGGACAGTTGAATAATTCTTGTGCATTCGCAGGTTTCACACTACCTCCATATAAGATAGAGATATTGTCTGCTACCATATCTCCATATTGTTTAGCAATTGTCTTTCTAATGAAATTATGTACTTCCTGAGCTTGTTTTGGAGATGCAGTTTCTCCTGTACCAATAGCCCACACGGGCTCATATGCAATAACGCAATTAAGTATCTCCATTTCATTTAACTGAAATAATCCGTGTTCAATTTGATTACTGATTGTTCTGAAATGTTCGCCTTCTTGACGTTGTGTTAATGTTTCACCACAACAGTAGATTGGTCTAAGCCCATGTTTTATGACATTCATTACCTTAAAAGACAGCGATAAGCTATCTTCCATAAAATATTCTCGTCGTTCGCTGTGACCTAAGATAACATATTCAACACCTACACTTTTTAGCATACCTGCAGAAATTTCACCGGTGTATGCTCCTGCATCTTGTTGGTGGCAGTTTTGTGCAGCTATTGAAATGCTTGTATGCGAGAGCATCTGATTAAAGCTATTTAAATGAATTGTAGGAGGGGCTATAATTGTTAATATGTCTTTATTGATATTGGAATCTAATATCTCTGATAATAATGTTTTTCCTTGGTTAATATCCAAGTTCATTTTCCAATTTCCGGCTACAATTTTTTGTCTCATTTTATGCTAGTTTTTTCCCAGAATCTAAGTTCTGAAGTATCATTAAAAATAGATGTTAATATTTCTTGTTCTTTTTTGGTAAGCTCCTCGTTTCGCCTTTCCATTACTTTTTTGGCAGTCTGAAAGGCCTTATTCGTTTGATATGTTGCAAATCCTGAGGAGCCACCCCATGTAAATGATGGAATAAAATTTCTAGGGAAATTTCCACCAAATATATTGGCAGAAACACCAACTACAGTACCTGTATTAAACATGGTATTTATACCACACTTGCTATGATCTCCCATGATTAAACCACAAAACTGTAGTCCTGTATCTAGAAAGCGTTGTTTTGAATAATTCCATAATTTTACAGACGCATAGTTATTCTTCAGATTAGAACTATTTGTGTCTGCTCCGAGGTTACACCATTCACCAATAACAGAATTACCTATAAAACCATCGTGACCTTTATTGCTGTTTTTAAAAAAAACAGAATTATTTACTTCCCCACCAACTTTACATTGTGGCCCAACTGTGGTATCACCATATATTTTAGCTCCCATTTTAATGATTGCATTCTCTCCAAGAGCGAAAGGACCTCGAATGAGACTTCCTTCCATGACGGTACTATTTTTCCCTAAGTAAATAGGTCCATTTTCCGTATTGAATACTGATGCTTCTACTCGTACACCTTCTTCAATAAAAATATCTTTGCCAAGGATTGTATTTGTAGATGATATTTGCTTACTCTCTCTATTATTGGTGAGAACTTCAAAGTCAGATTTGATTTCATAACCATTTTTAGTAAATATATCATGTGCTTGACTTATCATGGAACATGATATTTCCTTGTTTGATTTTGATAATGAATATTTAACCAATTCTTCAAAACGTTTAAATTTTTTTGAAGTCTTTATGGCGATAATCAAGTCATTTTTTACAAGTACTTCTTCGTTTGATAGTGCGTTTATTTGATTAGTCAAATCAGAAGAAGGAAGGGATCTACCGTTAATGTAAACGTTTTCATTTTCATGATTGATACCATATTTATCTGCTAAGTAATCTTGTGTGATGTAAGAAACTTTTTCAGAAATATATTTGGACCATTTTTCAGCTATTGTTAATATGCCAACCCTTAATTCAGCACAAGGTCTTGTGAATGTTAGTGGGAGTAGATTTACTCTCCTGTCATCGTCAAATAGTATGATATTCATAAAAAAAGGCTCTCCAAATATAGAAAGCCTTATTGATATTGTTGAAATTATGCCTATTTCTTTTTGGCGTAACGCTTATTAAACTTGTCAATTCTACCTGCAGTATCAACGAAATTGGTCTTACCGGTATAAAATGGATGAGAAGCACTTGAAATCTCCAATTTGTATACTGGATACTCATTTCCATCTTCATAAGTGATGGTCTCTTTAGTTTCAACACAAGATTTTGTAAGAAACTGATATCCATTTGACATGTCTTTAAACACAACTAATCGGTAGTTGTCTGGGTGTATTTCGCTTTTCATTTTTTAAAATCTTTACGGTTATGTAATATGTGAACCTATTTAAAATATAAGTAAATTCAATTTTTCCTTTTAAAGGACTGCAAATTTAGTATAATTTGCAATCTATTCAAGTGGATTCAAGGATAAAAAATATTGTAAAGTGTTTATCATTTCTTTTTTGTTTGGTTCTTCCGTTTTGGATAAGTCGCCTTTGGTTATTATGGTCGTACCCTGATTTAACGGTATCAGATCCAATAAATTATCTATTCCATGTAATTCGATTTGATCTAAAGGCACTTGCTATCTGGTATTCACCGTTGTTTATCTTTTTGGGAGTGGGGCTTTTTATTCAAATAAAATGGTGGCAATTTATAACAAGAATTACTTTCAGTCTACTTTTTTTATTTGCTCTAGTGTTTAACTTAATTGCTGTATTATACTTCCCAATTAGTAAAACAATTGTTGGAGGAGAATTATTTCAGCTATTGTCTGGTCAGAGCTTATGGATTGTCTTAGGATATATTACCGAGTATTGGTATGTTATTATTTTAATTCTTAGTATAAATACCATAATATTAAGACTATTTAAGAAATTAAACTTAATTGTAAGTATGGGTTACCGTATTTTTATGGTTATTTTTACTTTTTTAGCTATTGGTTTTTTTGCTCGAGGAGGGGTAGCGTTAAAACCACTTAATTTAATGGATGCCTTCGCAGAGTTGACTAATGAAGAGGTAACAACTGCAATTACTCCCTTATATATTTTGTTAGAATCTTACGGGAAACAGGATATTCAATATGAGGCTTATTTTTCGGATATCCAACTCAATGAAGCTTTATCGAATGACAGGAAGATTTACAATAATTTACCATTTAAAAGACCAAATATATGCCTTATTTTATTAGAGAGTTTTGGTAAAGAATATACCGGAATCAATCAAACTAGTCAACCTAGCTACACCCCATTTTTAGATAGCTTAATGGATCAGTCAGTTAATTTTACGAATGCCTATGCAAACGGTCTTCGGTCAATTGATGCAGTAGCATCCTGTTTGGCTGGTATCCCATGTTTAATGAAACAACCTTTCATTGGTTCTCTTTATACCCAATCAGATGTTAAAACAATACCAAAAGTGCTAAAAAAAGATGGTTATACCACTTCTTTTTTTCATGGTGCAGACGAACTTTCGATGGGTTTTAAACGATATCTTCAGTTTCAAGATATTGATAATTATTATGCTAAACAAAACTATCCTGATATTTCAGATTTTGATGGAACTTGGGGGATTTATGATGAACCTTTTTTGGAGTATTGTGGGAAAACTTTATCTAATCAAAAGCAACCTTGGTTCTCTGGAATTTTCACACTAAGTAGTCATCATCCATATAAAATTCCTCAGAGGTATAATTATCTGCCCAAAGGAACTATTGAAATTCATCAATCCATTGGATATACGGATCATGCTTTAGCACAATTTTTCAAGTCTGTTCAATCAGAAAGTTGGTTTGAAAACACAATTTTTATAATAACAGCTGATCATTCATCTTTAAACGAAACACCGATGTATCGTTCGTCATTAGGAAAGTATGCAGTACCTCTATTTATATATTCGCCAAAATGGCTAGCATATCGTGAGGAGACCCAGGTAGCTCAACATATTGATATTTATTCGACAATCAGACATATTACCTCCTCAGAGGGTCATGTATCTTTTGGCAATAGTCTTTTAAGTACTAGAGATTCTCAAGGAATAGTACTTTTTGATGGAAATATATATAGTTATACGAATGACTCCTTGACTATCGAATGGAATGGGGATAAACATGTTCGTTTATTTAACTATCAATCTGATCCAGCTCACCAAAATGATTTGTCAGCTGAACAGCCAAAGTTAGTTGAGAGAATGCTTCAAGAATTAAAGATGTACATTCAGAAATACAACTATAGGCTGCTAAATAATAATTTTAACAACCAGTAATGTACCTTTGTTGCAATGCAAAAACCTTCTAATCCACAAGGTACTCGAGATTTCGGTCCTGAGGTTATGCGAAAACGCAATTTGATTCTAGATACTATTCGAGGTGTATTTAAAAAATATGCTTTCGAACCGCTTCAAACTCCTGCACTTGAAAATCTAAGTATGCTTACTGGTAAGTACGGAGATGAGGGAGATAAGCTACTTTATAAGATAAGAAGTAATCGAGAAATAAGTCATGAAATTGATGAGGAAAAAGCTCAAACTATTAAAGACTTATTTCCTGATCGATGGATACCTGGCGAATCTAAGCTGGGTCTTAGATATGATTTGACTGTACCATTTGCCCGGTTCGTAGTGCAACACAGAAATGAAATATCATTCCCATTTAGAAGATACCAGATACAGCCAGTTTGGCGAGCTGATCGTCCTCAAAAAGGAAGATTTAGAGAGTTTACTCAATGTGATGCTGATTGCATAGGGAGCACTTCTTTAATTCATGAAGCAGATTTGATACATATCTACAATGAGGCTTTTACAAGTCTTAATTTGTCAAGCACCGTGGTGAAAATAAATCACCGTAAATTTTTAGAGGCAATGGTTGATGAACTTTCTTTAGATTTTCCAGTTGCTCAATTTACATCTACACTTGATAAATTAGATAAAATAGGGAAAGATGGTGTAGTCAATGAACTAATAAATGCAGGCATTGATGAAGCAAAATGTCTAGAGCTTTTTGAGTTAATTATAAATTCAGATTTGAACAAGGCTATTCTGGACCAACTAGCTATTTCATTTAATCAGAATGTTTTAGCAATGGAGGCTATCAAAGATCTTAAAGAACTAGTGAGTTATTTGGGTGATTCCCCTCTGAATATTCAATTAAAGCTTGATTTGAGTCTTGCTCGGGGGTTGGACTATTATACGGGATGCATCTTTGAGGCCATTATTCCTGGTAGTGGTATTGGAAGCGTTTCGGGTGGTGGTAGATATGATAACTTAACTGACATTTTTGGCTTAAAAGATGTTTCCGGAGTTGGGATTAGCTTTGGAGTAGATCGATTATACGAGATACTTGAATCACAAAAGCTCTGGCCAAACTCAAAATCGTTTAATCAATCTATTTTGATTTGTCATTTTAACCGAGAGACCCAAGTTTATGGAGCAGATATTGCACGAAAAATGCGAAATAAAGAGCTTTCAGTATTAGTTTATCCTGATAATAAGCGAATCAACAAACAGTTAGATTTTGCAAATAATAAAGGTTTTACTCATGCGATAGTCATTGGTCAGGATGAGATGGAGTCTTCATTTCTTACCCTAAAAAACTTAATTACAGGGGATCAAAATAAAATGAGTGTGGACGATTGTATAGCTCATCTAAAGTCGTGAAGAGATTCAATTTTAAGGATCAAATCGTATTTGAAAGTACCAACTACTTGGCAATCAATAAGCCACCTGGAGTGAGTAGTTTGCATGAACGCATTGGCTTGGCTAATTCTGTTATCGAACAAGCCAAAAAATACGATGAGCAATTGCAGTTATGTCACCGTTTAGACAAAGAAACCAGTGGTGTTTTGCTACTATCTAAGCATGCAAAAGCATACTCACATGCTGCACAAGCATTTGAAAAAAGAATGGTCAAGAAAACCTATCATGCCATTTCACAAGGAATTCATAAATTCAAAAATTTCACAGTAAATCTTCCTTTGGTAACTACTCGAAGTGGAAGGAGTGCTGTAAATAAACAAAGGGGTAAGCCCAGTCAAACAACGTTTGATACACTTGATAATTTCACTCATTTTACCCTTATTTCTTGTAGTCCAGTATCTGGTCGTCAGCACCAGATTAGGATACATTTAGCTTCGCAAAATGCTCCAATAGCTGCTGATGAAATCTATGGTGGAGAGTTACCTTTTCTTTCAAAATTCAAAAAGAAATTCAATCTAAAGAAAGGGAGTGAGGAGCAACCTATGATTAATCGATTCGCTCTGCACGCATATTCTTTAAATCTTAGGGATATTGATGGAACAACATTAGATATAAAGGCTGATTATCCAAAAGACTTCAGGGTATTTCTTTCACAATTACAGAAATTTGATTCTCTGAATCATTAACCTTAGATTTTATTTCTCTTTTGGAGTCACAATATCCCATTTTTTTGGATTTTTTACCCTTTGTTTTGTAAGTGCATGTTCCAGTACCTCATTCATTTGATCTACAAAATGAAATTTTAAATTGGATATGTAGGATGGATTAATATCATCTATATCTTTTTTATTTGCCTTAGACATGATGATTTCTTTAATTCCAGCACGTTTTGCTGCTAAGATTTTTTCTTTGATTCCGCCAACTGGAAGTACCTTGCCTCTAAGAGTGATCTCGCCCGTCATAGCCAAACGATTTTTAACTTTTCGTTGAGTAAATACAGATGCTAACGCTGTCAGAATAGTAATTCCCGCACTTGGACCATCTTTTGGGACAGCACCAGCAGGAAAATGAATGTGAATATCATATTGATCAAATATCAAATGGTTAATTCCATAGGATTGAGCATTTGCCTTCAGCCATGTGTTAGCATTGATAGCACTTTCTTTCATTACATCTCCCAATTGACCGGTCAATGTAATTTTACCTTTTCCTTTAGTAATTGAAGTTTCAACAAATAAAATATCGCCACCCACACTTGTCCATGCTAGCCCAGTTACTACTCCAGCTACTTCGTTAGTCTCATATAGGTCTTTTTCAATTTTTTCTTTACCTAATATTTGCTCCGCATCATTAAGACTGATTGTAGGTTTAGGTTCATTGCCGTACACCAATTCTTTTGCTTGCCATCGACATATCTTTGCAAGTCTTTTATCTAATGTTCTTACACCACTTTCACGGGTATATTCATCCACTATTTTTTCAATGACTTTGTCAGACATGCGAAGCTCCTTAGATTTTAAACCGTGTTCTTTTTTTTGCTTAGGTAGTAGATGTTTTTTTGCAATTCCAATCTTTTCTTCAACGGTGTATCCCGTAATATCTATGATTTCCATTCGATCCCTTAATGCAGGTTGAATGGTATCTAGTCGGTTTGCAGTAGCTAAGAACAATACGTTGCTTAAGTTGTAGTCTAAGTCTACATAATTGTCATGAAAAGCATTATTCTGCTCAGGATCTAATATTTCTAATAATGCGGAAGAGGGGTCGCCTCTAAAATCATTTCCTATTTTATCAATTTCATCCAGTACAAAAATAGGGTTGCTTTTACCAGCTTTTTTGAGGGACTGTATGATACGCCCAGGCATGGCACCAATATATGTTTTTCGATGACCGCGGAGTTCAGACTCGTCGTGCAGACCACCGAGGCTCATTCGCACATACTCCCTACCCATAGCCTTGGCTATGGATTTCCCTAATGATGTTTTACCAACTCCTGGAGGGCCATAAAGACATAAAATGGGTGATTTCATGTCACCTTTGAGCTTAAGAACAGCTAAATATTCTAAGATTCGTTCTTTAACTTTTTCGAGTCCAAAATGGTCAGAATCCAATACTTTACGGGCTCGTTTTAGATCGAAATTATCTTTTGAAAATTCTGACCATGGTAATTCAAGTAGTAATTCCACATAGTTTAAACTAACGGAATAATCTGGAGTTGCTGGATTCATTCTCATAAGACGATCTAATTCTTTATTAAATGCTTTGGCTACAGTTTTATTCCATTTCTTATTATTACCCTTAGCACGCAAAACCTCGATTTCTTTATCTGGTGAATCTTGTCCAAGTTCTTCTTGAATTGCTCGGATTTGTTGTTGTAAGAAATATTCTTTTTGTTGCTGATCCAAATCCACTTTTACCTTGGTATGAATCTTATTTTTGAGTTCTAACATTTGAAGCTCTTTATCCAAAAAGAATAGTACACGATTGGCCTTTTTCTTAAAATTCGATAGTTCCAAGATTTCTTGCTTTTCATCAACCGAAACATTGAGATTGGATGAAATAAAATTCACTAAAAAGTTAGGAGAATTGATATTTTTTAAAGCAAAATTAGCTTCTGAGGGGATGTTCGGAGAGATTTCTACAATTTTAGAGGCCAACTCACGAATACTATCAACGGTTGCGTTAGTCTCTTTTCCTTTTAAAGCTTTACCATCGGTAAAAGCTTCAATATCTCCTCTAAAATAAGGGTCTTCATCCGTAATATTTTTGAGGGTAAATTTTCGTTTACCTTGAATAATCACAGTGATATTGCCGTCGGGCATTTTCAACATCTTAAGTATGTGGGCTAATGTGCCTTTGGAATAAAAGTCTTGTGGAGAAGGATCTTCGATTTTTTGATCCTTTTGAGCAACCACACCAATTATCTTATCACCTTTGTATGCATCTTGGATTAGTTTGATGGATTTGTCTCTACCCACTGTCACTGGAAACACCACTCCTGGAAACAATACTGTATTTCTTAGTGGTAATAATGGCAGATTTTCAGGATAATTACCTGAATTGTCATCTTCAAAATCACTATCGGCTATGACGGATATGATTTCTGATCCGTCCTCCTCACCTAAAAAATCGCCGTCTAGCTTAAATCTATGGTCAAATGTCATGTTGTCGTATTGTGTGCTCCAATTAATTTTGAAACATGTGGCTAGTAGTATGGCAATTGTTATGCCAGTTGATTTTTTACCAGATTTAGTCTTTACTTAATAATAAGTTTTCCCTTGACTGCAGATCGGTAAAACAGGTAGGTACCTAATATCAAAACAACTAACAATAAACAAGACTCAGACCACTCTCGAAAGATAATCTTACCAACCATGAACAAAAAGGAGTAGACGGTAATAATTCCTCCTAGCCATGCTAAAAATAGGTAAGGTATGGTCTTTTTGAAATCATCAAACCCTTGAGGGTAGATTTTGTCTTTGAATTTTTGTATATGATTTTGAGCGTCTGGTTTTGTGATCAAGCTGACTAAAACCCAACAGAAGGTTGTTATTCCGACAGTAATGAAAAATGAGATAGGATTGGATGATAATGATTCATCCAAAACAGGATAATTATGAACAAAAACAAATTTGAGTAAGCCATAGACGATGAATGGGGTTACAGTAGCTGTAATTTCTGCCCATGCATTAATGCGAAACCAAAACCATCGCATCATCAATAATAATCCTAATCCAGCTCCACATTCCATAATAAATTCCCAGACTCCACTAATTGAATTTACCTGAGTGGTTACCCCCAATGCAAGGATCATTATCCCAAAAGTTACCCATCGACTGACACGTACTATTTTATGATTAGAGTTTTTTGCTGGATTCCAAACATCGTTAATGACGTAACTAGCTCCCCAATTAAGGTGGGTAGAAACGGTACTCATGTATGCTCCTAGGAAGGCAACTAATAAAAGACCTCGCATACCTGAAGGTAGAAATTCTTTCATAGCCATAACAAAGCCCAACTTTGTATCATCAGCTCCTAATTCTGGGTATAACACTACCGAACATAAGGCTACAATAATCCATGGCCATGGACGAATACCATAATGAGCAAATTGAAAGAAGAAGGTGGCCATAAATGAGTGTTTCTCATTTTTTGTGCTGAACATTCGTTGGGCGATATACCCTCCACCTCCTGGTTCTGCTCCAGGATACCAACTTGACCACCAAACCATTCCAGCGATTGCTATAAAAGAAGCAAACCCTATGGATAAACCAACAGGTTCGGATGAATTTCCAACACTTGGCAATATAGTTAGGCTGTGTTTTGGGAGAGCATTTTTTAAGCCAGATATTCCACCAATTTGGTCAGAATTAACCACTAGTATGGCAAGAACAATACACCCAATTAGTGCTATAAAAAATTGAAATGCATCCGTGAGTGCTACTCCCATCAAACCACTGAGTGCTGAATACCCAGCTACTAAAAGCATAGCTAATGCAGTAAAACAAAATAACTCAATACCTTTTAAATTAAAAAACACTTCTAATATAGCCATAAGAGCAAGGTTAACCCACGCAAGAATGATGGAATTCATGACAACACCCAGATATATTGCTTTAAACTTTTTAAGCCATTTGGCCTGTTGACCACCATAACGTAATGTGATAAATTCTGCATCGGTTATCACACCACTTCTTCTCCATAATTGAGCATAAAAAATAGCAGTAAACATTCCGCCCAGAAGCATATTCCACCAGACCCAATTTCCAGAAATTCCATTTTTAGCTACCAATTCAGTCACAGCTAGAGGTGTGTCTGCAGCAAAAGTTGTAGCTACCATGCTCAAACCAGCAATGTACCAAGGCAGATTTTTGCCACCTAAAAAGAAACCTTCTATGCTATTATTTATATTGCTTTTAGCATACCAACCTAAGGCAATTGTGATGACTATAAATAAAATGATGATAAAAAAATCAAAACCTGTTAAAACCATAATCTGTTCAATGACACAATTTTGTAGTTTTTATTCAAGAATCTAAAAATTAGTTTTAATATTTAATTAACATTATAGCTTTGATCATTATCTTTGAACCATTAGATTATATAAAATATGAAGAGCATTAAATTTTTATCAATGATTGCTATGCTAGCATTCGGGTCATTATTATTGACTAATTGTAGTGATGGAGATGAGCCAGACCCATCACCTGTATTAAACTTTTTAGGAGGAGATTACATTAGTACAAATACGAGTTTGGCCGCAAATACTGATTTCACGATTGCTGTTACGGCAAATCACACTAAGAACATTAAATCATTAAAAGTGATTCAGTCCCTAGATGGGCAAACCGATGTTGATTTAGTAGACTCAGCTTATAATGACAAGACAATATCAGAATTTGTATTTAACGGCACTACTGCTGCTACTCCTGGAACAGAAATATACACGTTCATTGTTGCTGATAAGAATGGGAACTCAACAAGCAAACCAATAACAATTACTAATATTGGAGATTCAGGTAATGATTTAGAAATCTTTGAGGAAGATAATAATGGAAATACATTTAAAGTATATAATTTCCAGGGTCCAGCTGATGGAGCATATGAAATGGCTGCAGGTCCACTATCTTCTGCTGATGGTAACTCAAGGAAAGATATTCAGGATTCGACGGCAAATGTTGAAACTAATAATTGGCCAGCTCGTTGGACTTCACGAAATGGATCAACTTTCAAAAAGGTGAGTTCAAGTGCGTGGAGTACAATCACTAATGACGCAGAAATTGTTGCTAATTGGGATGATGCTGGTGCTGAAGAATCTGTGATTACTGCAACAACTGGTGATTTGTATATCATTCATGCTAAGAGTTCAAATAAATATGGTTTGATTGAAATTACAGATGTTGTTTCAACACCAAGTGATAATTTGGATTATGTAGAGTTTAGATATAAATTCCAACTATAGTAGTAAGTTGTTTACTAATTAATCCAAGAAAAGGTCGATGTTTTGCATCGACCTTTTTTATTTGCAGTAATTACTCAAAACTAAAATGAATAAAATAGGCGTATATACCTCTGGTGGTGATGCCCCAGGAATGAATGCATGTTTACGAGCTGTGGTAAGAACAGCTATTTTTAATGGACTGGAAGTTAAAGGAATTAAGCGAGGTTATGAAGGCATGATCTCAAACGATATCATTGATTTAGATCGTCAGTCTGTAGCTAATATTATTCAACGAGGCGGTACCTTTTTAAAAACTGCTCGAAGTCAGACTTTTATGACCAAAGAGGGAAGAAAGATAGCCTATGATAATATCAAAAAACATGGAATTGATGCTTTAGTATGTGTTGGTGGAAATGGTTCTTATACTGGAGCTAAAATTTTTTTTGAAGAGTATGGTGTTCCTTGCATTGGTTTGCCAGGAACGATTGATAATGATTTGTTTGGTACAGATTTTACCATTGGTTACGATACTGCTATAAATACAGCTTTGGATGCGATCGATAAAATCAGAGATACGGCTCACTCGCATGAGCGAGTATTTATTGTTGAAGTAATGGGTAGGAATAGTGGTTTTATAGCCTTAGATGTAGCAATTGCTGGAGGTGCAGAAGGAGCTCTTATTCCAGAAGATCAGGGTGATTGGGATAAAGTTTTGAATCATTTTAATAATCCAAAGCGTCGAAAGAAATCATTCAGTATCATTGTTGTTGCTGAAGGGGATGAGCAAGGTGGAGCTTTGATTTTAGAAAAAAAATTAACCTCAATGTATCCAGATTTAAAAATACGAAGTACCATTCTCGGTCACGTACAACGTGGTGGTAGTCCAAGTGCACGAGATCGAATATTGGCATCTCGTTTAGGCTCTGAGGCAATCACTGCTCTACTTACTGGCCAAAAATCAGTGACTGTAGGTATTGTAAGTGATGAGGTAGTATATACTCCTTTTGAACAAGCCATTAAAGGAAAGAAGTCGGTGTCGGAGAGCTTAATCAATTTGGCTGAGATACTTTCAATTTAAAGTTTAAAAATCAAAAAAAGGGGGTTGATACTATTCAACCCCCCTTTTTTATTAGTTGATGTATCAGTTACACATCAATATTTGCATATTTTGCATTGGCTTCGATGAATTCTCTTCTTGGTGGGACTTCGTCACCCATTAACATGGAGAATACACGATCTGCTTCTGCTGCGTTATCTAGTGTGACTTGTTTCAGTGTACGTCTTTCAGGATCCATTGTTGTCTCCCAGAGTTGTTCAGCGTTCATCTCTCCAAGACCTTTATATCGTTGTACTTTTACGCTGTCTGGATTGTCTTTTCCTAATTCTATAACAAGCTGATTTCGTTCTTCGTCACTCCAACAATATTCTGCTTTACTACCTTTTTTTACTTGATACAGCGGCGGAGTTGCTATGTACAGATAGCCTTGTTCAATAAGTGCTTTCATGTATCTAAAACACAATGTGAGGATTAAAGTACGAATGTGACTTCCATCGACATCGGCATCTGTCATAATTACAATTTTATGGTAACGTAGCTTAGAAGTGTTTAGTTCACGGGCATCCTCCTCAGTTCCAATAGTGACTCCCAAAGCAGTGAACATATTTTTGATTTCTTCGTTGTCATAAATTTTGTGTTCCAAAGCTTTTTCGACATTTAGTATTTTTCCTCTAAGAGGTAAGATAGCTTGGTAGTTTCTGTCACGACCTTGTTTTGCAGTACCTCCAGCGGAGTCACCCTCAACTAAATATAGTTCGCAAATGGCGGGGTCTTTTTCTGAGCAGTCAGATAGCTTACCAGGAAGTCCAGCACCACCCATGGGAGTTTTTCTTTGAACCATCTCCCGTGCCTTTGCTGCTGCATGTCTAGCTTGAGCTGCGAGCATAACTTTTTGCACAATAATTTTAGCCTCATTGGGATTTTCCTCCAAGAAGTTGGTTAGCATTTCATTCACCGCTTGACTTACAGCAGAGGATACTTCTCTGTTTCCAAGTTTAGTTTTAGTCTGACCTTCAAATTGAGGTTCAGATACTTTAACTGAAACAATGGCGGTTAGACCTTCTCTAAAGTCGTCTCCAGCAATTTCAAATTTCATTTTAGAAAGTAGGCCAGATTCATCAGCATATTTTTTGAGAGTATGTGTGAGCCCTCTTCTAAAACCACTTAAGTGCGTTCCACCTTCATGGGTATTAATATTGTTTACATATGAATGAAGATTTTCAGCGTAGGAGTTGTTATAAATCATAGCAACTTCAACGGGTATACCATTTTTTTCGCCTTCCATAGCAATGACATTATTCATGATAGGTGTTCGAGTTGCGTCTAGGTATTTAACAAATTCAATCAAGCCCTCATTACTTTTAAAGTGTTCTTGAATAAAATTTCCTTCTTCGTCTTTATTCCTTCTGTCTGTGATACTGATTTCAATTCCTTTGTTAAGAAACGAGAGTTCTCTCATTCTTAAAGAAAGTGTCTCGTAGTTGTAATCTGTAGTTTGAGCAAATATCTCCGGATCTGGAGTGAATGTGACAAGTGTTCCTTGATCAGATGAAGGACCAACCTCTCGTACTTCATATCTTATTTTACCTTGAGAGTATTCTTGTTCATATTCTTTTCCATCTCTGTAAACGGTTGCTTTAAGATGAATAGAAAGCGCGTTAACACAAGATACACCAACACCGTGCAGACCACCAGAAACTTTATAGGAATCTTTGTCAAATTTTCCACCTGCACCAATTTTTGTCATGACGACCTGAAGAGCTGATACGCCTTCTTTTTTATGCATGGCAACGGGAATACCCCGTCCATTGTCCTTAACAGATATTGATCCGTCTTCATTGATCCAAACATCAATCTTATTACAATGACCAGCCATTGCTTCATCAATTGAATTGTCAACAACCTCATAGACTAAATGATGTAAACCTCTTACGCCAACGTCACCAATATACATGGAAGGTCGTTTCCTAACATGTTCCATTCCCTCGAGAGCTTGTATACTATCAGCTCCATATCCTTTAATTTGCTCGCTCATTGTTTTACTTTATTACTTCGTGAAGGTACGAATTATGGCAGGCTACTAGATGATTTTGTTTAAGCTATATATCCACAAAAAATAAACACTTATCAACATGTAATTAATTGATAATCAATAAGTTGTGCTAGGTCATTTCTCCTCGAATATTTTGTCTAAGGATATCGTGTCTTTCTTTATATGAATAGTTACCGATAACCCACATGAGTTTTGTTAATGCAGCTTCTGATGTAATGTCTTTACCTGATACAACGCAGGTACTTTGTAGAGTCGCACTGCTAGCATATTTTCCAATTTCAATTTTTCCATTTGGGCATTGAGTCGTTGCAAAAATGATGGTTTTATTTTTCTCACAAGCCTTAATAAGTTTTTGCCATTGAGAATTTTTTGGGAGATTGCCTGCACCAAATGTTTTGAGTACTATTCCTTCTATTTTTTGATTTTTTACAATACTAATTAGTGCACTAGGATTGTATCCTGGAAATACTGTAACATTAACTACATTATCACTAAAATTCGGTTTTAAAACAACTTTATTATTATTTTTTTTATTAATGAGAGTATGGTTTAATGTAATTTTTTGCTCCAAATTAGCTAGATTTTCAAAGTTTGGTGAACTAAATCCCTCAAAGTCATTAGTACTGACTTTTATACTTCGATTTCCCCGAAGTACATCATCATTAAAACAAATACAAACTTCAGGAATGCAATCAATATTGAAGGTTTTATGCCCTGCAATATATATAGCATTGCTCAAATTAACTATGCCATCTGTTCTAGGGTGAAAAATTGGAAGTTGTGATCCAGTTAAGACTATGGGCTTATCTAGGTTATTAAACATAAAACTCAATGCAGATGCAGTATAGGCCAATGTGTCTGTGCCATGGATGATGATAAATCCATGGTAATCATCGTAGTTTTTATAAATTATTTCAGCAATTCTATTCCATGATTCAGGATTCATATCGCTTGAATCAACTACAGGATTTAGTGTATCATATCTAAATTCTATTTTGTTAAAAGAATCAAAGTAATTCTGGTTCTTAATAGCAGGTAAGTAGTTTATAATTTCATCCCATGAAGACGGTACCAATCCTTTCTTGGTTTTTTTCATTCCAAATGTACCCCCAGTATATAGAATAAAAATAGAACTCGTCATGAATGTTTACTTAGAGGAGGTTAGCAAGTATAGAATGGCCATTCTTATTGCTACTCCATTTTCAACTTGATTAAGAATAACACTTTGATTTGAATCAGCTACTTGGCTTGTGATTTCTACACCACGATTGATAGGTCCAGGGTGCATTATAATAATATCTTTATTAATTCTATCTAGTACATTTTGGTTGATCCCATATTGTAATGAATATTCTCTGAGTGATGGAAAATATTTGTCATCTTGTCTTTCTAATTGAATTCTCAGTAGATTAGCACTATCACACCATGCAAGACTTTCTTCTAAATTATAATTTACCTCAACACCAAGACTTTCGATGTATTTAGGAATAAGGTTTGGAGGACCACATACCCGAACATGTGCTCCAAGTTTTTGAAGGCAATAAATATTACTGAGTGCTACCCTAGAATGAATAATGTCTCCAACAATTAGAATTTTTTTATCTTTTAAACTACCAAGTTTTTCGGTAAGTGTATATGCATCGAGAAGAGCTTGAGTAGGGTGTTCATGTGTTCCATCTCCAGCATTGATGATATTTGCATCAATATGTCTGGATAGAAATTTCGCAGCACCCGGAGCAGGATGTCTCATAACTACCATGTCTACTTTCATAGCAAGGATATTATTAACAGTATCAACTAATGTTTCGCCCTTATTGACCGAGGAGGTTCCACTATTAAAGTTTACAATATCTGCTGAAAGTCTTTTCTCTGCTAATTCAAAAGATATTTTAGTCCTGGTACTATTCTCAAAAAAGATATTGGCTATTGTAATATCTCTGAGGGAGGGCACTTTTTTGATTGGCCTATTAATAACTTCTTTAAAGTTTTCAGCAGTCTTAAAAATTAGTTGAATATCCTCTTTAGAGATGTCTTTGATGCCTAAAAGATGTTTACTGGATAGTGCTGACATTATTCTGTTTTATCTGTTATAATCCAAACTCTGCATTGATCGTCTTTCCAATCTACTTTAACGTAATCATATGCTCTGGTGTCAATATCTTCACCGGTATAATCGGGTTGAATAGGAACCTCTCTATTATATTTTCTATTAATTAGGGTAACAAGCTCAACCAATTTTGGTCTCCCATAGGCATTTATTGCGTCAAGAGCAGCTCTAATACTTCGACCAGTATATAGCACGTCATCAACTAGTATGATGTGTTTATTCTCGATATCAAAATTAATATTTACTTCATTAGGAATGAGTTGTTTGTTGTTCCTTCTAAAATCATCACGATAGAATGTGGTATCTAATTCGCCATAATTAATATTAATTTTAAAAAGGGATTTAATTTTTTTGGCCAAAACTTTTCCAAAAAAAGGACCTCTTGGTTGAAGAGCAAGTATAGCAGTGTTTTCAAAAGAGCCGTGATTTTCGACCAGTTGATGGGCAATACGAGTAATGATAAGTTCTACGTGTTTATATTCGAGTATTACTTTTTTCATTTAGAACACTGTATCTGATAATTTGATAATTTCTTCAAATTCAAATTCTTTAACTGGACCAACAGACAACCTAGCTTGTTTTACAAGAGCCATGTTTGCAAGTGTGTCATTAGATTTTATTTGGGCTAGTGTGACACTTTTATTTAAAGGTTTGATAACTTCAACATCAACTGCAACCCATTTTTCATCTTCAGTAGTAGGATCTTGGTATGCTTCTTTTATTACTCGTGTGATTCCTACAATTTCTTTTCCTTCATTGCTATGGTAGAATAAGCATATATCACCATCTTTCATAGCTCGAAGGTGAACACGTGCAGGGTAACTTCTAACACCATCCCAATATGTTGATCCATCTTTTACCATTTGGTCCCAACTATACTTGTATGGTTCGGATTTTATGAGCCAATAATTCATATATTCAAATATCTTATTTTTTTGCTTTTTTCAATCAATTTGGCTCATTTTGAGAAGTAAAAAAAATCCCGAACTAGTCGGGATTTTAAAATTATTTAGCTAATTCTTTGGCTTCCTTAATCCATCCATCTCGTTCAACACGACCAGGTGATTTAAGTAAAGTCTCAAGAATTTCTGTACTTTTTTTATTTAGTTTACTTACCTGTTGGAAAGTAAATACTCCAATGCCATTCAGCTTTTTTTCGTAAGCTGGACCTACACCGGTAAGTTGTTTAAGATTGTCTGCATCTTTTGCATCTGCTGTTCCAATAATATCAGTTAATGCAGAAGAATCATCAGTTGCAGCGGTTTCTTCTTTGATCCCTTTTTTAGGAGTTTCTTTCTTGACTGCTTTTTTTGATGGTTTAGATGGAGAAGATTCCATTTGTGCCTTTAACTGAGCAAGTACGTCTAAATCACCCATTGTAGAAACTTCAGCTTTTTTATTAAGTTTTTCTACGAACTTAGTGGTTTTTGCTGCACGTTTCTTGTTAGCAACATCTTTTTCAGAATTTTGAGATCGCTCTTCATCTTTCCATATATCCGTATGAGATACAAGGATACGTTTAGAATCTTTGTTGAATTCAATCACACGTAAGTTGAGTGTTTCATCAACTTTAACATCTGTATTATCTTGTTTTTTGATATGTTTCTTAGGAGCAAAACCTTCTACACCATAAGGTAAAGTTAAGATGACCCCTCGATCATTAATTTCAGACACAACACCTTCGTGTTCTGAACCAAGAGTGAAAATACCTTCAAATGTATCCCATGGATTCTCGTCGATTTGTTTGTGACCAAGGCTAAGTCTTCTGTTGTCTCTGTCAATTTCAAGAACAACAACCTCGAGTTCTTCACCTTTTTTGGTAAATTCGGCTGGATGTTTGATCTTTTTGGACCAAGACAAGTCTGAAACGTGGACTAGGCCGTCAACCCCTTCCTGGAGTTCAACAAACAAACCATAGTTAGTAAGGTTTCTTACAGTGCCTTTGTGTTTCGAATCTACTTGATATTTCTCTTCAATTTTTTCCCATGGATCTGAAGTAAGTTGTTTAAGACCTAAAGAAAGTTTATGTTCTTCCTTATCGATGTCTAAAACTACTGCTTCAACCTCGTCTCCAACTTTCATGAAGTCAGATGGATTTCTTAAGTGTTGTGACCATGACATTTCTGAAACATGAATTAGTCCTTCAACACCAGTTTCAATCTCAACAAAGGCACCGTAATCAGCAATAGTTACAACTTTACCTTTTACTTTTTCACCTTCTTTGAGTTCTTTCATACTATCCCATGGATGAGCAGTTAGTTGCTTCATGCCTAGAGAAATTCGCTTTTTGTCATTATCAAACTCTAGTACAGCAACTTGGATTTTTTGATCCAATTCAAGTACATCAGATGGGTGATTGATTCGTCCCCATGAAATATCAGTGATGTGAAGAAGACCGTCTAAGCCTCCTAGGTCAACAAATACACCAAATGAAGTCATATTTTTAACAGTACCTTCCAGTACTTGTCCTAACTCCATTTTTGATATCATTTCAGCTTTTTGTGCTTCAATGTCATCTTCGATAAGAGCCTTGTGAGAAATAACTACGTTTTTGTATACTTCATTTATTTTTACAACCTTAAACTCCATGGTTTTTCCAACGTATTGGTCGTAGTCACGGACAGGTTTAACATCTATTTGAGATCCTGGTAAGAAAGCATCCATTCCCATGATATCTACAACAAGACCACCTTTGGTTCTGGATTGGATGTATCCCTTAACAATCTCACCTTTTTCCATGATAGATTGAATTTTCTCCCAAGCACCTTCCGCTATTGCTTTTTTGCGAGAAAGAACTAACTGACCAAGTGCGTTTTCAGTTTCATCTACGTAAACTTCGATTTCATCCCCAACTTTGATGTCTGGAGTATCTCTGAATTCTGTTAGTGAAACTAGTCCATCTGATTTAAATCCAATATCTAAAACGACATTGTCTTCACTCATACTTACGATTCGTCCCGTAACAAGCGTTTTTTCATCAACTTGTTTAATAGTGTTTGCGTACATGGACTTCAAATCATCATTTTGTGATTCGTTGTAAGTACCAAAACCAGCTTTGTCCATAGACCAATCGAATTCGTCTGGATTGTGAACTGGAGACTCAGATGTGCTTGTGTTTGATTCTGCAGATTCAGTAGGCTCTACAGTGGTTTCTTTAGTTGTTGCTTCAACTGTGGCATCCTTGGCCTCAGTAGCTTCATTCAAGATTGGATCTTGATTTTCTTTTTTTGTATTTGTCAATGTGTCATTTCCTCCTTTGCGAAAAATGAGTGCAAAAGTAATCTTTTTATTCAACATACGAAAGCGTTGAGGTTTCTAAAAAAAAGAACAACTTTGCCGCATGTTAAAGAAAGTACTACTTATATTATCTATATCTACTATATCTATGACCACCAATGCAATCAATTATTCAGTAAGTTTTTCGAAAGTTAAATCGCATTATGTTACCGTTGATATAGAATTTGACGCAACTAATAAAGCGTATGTTGATTTTAAAGTACCTGTCTGGACTCCTGGTTCATACAAAGTAAGGGAGTTTAGCAATGCTTTTGAAAATATATCTGCAAATAATTTGGAAATTAAGCGGCTTAATAAAAATACTTGGAGGATATTTACAGATGGACAAAGTCAGGTTAGCTTATCCTACGATGTTTATTGTTTTACAGTTAGTGTTCGTCAAAGTTATGCTGATGAATATTATGCGTTTTTACATGGAGTATCTGTATTTGGGTATTTAGAAGGGTATGAAAATGAGCAGATACTTTTAACCATTTACCCTAATGATAATTGGGCAAATGTTGAGGTTTCCCTTCCTAAGATAAAATCTTCAAAGCACTCCTACAGATGCAGTAATTATGATTTACTTGGTGATTCGCCTATAGCAATTGGTAATTTTGATACGATTGACTATACAAGTGGAGATGTTACTCACAAAATTGTTATGATAGGAGAAGGAAATTATGACTTGAATAAAGTCATGGAAGATTTTAAAAAGATTAGCGATACTCAAATCGAAATGATGGGTAGTCATCCTTCAAGTCAGTATGTGCACTTTATTTACAATGTGTCTCAGGGTGGAGGAGGATTAGAACATGCAAATTCACAAACAAGTATGATGCCTCGATGGAATTACTCAAATCCAAACAAATATCGAAGTTTTCTTGGCTTGATCGCTCATGAATATTTTCATCTTTGGAACATAAAAAGAATTCGCCCAAAAGAGCTGGGTCCATTCGACTATGACAAAGAAGTATATTCAGAGATGTTGTGGATTGCTGAGGGAATTACCTCGTATTATGATGATATTACATTACTTAGAATGGGAGCTTATTCAAAGGAAGAATATTTGAAAATTATAACTTCTCAGATGAGTAGACTAGAAAATTCTCCTGGAAAGACTGTGATGAGTCTCGCACACAGTAGTCTTTTAGCATGGGTTAAGGCTTATCTTCCAAACGAAGAGAGTTCGAATAAAACAATTAGCTACTATAACAAAGGTATGATTGTAGCAGTTCTTCTAGACCTGGAAATTCGTAGTACATCCAATTACTCATTGGACGACGTTATGCGAAAATTATATGCAAACTTTTATTTAAAAAAAAATCGTGGATTCACTTATGATGAGTTTGTAGACGTCTGTAGTTCAATAGCTGGTAAGGATATGTCTATTTTTTTGAATGAAATTGTTTATAGCCTTAATCCAATTAATTATGATATTTTCATGAACTTCGGACTTGATTTAACAATTGATAAATCATATTCTACAAAACCATGGAGTGGCATTTCTACGGAACTAAATAGAAATCGTATTATTGTCACTAATATTATTTCTAATAGTCCAGGTGTTGAATCAGGATTGAGTGTAAACGATGAAATTATTGCACTTGATGATTGGCGTTTGAAGGTTAAATTCGAGGACTATCTATCTTATTACAGTATTGGTGAACGTATAAAGTTAGTCTATTCCAGAGATGGAAAGATGCAGACAACACATCTAAGACTTTTATCAAATCCCACAATTAATTTTAATCTATCAGTTGCAGAGCAGACCAATAAAAAACTTTTAAGCTGGCTTAATTAACATGTTAATAATACGGGGCTGATTTCACATTTTGCCCACAGTTCTTTCATAATAAAATCCTAGAGCTAAATTTGTCAAAATTTTAAATTAATTGTGTCAGTTATTGATAAGCAAAAAGCGTATTTAGTTTTACAAGACGGAACTTATTTCGAAGGTAATGCAATAGGAAAAATTGGTACAACAACTGGTGAAATTGCTTTCAATACAGGAATGACGGGATATCAGGAGGTATTTACAGACCCTTCTTATTATGGTCAAATTGTTATTATGACTATGGACCATATTGGCAATTATGGAGCCAGAGAGCTTGATTCTGAGTCAGATTCTATTAAAATTTCGGGATTAGTTTGTAAGAATTATTCCCCAATGCATTCCAGGAATATGGCAGATAGTAGTCTCAACGATTATTTTATTGAAAATAATTTTACGGGTATTTGCGATGTTGATACACGTGAGTTAGTAAGACATATTAGAGACGCCGGAGCAATGAATGCTATCATAAGTTCTGAGATTTTAGATGTTGAAAAACTTAAATCAATGGTATTGGATGTGCCTAGTATGTCTGGTCTAGAGCTTAGTAGCAAGGTTTGGTCCAAGAAATCATACGAGGTTAATGAAGATGGAAATCACAAAGTCGCTTTACTTGATTTAGGAAGCAAAGAAAATATCATACAGTGTTTGACAGACAGAGGGTGCCATGTTAAGGTTTATCCAGGAGATACAACATACTCCGAAATGAAAGATTGGAATCCTGATGGCTTTATGATTAGTAATGGTCCTGGAGATCCCTCTGCTATGCCATACGCAGTCAAAACAATACAAGAAATAGTTGCTGCGGACGAGAATATGTTTGGTATTTGCTTAGGTAGTCAAATTTTGGCACAATCTCAAGGTCTGAAAACTTTTAAGCTACATAGTGGTCATCGTGGTCAAAATCATCCAGTTAAAAATCTGATTACTGGAAAGAGTGAAATTACCTCTCAGAATCATGGATTTGCCATCGACCCCGATACTAATAATGGTTCAGTAGAAATAACCCATATAAATTTAAATGATGACACGGTGGAAGGAATCCGTGTTAAAGGTAAATCTGCTTTTGCAGTTCAATATCACCCTGAAGCAAGTCCAGGTCCACACGATAGTCGATATTTATTCGATGAGTTTGTGGCATTAATGGCATAATCTAGATTTCTAAATCAACTTTAAAAATATTATAAACTAAAAAAATGAGTGAAATAGCACACTTACACGCGAGACAAATTCTTGATAGTAGAGGTAATCCAACGATTGAGGTAGATGTATTTACTGAAGATGGAGCCTTTGGAAGAGCAGCTGTTCCAAGTGGAGCAAGTACAGGAATACACGAGGCAATTGAATTAAGAGATGGTGATAAATCAAACTTTTTGGGAAAAAGCGTGATGAAGGCTGTAGCCAATGTTAATACTGTAATTGCGGATGAAATCATTGGAGAAGACGTATTTGAGCAAGTACATATTGATCGTAAAATGATTATGCTTGATGGTACTGAAAATAAGTCAGTTTTGGGTGCTAACGCTATGTTGGCTGTGAGTCTGGCAGTCGCTCATGCAGCAGCAGAGGAAAGTGGACAGCCATTATTTAGATACCTTGGTGGCGTGAATGCTTGTACACTTCCAATTCCAATGATGAATATTATCAACGGAGGTAGCCATGCAGATAACTCAATTGATTTTCAGGAGTTCATGATTATGCCTACTGGGGCTGATACATTTTCTGAGGCATTGCAAATGGGTGTAGAGACTTTTCATCATCTAAAAAAAGTATTAAGTTCAAAAGGATATAGCACCAATGTTGGAGATGAAGGAGGTTTTGCACCAAATATTAAATCTAATGAAGAAGCGATTGAAACGGTTCTTCAGGCTATTGAGTCGGCGGGTTATCGTCCAGGTGAGGATATCTATATTGCCATGGATGCTGCTACATCTGAGTTCTATAATAAAGAAACAGGTCTTTATACATTTAGTAAATCGGATGGACGTGAACTGACAAGCGAACAAATGGCTGACTACTGGAAAAACTGGACAGATAAATACCCTATCTTAAGTATTGAGGACGGTTTGGATGAAGATGATTGGTCTGGGTGGAAATATTTGACTAGTCAAATAGGTGATAAAGTTCAATTAGTTGGTGATGATCTATTTGTAACTAATGTTAAAAGATTGCAGCGAGGTATCGACGAAGGAATTGCCAACAGTATATTAATTAAGGTAAATCAAATTGGTACGTTGACCGAAACAATCGATTCAATAAATCTTGCAACTCAAAATAGTTATACCAATATAATATCTCATCGAAGTGGAGAGACAGAGGATGCCACAATTGCTGATTTAGCTGTTGCTATGAACAGTGGATTGATAAAGACAGGTTCTGCATCTAGAAGTGATCGTATGGCTAAATATAATCAACTGCTTCGAATAGAGGAAGAGCTTGGTCATACTGCAAAATATCTAGGTAGAAGCTTTAAATTTTTATAATTTAAGGATCTTTTTAGTCAGGGTTTATTTTTTCTTGGATACGCTTTGTAATGCATATTCGAAGTAGGATGTAAACTATATTACACAAGTTTTGTGATTGTTTAAAAACACAGATCTTAAATAATAGGTTTAAGTATACATTCGATTTCTATTAAGCTTATGGCATTTTTCAATAAAAAATCAAGCAAATCAAAGAAAAAGTTAAAGAGCAAAGAGCCTAAAGATTATACTTTATTTAATAAAGTAATGGGTAGCTTGTTCTTTGCTTTTGCACTGTTTTTATCACTGGCTTCCATTAGTTATCTTTTTTCATGGCGGACAGATCAAAGTATTTTAAATACAGGTGTCAATGAATTTTTGTTTGATTTCAAGAATCTAGTTCCAAAAAATATGATGGGTAAAATGGGGGCACTTCTTGCTCACACTTTCATTTACAATGGTTTTGGTATTGGTGCTTTTTTGTTATACCCAATATTCCTAATTGTTGGTTTCAATCTTTATTTTAATAATAGGTTTCATATTCGACCAAAAACAGCTAGTAAGTTATTGGTTTCGGGTTTGTGGATTTCATTGGTATGTTCTTTATTGTTCTCTAAATCATATCCGTTGCTTGGGGGGTTATTGGGGTATGGAATCTATATATTTTCAAAGTCCTTGGTAGGTATAATTGGAATTGCACTTATTCTTGGATTAGTTACTGTTTTTTTCTTGTACGTTGCCTTTGGAATAGATGTTTTGGTTTGTATTAGAAATAAGCGACTGAGTTCTAAGGAGTCTGAAACATCTGATGATGAGGGTTATGCTGGGGAGTCACTTTTTGAAAAAGATCAAATAAATATAGAACATAATCAACCGGATATTTTGTCAGAGCCAGTTTCTTCAGATGCTGTTCCAATTACCACTGAAGAATTGATGCCTGTTATTACGAATGAACTAGAACCAGAATTGAAAAAATTATCGGATAAAGATGAAGAAGACTTAGAATTGAAAATAGAGGAGAAGGCAGCTGAAGAGGAAATAGATAAACAAAAACAGAAGGAGCATTATGGTATTGACGAGCCGTTCGATCCACGATTAGATTTAAGAGATTATTTGTTTCCTGAAATTGACTTCCTAAATAAGTATGATGAAGGTCCAAAAACAGAGGTTTCTAAAGATGACTTAGAAAAAAGTAAAAATATGATTGTTCAAACTCTGAATAATTATAAAATTGGAATTGCTCAAATTAAAGCCACTATTGGACCAACCGTAACATTATTTGAAATTGTTCCTGAGGCTGGGGTGAGAATTTCTAAAATAAAAAATTTAGAAGATGATATTGCCTTGAGTTTAGCTGCTTTGGGTATTAGAATTATTGCACCCATACCAGGGAAGGGTACAATTGGTATTGAAGTGCCGAATAAAAAACCTGAGATTGTCAGTATGCACTCTGTAATTAACAGTGCTAAATATCAAAATTCAGATGCTGCGTTACCCGTATGTTTGGGTAAGACCATTTCCAACGAGGTATATGTTGCGGATTTAGCCAAGATGCCGCATTTATTGATGGCTGGAGCAACAGGTCAAGGTAAATCAGTCGGTTTAAATGCCATAATCGTATCTCTTTTATATAGAAAACATCCTGCGGAATTAAAATTTGTAATGGTTGATCCTAAGAAGGTAGAACTTACCCTTTACCAAACTATAGAGCGTCATTACTTAGCAAAACTTCCTGGAGAAGGAGATGCTATCATTACAGATAATAAGCAAGTAATTTCTACCTTAAATTCATTATGTGAGGAGATGGATCAACGATATGCTTTACTTCAAGCAGCTATGGTTCGAAATATCAAAGAATATAATTCGAAATTTATCAAACGTAAATTGAATCCTGAGGAAGGGCATAAATATCTTCCATACATTGTTGTAATTATTGATGAGGTAGCAGATTTAATCATGACAGCTGGAAAAGAGGTTGAGCATCCAATAGGAAGAATTGCTCAATTAGCACGCGCCATTGGAATTCATTTGATTTTAGCTACACAACGGCCCTCTGTTAATATCATAACTGGAACAATAAAAGCTAATTTCCCTGCCCGTATAGCTTTTAGAGTAAGTAGTAAAATTGATAGTAGAACTATCTTGGATGGAAATGGTGCAGATCAACTTATCGGTAAGGGAGATATGTTATATTCTACCGGGAGCGACATGGTTCGTTTGCAATGTCCATTCGTTGACACACCTGAAGTAGACACAATAACAGGATTTATTGGAAATCAAAGAGGTTATCCTGATGCACATATTTTACCAGAAGTAAGAGAGGAGAGTTCTGGAGATGGCAGTGATTTTAATGCTGATGACCGAGATGCTCTTTTTGAAGATGCGGCTCGAATTGTTGTTCAGCATCAACAGGGAAGTACTAGCCTCATTCAAAGAAGGCTCAAAGTAGGATATAATCGTGCTGGTCGTTTGATAGATCAGTTAGAAGCAGCTAATATTGTAGGCCCGTTCGAGGGAAGCAAAGCAAGGTCGGTATTACTGCCAGATGAATACGCTTTGGAACAGTTCTTGAACAGCATTAATTAGAAGAATAAAAAAATGAAAAAAATACTATTACTCATCTTCATTGGCCTATTGGCTAGCCCTTTTTTGTCTAATTCTGAAACCCAAGACAATAGAAGTGCAATTATTTTAAATAAACTAAGTAAAACCTACAAAACCTACAAGTCTTTAAAAGCCACATTTAAAATAAAAATTGATAACAAGCAGACTAAAACCTCAGTTACACAATCAGGTGTATTATATCAAAAAGGTAAGAAATTTAAAGTTAATATATCAGGTCAGGAAATTTCTTGTGATGGCAAAACAATTTGGACGTATTTAGAAGATGCCAACGAAGTTCAAATCTCTAAATTTGACCCAAGTTCCATAGATATTAACCCTTCAGAGATATTTACCATTTATGAAAAGGGATTCATCCATTCTTATATTGGTCAAAAAACAGTTGGTAAATCTACACTAGAGCTAGTCAAATTGACGCCAACTAACAAAAACAAGAGTTACTTTCTTGTTAAGTTAAGTATTGATAAGATAGCTAATAAGATAAAGGAGATGTCTGTTCACAACAAAAATGGTATCATCACAACTTATACCATCTCTAAATTTGAGCCTAATGTAAATATAAATGACAGTTACTTTAAGTTCAACGTAAAAGATAAACCAGGGGTTATTGAAATTGACCTTAGATAATGATTAAAGCTAGTTTTTTTACTTTATCAGCGGTTTTATTTATCTCATGTGGTTCCTTTAAAAAATCTAATTCATTTGATTATAATCAAGGAGTTTATTTATCCGTCAGCAAGACAGGTTGCTTTGGAGAATGTCCCATATATAATTTATCGTTAATTGGGAATAAATTTAATCTTGAGGGATATAAATTTTTTGAATACCTCGGTGAACATATAGCTGATGTTTCAGCAACTGATTTTGATGAGATTGTTAAATTAACTGGATCGATGGATTGGGATATATATAAGGCGGAGTACAAAACAGGCTACTCTGATTTGCCATCTACTGTTGTTCAATACTCAAATTCAGTTGGAGATACTACTACAGTTTGCTTTGAAAACAATCTAGCTCCAAATGAAATTGTAGAACTAGTGAATTATATGAATGACAAAATCGATACTAAGGACTGGACAAAGATTTCAATCACTCAGTAAATTTCTCATCTAACTTTTCATAGATGGAGTTATTACTTATGTATTCAGGGACAATCTTTTTGGTAATGTTGGTTAAGATACTACCCATATCTATTGCAAAAGTATCACATTCTATACTCTTCTGAGTTTGGCAAATTTTAATACAAGTGTTTTTTCGCCAAAATCGTCAAAAATTATAGTTGCTTTTTCCGGATTTTCAAGTGGTTCTATTTTTTTAATTTCTCCAAAACCAAATCGATGATGTTCTACTTTCATATTAATTGAAATATCATGGATTTGTTCATGCACAAAATTTTCAGTAGCAGGGGGTCTAATCATTTTAGGCTTATTTTGACGAGAAATAGTTCTTTTTAAAGAACTGGGCTCTTGTTTTTTCCTATAAAAATTAGTGTTCGAATTCTCATGAGTTTGCGGTTTTGTGATAACTCTCTTTGAGAATTCAAGAAATTCATTGTCAATTTCATCAATAAATCGACTCGGTTCACAAGGAAGAAGATTGCCAAACCTAAATCTACTTGTAGCAAACGATAGGGTTAAGTTCTGTTCAGCTCTTGTTATGGCAACATAGAAAAGCCTTCTTTCTTCCTCCAACTGACTTCTGTCAGCTAGGGCCATTTGTGAGGGGAATAAATTTTCTTCTAGACCAGATACATACACTTTACTATATTCCAGTCCTTTACTTTGATGGATAGTCATTAAAGATACACGATCATTATCGTCATTTTCTTTATCCGCATCTGTTAATAGTGCTATATCTTGCATATAACTTCCCAGATCTTTCTCAGACTCATTAGTATCGTCCTCAACAAACTCTTTTAGACCATTCAATAATTCAACGATGTTTTCATATTTATTGATCCCTTCTATAGTTTTATCTTCATGAAGTATTTTAAGTAGATTAGTTGTGCGAGCAACATGCATAGCTATTTCATAGGCATTTTGTTGACTGGTCAATTTGATAAAACTTTGAATCATTTCTACAAAGTTTTTTAATTTTTTGGTTGCTCCTTTTAGTTCAGGGTACCTATCTGCAACAAGAATTACCTCCCAAATTGATTTTTCTTCGTTGGACGCAATGACATTTATACGATCAAGGGACGTTTTACCAATGCCCCGAGTTGGGTAGTTAATGATACGTTTTAAAGCTTCATCGTCTGCTTGGTTAATAATGAGTCTTAAATATGCTAGTATATCTTTAATCTCTTTCCTTTGATAAAAGCTCATCCCTCCATATATTCTATAGGGTATGTTGAGTTTACGAAGTGCTTCCTCTAAGCTTCTGGATTGAGAATTTGTTCTATATAGTATTGCAAAATCACTGTTCATCTTTTGCTCAGACATTTTTGTCTCAAAGATGTTTTGAGCAATCATTTTTCCCTCTTCATTATCAGTGACAGCACGAATAATTTTTATTTTATTTCCGGCATCATTTTCTGTCCATACTTTTTTCTCAATTTGATCCTTATTTTTTGCAATTACACTATTGGCTGCATTGACTATAGTTTCGGTTGATCGATAGTTTTGTTCTAGTTTATAAACATTTAAGTCTGGATAGTCTTTTTCAAAATTTAAGATGTTTTTGATTGTTGCACCTCTAAATGAGTAAATACTTTGAGCATCATCACCAACTACACATATATTCTCAAAAACACTAGCTAGCTTCTTTATAATCATATACTGGCAATGGTTTGTGTCTTGATACTCGTCAACCATAACATATTTGAACTTGTGCTGGTATTTATGTAAAACATCAGGGAAATTATTGAGTAGTTTGAAAGTATTTAAAAGCAAATCATCAAAATCCATTGCTCCATATCTAAAGCAACGTTTTGCATATTCAGTATAGATCTCATGAATTTTTCCTCTTCCTGTGGTCTCATCATATGCAATTAGGTCTGATTGAGTTTGATACACATGGGCCTGGATTAGATTATTTTTTGCATTACTAATCCGAGAAAGGATATAATTTGGTTTATATATTTTATCATCAAGATTCATTTCTTTGACAATAGATTTAATGAGGCTTTTACTATCGTCAGAGTCATAAATAGTGAAGTTCTGCGGATAACCAATTTTATCAGCTTCAATACGCAATATTTTTGCAAAGACGGAATGAAATGTACCCATCCAGATATTTCGTGCTTCAAGACCAACAACATGCTCAATTCGGTTTCGCATTTCTCTAGCAGCTTTGTTGGTAAATGTGAGTGATAGTATGTTAAATGGGTCAACTCCTGTGGCAATTAAATGTGCAATTCTATACGTCAAAACTCTAGTTTTGCCAGATCCAGCACCTGCAACGATCATTATAGGACCGTCTGTTTGGATAACTGCAGCTTTTTGCTCAGGGTTTAGATCTTTTAAATATGGAGGTTCAGACATGAAGATTTTCTAATAATTGTAAGATGCGAATTTCATTTAATTTAATTTGGTTTTTAACTTATATGTCAAACAATTTTTAACAACTTAATAAGTTATTTATCATTGTAATATAAAATGAATGTTTCAACCACAAATATTGATGGACTTCTAGTTATTAAACCTACTGTTTATGGTGATGAAAGAGGCCATTTCTTTGAAAGTTATCGTGAGGACTTTATGAATTCACATGGTATTAAATCAAATTTTGTACAAGATAATCAATCATCCAGTAGTAAGGGTATTTTAAGAGGTTTGCATTTTCAAAGAGACCCTTTTTCACAAGGTAAATTAGTGCGGGTAATTAAAGGTTCTGCTTTAGATGTGGCAGTTGATATACGTCATAAATCTCCAACTTATGGACATCACTTTTCAATTGAGTTGAATGAAGAAAATAAAACTATGTTCTATATCCCCTCTGGTTTTGCTCATGGTTTTTTAACATTGGAAGACAACACAGTATTTTCTTATAAATGCACAAATTATTACAACAAAGATTCTGAGGGGTCCATACTTTGGAATTCAAAATTGTTGAATATCAATTGGGGTATAGATAATCCAATCTTATCGGTAAAAGATCAAATAGCTTTAGATTTTGAAGATTTTAGATCTCCTTTTTAATTACCTGATTTTAAGTAAGCTTCTGGTTTGAGTTATTAAGCCACTTTGGTATGTAAGATAATAGGTGCCAGGTTTTAGACTTGAAGCGTTAAACTTTATTTCATGTGAGCCATGTGGTATGTTGTCACTAACTAGTGTATCAATCAATCGTCCATGAACATCTACAATGGAAATATTAATTTGATCACCATTAGAAAAATATTTAATAGTGGTCTCATTTCCAAAAGGGTTAGGATAATTCCTGATATATGCATCGCCAGTTTGCTTTTGTTTTAAGCGATCTGCAGATGATGTAGAACAGGCATCTTGGATAATATTCATTTTTTCAAAATCTTGCAGGAGAATACTATCTGTATCTGTTTTATCTAAGCAGAACCAATCTTGGAGAATTGAACTGTAAATTGTTCTGAAGTCAAATTCCATCTCAAGATTATCTTTGGCTGTTACTTCATCAGGAATTATAGGGTTATTTCCAGACATACCAGATTTAACTTTAGACCCAAACATGAATAATGGAGCAGCAGACCCGTGATCAGTTCCTGTGCTTGCGTTACTAATTATTCGTCTTCCAAATTCACTAAACGTCATTCCTAAAACTCGATGATCGATCTTTAGTTTTTCGATATCATCCTGAAATGCATTGATAGCCTCAGATACGGTTTCCAGCAAGAATGCATGGTAACCTGTTTCATTACTATCCACAGGGTCAACTTGATTAGCGTGCGTATCAAAACCTCCAAGAGATACAATGTATACACGTGTTTTAAGACCACCAGCTATTAATTGGGCAACAATTTTAAGTTGATCTGCTAGTCGATTGCCTTCTGGGTATAGATCAGATAAATTAGTTGAACTTTCTGCAGCTTCTTTTATTTTGACGGAATATTCATTAGTCTGTCTTGCTACTGTTCTCAGGTAGTCTAACTCTTTACCCGCCCATGTATTTGGGGCATCTGGATAATTACCAGTTAATAGTTGGTAATAATTAGTAGGATTTGAAAGGGCAAATCCCATATTAACTGCAACACCTTGACATACCTGTGATACGAGTGATCCAATTTGAATGGCAAGTGGATCCTCCATATCATCATTAGGAAAACCATTTGGATAGTTGGGCCATTCTTCAGATAAGTATCGACCTACCCAGCCACTTTCAAGAATTTCATTTGAATCAGATCCTGACATCCATATATCTGTTGATCTGAAGTGGGAGTAGTTTTGATTTGGATAACCTACCGATTGTATGATTCGCATTTTACCTTCATCATACATATTTTTCATTTTTGACATGGATGGATGTAATCCTGTACCGTCAATACCATTTAGAGGGAGGACTTTATTTTCAGGTAATATCACATCGGGTCGTGCCTTGGTTAAATTTTGATATTGATCAAGAGGTATAAGTGTATTTAACCCATCATTACCTCCATTTAGTTGAACAAGAACTAAAACTTTATCAGTTTCAGTAAAATCTTCTGCATTTGTTCCAAATAATTTACCATATGCCGTAATAGGTTGGCCATTTATTGCAAATGGAAGTAGTGACGCTGGTGCTACTCGTTTGAGGAAATCTCTTCTTTTCATTTTTAGTAGGGGTTAAGAAAGCTGAAATTCGCTAAGGTTCATTAAATATTTGAACAAAGCTGATAAACGTGACGAAATAATATTCGCTTTAGTTGTATTATCCGGATCACCTATATAAGCATTCCAGGCTTCAGTCCAATAATCATCATTGAGTTGTCCAGAAAGGAGTATAGACTTCATATATTCTCGCTGATTCTGATCTACATCTAAGGTGTGCATGATTTCTAAAAAGTCATTGATTAGTAGATTTGGATCACTTGCCGTATTAAATTTTTTCGTAAAGTGCAATGGATCTATTTTAAGTCTGGTAGTGCCAATTCTATATCCATTTACAGCAAGTGTGTCAGAAACTTTATTTCTATTTGAAATGGTATCACTGTTTATCCATAATTCATGGAATTGTGGGATTTGATAATATGCTGGCCAACCTGAGACACTTGGCGGGTCTGCAAGTTCTTGTTGCATTAGTGCAGTGGATGATTGTAGCCTATTCCAAAAAGCGTATTGATCTACATAATCACTTGATTCTGGTATGGGAATTCCAAAAGTTCTTGTTAGACCAAGTAAAAATTCAGTTGGACTTTTAATTAATGCACCACGATTTGCAGTATCAAAAAAGTGTTCACTGTTGAACAACGCTTCGAGAACAGGTTTAATCTCATATCCGCTATTTCTGAAAATATTGGCAAGTGGTATGATAACATTGGATTCTGTGTTTTCGTCTATTTTGTAATAGACAAACCAACGGTATAATTTACGAACAATATGATTTGCTACCTCATTTTGGGCAAATATCATGTTTAGCATATCATCTAATTCATTGATACCTGCTTGACCTGATTGGCCAGTAACTGTATAATTATTGTAGTAAGCTGAAAACTTTTTATCTGAAGTGTCATGCCTAGTACTTTGGAAATATACATCTCCCGTAGTTCGATTTATCCTCCAACCAGTAAGGACTTTTGCACCAGCAATAACGTCTGTTTCAGTGTATTGTGATTCTGGACCTTTTCCAAGTGTAAAGAGCTCTTGAAGCTCTCTAGAGTAATTCTCATCTGGAGCAGTTTTACTATTTCTCTCTCCATTTAAGAATACTAACATTGCAGGGTCAAGTGTTACATCTTTGACCAATGATTTAAAGTTTTTTAGACAATTCGATCTCAGAAGTTGATTATTTTGATATCCAAAGTTTGCCCAACCATATACTGCAGATTGCGTTGAAAAATGATTATGCCAAAAAAGGACCATTTTTTCACGAATAGTTAGATCATGATTGACAATTTGTCCAACCCACCAAGATTTGAAAGATCGTCTTCTGATATTATTGAGTTGACCATTGTAGTCATTTACCCAAGACTCTCCAGGATTTACGTTGGGATCCGGATTATTGTCATTGTAATTATTAATTGGGGGAGATGGAATGCTGTAGTCTATATCAAGAACTTCATTGATAGCTTCAGCCTGTGTTAGATTAACAAAGTAATCAATATTTTCTTTGGTAACACCAAAATGAACTCTCCTTAGCAAATGAATGACTGCAGACTTGTCCCATGGACCAGAATAAGTTGAAATTCCTGAATTTGTTCTTGTCGTAGATAATACCGCCATAAGTTTTTATCTTTAAAATTATACTAATAGACCGCTGGAATATAATGAATTAACTACAGAAAAGTTAGTTTATTGTGCAATTATCTGCATGAGTAGTGTGCAAGCTATTGCACCAATAGTGCCAACAGCGTACCCAAATACTGCCAATAATACTCCAACAGTAGCTAACGAAGAATGAAAAGCAGATGCAACTACAGGAGCTGACGCAGCACCACCCACATTGGCTTGACTGCCAATTGCTAAAAAGAAATATGGAGCTCTAATTAATTTGGCAACTATTACTAAAAGTGCTGCATGAACACTCATCCAGATTAACCCTATGGCTAATAGTCCTAAATTATCAAAAATCATTGTTAAATCCATTTTCATACCGATTGTAGCGACTAAGACGTAGATGAATACACTTCCTATTTTACTTGCACCTGCTCCTTCTAACTTTCGAACTTTAGTGAATGATAAGATTATAGCAATAAGCGTTGAGATACTAATCATCCAAAAAAAACTTGAACCTAGAAAGGTAAATGTATTTCGAAGTGTCAAATGTTCAATAGTAGAAATTTTTGATTCGAAAAATGGAGCCAGAATATTTGCAAAAAAATGAGAAAGACTAACTGTACCAAATGCAACTGAGAGCAATATGATTAAGTCTTTTAATGATGGATTCTTGGTTACTTCTTGAGTAAACTTTGATACTTTGGCTTTTAAATCTTCTATTGCGGTAGTGTCAGCCTTTAACCAACGATCAATTTTTTCAGTTTTACCTATACCAATTAGTAGTATAGCCATCCAAATATTTGCTACCACGATGTCAACGAAGACCATTCCGCCGTATAATTTTTGGTTGTATCCATAGATCTCCAGCATTGCTGTCTGATTGGCTCCCCCTCCAATCCAACTTCCAGCTAATGTTGCTAATCCTCTCCAAACTGCATCAGGGCCAATACCTCCAATGGCTTCTGGATAGATTAGCGATAATATATAGATAGCTATTGGACCACCGATGATTATACCGACAGTACCTGTTAGAAACATAATTAGGGCTTTGGGTCCTAAATTAAAAACAGCTTTTAGGTCAAGACTTAATGTCATCAATACAAGAGCAGCAGGTAAGAAATATCTACTAGCGACGTAGTATAGGTTGGATTCATGTTGTATGATTTCACCCGTCTCAGAAATGGTATTCCACTCGGGAGCAATAATTCCAAGTGTGGTAAGAATTGCTGGGAGGAAGTAGGCCATAAATAGAGCAGGTACTATGGTATAAAATTTTTTCCAGAATGCTTTGTTTGAGCTACTTGTCATAAAAACAAGCCCCAAGCAACTCGCAAGAACCCCAAATAGAATGGTGTCTTGTGTAATTAAAGGTTCAAAAATTTGTTCTGGCATAATGATTAAAAATACGATTATTGATACAAACGTATTAAATCTTTTGTGAACTTATATTGAACATTTGGGTTTTTTAACTAACCTAAATTTATTTTTGTAATAATTTAATCGTAAGATATTTAAGATGTATAAAGAGCATTTTTCTGACCGCCACAATAGCATGAATTTCAAAGAAGAACACCAGATGCTATCCTTGCTTGGGTATGATAAAATGGAAGAACTCATTTCTGACACAATACCCAATGAAATTAGACTTCTAAACGAACTGAAATTAGATGAACCTTTGACAGAGATTGAACTATTATCTAAGTTGAAATCAATTGGAAGAAAAAATCAAATTTCTAAAAATTACATTGGTATGGGCTACTATGGAACTCATACTCCAAAAGTTATTTTAAGAAACATTCTTGAAAACCCAGGTTGGTATACTCAATATACACCTTATCAAGCCGAAATAGCTCAAGGTAGGTTGGAAGCATTACTCAACTTTCAAACTATGATTATGGATTTGACAGGTATGGAAATAGCAAATGCAAGTCTTTTGGATGAAGCCACCGCTGCTGCTGAGGGTATGGCGATGGTCTTTTCGGCAAAAAGTAGACAAAATGGAAATAAGTTTTTTGTTTCAGATAAAGCATTTCCTCAGACGATAGACGTCATTGAAACCAGAGCGGAACCACTAGGTATATCTGTTGTCAAGGGGAATCCTACAAATTTTGAATTTAATGAGGACTTTTTTGGTCTCTTTGTACAATACCCAAATGGAGAGGGCAAAGTGGAAGATTACAGTGATTTGGTTGAGAGAGCAGCAGTACATCAAATCAAAACTGTTGTTGCTGCAGATATTCTTTCATTAACTTTATTAGAAGCACCTGGTTCTTGGGGAGCTGAGGTTGTTGTTGGGAGTACTCAAAGGTTCGGTATACCAATGGGAAATGGTGGACCTCATGCTGCTTATTTTGCAACCAAAGAAAAGCATAAGCGAAGATTGCCTGGTAGAGTAATTGGGGTTTCTCAGGATTCCAATGGTGACACCGCCTTGAGAATGGCTCTCCAAACCCGTGAACAACACATTAAAAGAGATAAGGCCACTAGTAATATTTGTACAGCTCAAGCACTTCTTGCTGTGATGGCAGGGATGTATGCAGTTTATCATGGGCCTGAAAGACTTAAAAAAATTGCTCAAAAAGTCAATCAACTCACCAGTATTTTAGCAAATAATCTGGTTAAAATTGGATATGATTTAAAAAATAATAGTGCTTTTGACACAATTGCTATTTTATTCGACAAAACTGATCAATCAAGTTTGCGGGAACTACTTAATCAGTATAAAATTAATGTTCGTTATGAGTCGGATTATATTGGGATTAGTATTGATGAAACGACCGAAATTCAAGATGTTATGCAGCTCATTGAATTATTTGCAAAGCTTAAAGGTGTCGAATTAGAATTCGATGAAAAAACATCTCAGATGTGGGATTTAGAATTGAACAGAAGCTCTACTTATTTGGAACACCCCGTGTTTAATTCATACCATACAGAGCATGAAATGTTAAGATACCTTAAATCCCTAGAAAATAAAGATTTGTCTTTAGCACATTCAATGATTGCCTTGGGAAGTTGTACCATGAAATTGAATGCTACTAGTGAGATGATTCCAGTAACTTGGGAGTCTTTTGGAAATATTCATCCATTTGCCCCAAAAGAACAGCTTGCAGGATACGAGGAGTTGTTGCATGATTTAGAACGCGATTTATCTGAAATAACAGGTTTTCATCAGGTGAGCCTTCAACCTAATGCAGGAGCTCAAGGAGAGTACACTGGCCTCATGACCATCAGGGAATTTTTTAAAGATACCAATCAACATCACCGGAATATTGTAATTATACCTGAATCTGCACATGGTACAAACCCAGCAAGTGCAGTAATGGCAGGTATGAAAGTTGTTGTAGTTAAGTGCCACGAAAATGGGTACATTGATTTAGCTGACTTAAGAGAAAAAGTAGAGGCTCATGGAGAAACTCTAGCAGCAGCAATGATTACATATCCAAGTACAAACGGTGTTTATGAAGAAACCATCAAAGAAGTGACATCATTAATCCATGAATTTGGAGGACAAGTTTATATGGATGGTGCCAATATGAATGCTCAAGTAGGCTATACCAATCCTGCAAATATTGGTGCAGATGTATGTCATTTGAATCTACACAAAACCTTTTGTATTCCTCATGGTGGTGGGGGACCTGGAATGGGTCCTATTGGAGTGGCCAAACATCTTGCTCCATATTTGCCTGGACATTCTGTTGTTGAGGGTGTAAGTTCGGATAAAGCGATGCGAGCAGTTAGTGCTGCTCCATTTGGAAGTGCAAGCATATTGTTAATTAGTTATGCATACATTAAAATGATGGGAACTAAAGGTCTAAAAAGAGCAACTGCAACAGCTATATTGAATGCAAATTATATGAAATATCGTTTATCTGATGGCTATGATGTTTTGTATACTGGTCAAAATGGAACAGTAGCTCACGAAATGATTGTTGATCCTCGACCTTTCAAACTTACCTCTGGCATCCAAGTAGAAGACATTGCTAAACGACTTATCGACTATGGTTTTCATGCACCAACAGTGAGTTTCCCAATTCCAGGTACTTTGATGATTGAGCCTACAGAGAGCGAAAGTAAGTCAGAATTAGATCGTTTTTGTGATGCTCTTTTATCCATACGAGAAGAAATAGCTGATATTGAAAAAGGATTAGCAGATAAAGACAATAATGTTGTAAAACACGCACCGCATACGGCTCAACTTGTATCAGGTGATGATTGGGATCGACCCTATTCAAGAACAAAGGCAGCTTACCCTGCATCCTATGTGAAACAAAACAAATTTTGGCCTAGCGTTGGTAGAGTAGATAATACCTATGGGGATCGAAATTTGGTATGTAGTTGTCTTCCTGTTGCAGATTATCTTGAGGTTTAATTTAAAAGCCTTAACTTGGCTGTAATATATGACACTTTCTATTGTTGCCTCTTTTGTTATTCTAGGAATTTTATTGCTTCTCATTGAGATTTTTATTGTACCAGGTTTTATTGTTGGAATTGTAGGTGTAGTTATGGTTGGAGTTGGGGTATACTTTACATATATTGATTATGGTATGTTACATGGCAATATTCTTTTAGCATTGATAATCGCCATCATGACTGTGATTATTGTGTATGCCTTTCGTAACGGTGCATGGGATATGTTTTCTAACAAAGAAACAATTACAGGTAAAGCTAACGATATTGGTAAATTAGAAGTGCAAGTGGGAGATACAGGTAAAACAATAAGTGCGATAAGGCCATCTGGTATAGCTCGTGTCAAATCTCAGCGTATTGAAGTGCATTCTGAAGGAAATTTTATACCCTCAGGAGTAGAAATTGAAGTCGAAAAAATAGACAATAACAAAATATATATTAAAATAATTAATCAATAATATCTAATGGGAATTATACCTTTTTTAATCGTTGGAGTAGTCCTACTCTTTGTGTTTTTCTACTTTGTTCCATTGGGGCTTTGGGTAACTGCTCAAGTTTCAATTTCAGGTAAAAGTGTTAGTATCATTCAGTTGATATTCATGCGAATTAGAAAAGTACCTCCTTCTCTTATCGTAAATGCTTTAATTAATGGAAATAAGGCTGGAATACCTGTATCTTCAAATGAATTGGAAACTCATTTTATGGCAGGTGGTAATGTTAATAATGTAGTTAAAGCTCTTATCTCTGCAGATAAAGCAAGTATTCCTTTAGATTTCAATATGGCAGCTGCTATTGATTTAGCAGGTAGAGATGTAGCAGATGCGGTTCAACTTTCTGTAAACCCAAGAGTTATTAATACACCTCCTGTAGCCGCTGTTGCAAAGGATGGAATACAATTAATTGCAAAAGCTAGAGTTACTGTTAGAGCAAATATCGCTCAGTTAGTTGGTGGTGCAGGAGAGGATACTATTCTTGCTCGTGTAGGAGAGGGAATCGTAACTACAATTGGTTCAGCTACAACTCACAAAGCAGTATTAGAAAATCCAGATACCATATCTAAGACAGTTTTAGCAAAAGGTTTGGATGCGGGTACTGCATTTGAAATCTTATCTATTGATATAGCCGATATAGATATAGGTAAAAATATCGGTGCAGAACTACAAACTGATCAAGCAGAGGCAGATCTTAAGGTAGCAAATGCTAAGGCCGAAGAGCGTAGAGCAATGGCTGTAGCTCAAGAACAGGAGATGAAGGCGAAAGCTCAAGATGCTCGTGCACTTGTAATCCTTGCCGAGGCAGAAGTTCCCAAGGCAATGGCAGAAGCATTTCGAAGTGGTAATCTAGGCATCATGGATTATTATAAAATGAAGAACATTCAAGCTGATACAGATATGAGAGATAGTATCAGTAAACCTGACAAGAAAAAATAAGCTAAATTTTTACTTGTAATGCAACTACAATGTTCCTTCCTGGGGCTGTTAGTCTCGAACTGTAAGGTCTGTATCTTTTATCCATTATGTTTTCTACCCCGAAATTAATCTTGATCGGATAGGGTATAACTTTAGTATTCAAATAGTAGCCCAATTTTATGTTAAATGTGTGCCAAGATGGAGAATATGCTAACCCATTTTTGTCTGTCAAATAAAATTGTGGTTTGTTTTTTTCAGTGTTAGAAAATTGATTGTTGTTAAATCTTTGATTATAAATACTATACACCATTAAATTGTATTTTCTATAATTCATTAATAGTGTGGTACTACCAAAATTAGGTGTGATGTGTCTAATCGCATCACCACTACTTGATTGACTATTTAAAAAAGTGTAAGTTGTCTTGAGAGATATAAATTCGTTTGGACTGTATTTTATGGTAATTTGGTCTCCTACAACTGAAGCGTATTGATCATTTGTAAGCATTTGTACCTGACTCAAAGTATTATCATAGATTACACTATCAGCCCCATTAAGCATTGTATTTGAGAGATTAATTGCTTGATCCAAATAAGTATAGAAAACTGAATTTTGAATTTTAATTTTTCTGGAAATATTGTAGTCTAAATTAACTTCACCATGATATGCATATTCTGGTTTTAAGTTGGGGTTTGGAATAGTGATAAACCCAGGATTGCTATCAAATGTTTTGGCAATATCGTCTATGTTTGGAGATCGAAAAGCAGTTGATAAAACGAAGCTGATTGAACCAAATTTTTTCTTAACTAACTGAGATATTGAACCAGTTATTGCTCGATTAGTAATATTAAAATCTGAAATAGGGTAGGATGTTAACGATGTATCAAATTGGCCATTCATCCCAACAAGATTATACCTCAAACCACCTTCAGTAATTGAATGGTTACTCCACCTTTGGATAACATTAAAATATATACCGCCAGTCTTCCAATATGCCCCATTAGGATATCTTGTTGTAATGGCTTGTTTCGTTTGATTATTTGTATTTAATTGACTTCCCGAACTTTGAATTATGTTAGACACATATTCTAAACCATAGTTTATTTGTGTTTTTGAATTAATGTATTTGGAGAAATCTGCGTTTAAACTCCATGCACTAACTTTTTCTTCTCTTTGATTAAGAAGGTTCGAATATATTTTTCGTGTATTTCTACTTTCAACAAATTTCTGATGTGCAATGGTTGACTTAAACTCGTCAAATAGTTTTGTTTTGCTAATGTGCTTAAATGTTAGATTATTAAACATCCATATTTGAGGTCCGTAATACCATTCAGCTTGACTTAATTGGTTCAATTCGTCCCGTTGAATGAGTCGATCATATCTAGGAATATTAGACGTTTCACTATATTGAATACCATAGTGAATCTGTGAGTTTGAACTGATTTTAAACGAGGTTTTATGCAAGAAATTCTTTTGATTGTAACCACTATTTATCTGGATGCTTTCATCGCTGTTATTGATAATTGTATCTGATGAAAACCTTGTTGAAATATAGTCTGGTCGGCCATAAACTTTACTCCCTTTTTTACCTATTTTTAAATCGTCAAATTTACTGAAAGTAAAACCTGTTACAGTAGCTATCCTTTTTCCACTAAAAGAAAATTGACTGTGGTAGGTTTTTTCATTATTAGCAGAACTATATCTTAGGTTAGTTTTAGTTTTCAGATCCATTTTATTTTCAGTAAACTCAGGTTTTACTGTCGTGAAATTCAGAACTCCTCCAATAGCATCGCTTCCATAGAATTGGCTTGATGGTCCAAAAATCAAGTCAGTACTTTCAACGGTAAAAGGGTCAATAGAAATTACATTTTGAACATTTCCAGATCTAAAAATTGCAGTATTCATTCTAACCCCATCTACAACTAATAATATTCGATTTGTAGAAAATCCACGGATAATAGGACTTCCACCACCTTGTTGGGTTTTTTGTATATAGATATTTTGATCGATGTTTAAAAGATCAGCAGCGGTTTGAGGAAGAATGAGTTCAATCTTTTTCTTATCTATTCTTTGGGTGAGCAATGCTATATCATTTTTATATCGAAAATTTCTGCCAGCAGAAACTACGACAGGGTTAAACGAATTGATTTTTTTAGTTAAAATGATAGTAGAGTTATCAAACAAGAGGTTTGGTGTTATATCCTTTTGATAATAGTTTTTGTGCGATAAGAATAAATTGTCTATTTCAGTAGATGAAGTGTCTATATTAATTGTTCCTGACTGGTCTGAAATACCAATAACTTTTGTTGATTGCATGAGAAGTACTCCAGAAATACTTTCCAAATTTTTATTTACAATTCGAATTTGTGCAGTACCAGCAAGGCATAGTGTTATTAGTAATATTAAATATAGCCGACGCACTCTTTGATTATTTTAACCTATACCTTTCAAATATAATACCTCAACACGCTCTACATATTTTTTTGATTATATCAAGTGAATTTTGGTTATTTGAATAATGAGAATGATGCTATTATATATTTTCTTAATTTCCATGACTGCAATGTCTCTTTTTTCATGCAAAGCCAAGCATTGTGCTGCACTTCAAGATGATATGGAGGGATATAACCCAAAATCTGCCAAGAAAAAGAAAGGAAGACAAGAAGGCCTCTGGGGGAAGTAAGTACTTATTAAAAGATGATATGAACTATTCACATAGAAAAATGTTTTTTTAACATGTTCGGTTTATTTAAAAAAAAATCTCAAAAGGAAAAACTCGAAGAAACCTATGATAAACTTATTAAAGAGTCTTATAAACTAAGCACTGTAAATAGAACTGCCTCTGATGCCAAAGCTGCAGAAGCTGATGCGATTCTAAAAGAAATTGAAAAACTTGATAGTTAGTTTAATCGAGAGATCTTAATATTGTCTTGCATACCTTGTGTATTTCAGAATTAGATATAATTAATGGTGGAGATATTCTAAGGCAGTTAGTATTATATAGAAACCAATCAATAATTACTCCATGCTCCATACATCTTTTCATTGTCCTTTCGACTTCATCAAAATTATCTAGTTCAATAGAGAGCATCAAACCTTTACCGCTAGTTTTTTTAATTTTTGGATGAACTAATAATTTTCTAAATAAAGCTTCTTTTTCTGAAACCTTATCTAGAAGCTGATATTTTTCAATGTAATTTAATGAGGCATTTCCTGCAGCACAGCAAACTGGATGCCCCCCAAAAGTGCTAATATGACCTAGGATAGGTTTGTCTTCGATACTTTTCATGATTTTGGATGAACTTATGAATGCTCCTATAGGCATTCCTCCACCCAGGGCTTTTGCACTCACTAAAATATCGGGTGTAATGTTATAATGTTCAAAAGCAAATAATTTACCTGTTCTTCCAATACCTGTTTGTATTTCGTCAAAGATTAATAAAGTCCCAGTTTTGTCACATTTTTCTCTAAGGGCATTTAAGAATTCTTGTGTTGCTGGTAAATATCCTATTTCAGCTTGAATAGGTTCAATAAATACTGCTGCAGTCCTTTCATCGATGATTTCAATGGAATCTAAATCATTATAGTCCATGAAATAGATATTTGGTAATAGAGGTTTAAAGGGTCCAGAGTAATATTCATTGCTCATCATACTAAGTGAACCACTTGAACTTCCATGATAGGCATTTCTCATTGCAACTATTTTGGATCTTCCTGTATATTTTTTAGCCACTTTCATAGCTCCTTCGATTGCCTCACTTCCACTATTTAAAAAATAAAATGATTGAAGATTTGAGGGTAGATTTTTGGCGAGATTTTTGGCAAGTTGGACTTGTGGTTGCACAATGTATTCACCATAAACCATTTGGTGACTATATTTATCCACTTGGTCTTTTATAGCTTTAGTGACTTCCGGATTACAATGGCCAATATTATTTACAGCTATACCGCTAATTAAATCAATGAATGGCTTATTATACCTATCATACAAGTGTATTCCTTTTCCTCGTACAAATTCATACATAGGTGGATTTGGTGAAGTTTGAGCAATATATTTAAGGAATGAATTTTTGATTCTACGAAGATATGATTTAGAAAGCTAATTATTAATTTTCAAAGGACGCAAAAAAAAAGCCCTTGTAGGATCCTACAAGGGCTTAAAATATTTACTAGGTAAATATTAATTAACTTTATCAGAAAGTCCAGAACCTGCTTTGAATTTTACAACATTTTTAGCAGCGATTTGAATTTCTTTTCCAGTTCTTGGGTTTCTACCAGTTCTAGCAGCTCTTTTGCTTACAGAGAAAGTTCCGAATCCAACAAGGATAAGTTTCTCTCCATTTTTAAGAGCAGAAGAAGTAGAATCCATAAATGCGTTTAGTGCCTCACCAGCTTGTGCTTTTGAGATACCAGCTGAATCAGCCATAGCTGAGATTAAATCTGATTTGTTCATTTTGTTAATTGTTTTAAATAATTATTATTCTCCAATGTTAATGCGAAGACCCGTATGGATACAAGGACTGTTACCTATTTGTTAATAATTTCAAATAATTTGCTAGTTTTTGGGTCTCAAACACAGTGTTTATGGGCATCTTAAGCTGTGAAAGTTCGTATGTTGATTGTCTTTTGTTGTAAAGTTCTCTCAATTTAGAGGGGGAGTTTTTGATAATTAGTGGTCTGTTTTTAAGTTTTGGGAGACTTTTTTCTATTTCTTCCCATGGTTTGTAGAGATAGATGCAGATGTTGTTTTGAAGAATTAATCTTCTGTTTTCATGGTCACATATGGTTCCACCGCCAAGAGCAATAATTGATGATTTCTTTTGAAGGTTTATTTTAGTAAGTACATTTTTCTCAATTATTCTAAAATAATCTTCCCCATTATTATTGAAAATTTCGGGGATTGATAACCCTGTTTGATTTATTATTTCTTGGTCCAGATCAATGAAATCTAATTCCAATATTTCAGACAATTGAAGCCCGATAGTTGTTTTACCCACTCCCATATATCCTGTTAGAAAAATATGCATTAGCTTAACTTTATTCTTGGGTCAAGTTTGACATATAAAATATCCACAATAATGTTAGTGATTATAAAAATAAAACCAATGAATAGAATAGACCCCATGACAACAGGAAGATCATTCATTTCAAGTGCTTCTATGGTTAGTTTTCCTAGTCCTCTCCAATTAAAAATATATTCTACAAAAAAAGCTCCTGCAAGAAGTGATGCAAACCAACCGCTAATAGCTGTTATCACAGGATTTAATGCATTAGGCAGGGCATGTTTTATTAGAATGGATGATGGGTTAATACCTTTTGATTTGGCTGTCTTGATGAAGTCTTTGTTTAAAGTATCAAACATGGAGCTTCTTGTTAACAGTGTAAATATAGAAAGAGGTCTAACTCCTAATGCAATTGCAGGAAGTATAATATTTTTCCATTGATAATATTCACCATTGTACGGATCGATATCTGTCCAGCTTCCAGTCATGAATAATCCCGTGTAATCATGAAGTACAAAACCAAATAGCCAAGCTAGTATGATTGCTGAGAAGAATGATGGGACAGAAATACCTATTGTACTGATAAAAACAATAGTTTGGTCAATTGGGGAATTGATTTTAATTGAAGACAACACACCAAGTAAAACTCCTAAAATTATTGCCAAGAGGATAGATGCAAGAGCCAAAATGAAAGTGCCTTTAAAGGATTCTCTAATTAACTTAGTTGTTTTAACTCTAGATTGAAATGACTTTCTTAGGAACGGAGTTTTTATCAATATTACTTTATTATGTAAGATAATTTTTAGCAATGGATCATATTTAAAATTCAACTCTTCATCTTTTGAATGCAAAGAGATTGGAGATATGTCATTAAGAAACAATGCGTATTGCGTAAAAGTTGGTTTATCAAGTCCAAACTCTTTTTTTATGGATTCTTGTGTAGCAACATCTGTGCGTTGACCAATAGCCATTTTTTCAGGATTAGGAAATGAAAATTTAAAAAGAAAAAAAACAACGGTTATTACGCTAAACAATATGAAAATACCACTTAATATTCTTTTTAGGATAAATTGTATCATGGATTAGTGATACTTGATAATTCATTTTCTGATGGCAAATTTGTGCTTGGCCAATTTTCAATGACGCTGTTTTTGTAGAGAAGAACTAGTCCAGGGTTGCTTCGTATTATTGATTTTAGATTAGTTTTATCTCCATAATAAAAGGGTGTATTAAGTTCGTATTTTTTTACGAATGAATCAACATCTTGTGATTTACTCGCTGTAAGTGGATAGAGCGTAATTTCATTTTTATTGCAAAATTGAATAATAGTCTTTATCTCATCCATGGCTTGCGTATTGGTTTTTTCAATATCACTAAATACTAGTAGTAATTTATATCCTGAATCAGCATAGAAATCTTCTATGTAGTCATTTGTTCTGTCAACATCCATGATTTTAAAGTCATGGATTTCAGGTTCATAACCTTTACTGATTAGTTTGTCTATGCGGTCAACAAATACATAACCTTCTTTTTGGAGGTTACGACTACTAATATCATCTAAGGTAAATTCTTCATTTACACCATCCTTTGCATAAATAAAAATATTTTCATAAACGTCTGTTGGTGCATCCTCTGGAACAGTAGCTAACTCATATATATTATTTCCCTTTTTAAATTTAAGGAAGTTTTTAACTGGTAGATAGTGCCAACAGTAGATCGAGAATCCGACAGATATTATTAGGCATATAGTAAGTATTTTTACTGAGAATGGTGAACTGAATACTGGTTTTACAAATCGAATACCAAAGGCGATAATTAAACTGGCAACTCCCAAAACAATGTCTTTGTAAAAGCTCTGCCATGGTGTTAGCTTAATAGCATCACCAAAACATCCACAATCCGTGACTTTATTAAAGTACGCACTATACCATGTCAGGAAAGTAAAAAATAAGGTGAGAGTTAAAATACTTAATATAATTAGGCGTGGTGCCCATCCTAGAATCAAGGCAAGACCTAATAAAATTTCAAGGACACATATGCCAATTGCAATTTGAACACTATATGACCTTAACTTTTGAAAGAAATTAACAAAAATAGAATTGGGAATTATATAGGGATTCACATCTACTGAAAATGTAATCAGTGGAGTATTAGTTATTTTTATTGTTTTGATTAATATGTCCCTGACATTACAGTGTAATTCTCCTATTTGATCAAGTGTGTCAATAGTTTCAACATTGGTAGTAAAGATGTCTTGATGATTGATCTGGAAGCTAATTTTTCGATTATAAATTGTAGTATCGTCTGAAACTAATTCCCATGGTTTTAAATAGGTAGATAATTTATACTCTGGTTGATTTGGGTTGATAGTTAAATAGAAAGTATCAGATTGACTCTTTGTATTGAAGTGAAAATTCAAGTTGTCCTGTGTGGGTTCAAAATCTGCTGAAAAAACAGAGAAATATTCATCTAATTTATAACTAAATCCAGTAGGGTCATTCGATTTTATTAGTCCTGAGAATATGAACAAAAAACCCACACATATTCTGAAAAAATTAGCTAAATACCTCATGATTATTGATAGAATTTATTAATTCTTATTAAGGCGAAGATAGAATAGTTTAACATGTCACTAAAATTGGCATCTATACCCTCAGAGATAAGTGTTTTACCCCCTTTATTTTCAATTTGCTTAGTTCTTAATATTTTCATTAAAATGAGATCAGTATATGTGCTTACCCGCATATCTCTCCAAGCTTCACCATAGTCATGATTTTTAACAATCATTAATTCTTTACACAAGGAAGCTTTTTTGTCAAATAATTCTAGAACTTTTAAGGGATCCATTTCCATGTCATCATCAGCCTTTAAATCAATTTGTATTAAAGCTATAATGCAGTAGTTGATTATTCCAATAAATTCATTTTCTATACTCTCACCTACTTTATTTTCTTGTTTTTCCTCAATACTTCTGATTCGTTGAGCCTTGATGAAGATTTGATCAGTAATGGATATGGGTCTTAAAACTCTCCATGCAGTTCCATAGTCATAGGTCTTTTTTTTAAATATATCTCTGCATTTAGCAATGGATTTGTCAAAAAGTAAAGCTGTATCTGTACTCAAAATGATATTAATTTGTTGCGAATTTAAAGTACATTGATCTCATAATGAAGCGAACCATCAACATAAAAGAAAAAAAATTGGATGTTTCATCGCC
>CAJWLP010000003.1 GCA_913043145.1 uncultured Bacteroidota bacterium
CGTTAAACGGAACTACATTTTTACATGCTTTTTCACTTAAAAATGGGGCTAATATCTTGAGAGTTCACGATGTAAAAGAAGCCGTGGAGTGTACTGAATTATATAAATTGATATGTGAAAATCTTCTATAGACATTAGTGAAAAAATAAAATTTTGTTAACCTATTGATAATATTACTTAACCAACGTTGCAGTATAAAATTAACAACAAATAACAAAATGAAAAGCAAAACATTATTATTTTCAATCATCCTTTTATCTTTATTCTTTACTGCATGTGACTCTGATGATGATATTATCACTGAACCAACTGTTAATGCTAATTCAGTAGATCATTCTGGGTTTATTTCTGAAGATGAAACATGGTCTTCAGACAAGTTTCATATTTTAAAAGATAGGGTTGTAGTTAAAAGTGGAGTAACATTAACAATTCAACCTGGTACAATCGTTAAAGGCGAAGCTGGAACAGGTGCAAATGCTTCATCTCTAGTTATAGCAAGAGGAGCAAAAATTATCGCTGCAGGAACTGCAGAAAATCCAATTATCTTTACATCTATTGCTGATGAGATCGCTTTAGGAGAGAAATTTGGATCAAATTTGGATCCTGCTACTGCAACTGGTTTCTGGGGTGGTCTTATCGTATTGGGTAATGCACCAACTTCTCCAAAAACAGGAGCCACAGAGCAGATTGAAGGAATCCCTGCTGATGTTGTTGAAGGTAACTACGGTGGTCCTGATGCTGCAGATAATTCAGGTATAATTACTTACATCTCTATCCGTCACGGAGGTACTTTAATCGGTGAAGGTAATGAAATCAACGGTCTTACATTGGGTGGAGTTGGTACAGGTACTACTATCCACCACGTAGAGGTAGTGGCTAATGTTGATGATGGTATCGAATGCTTTGGAGGAACAGTCAACATAGATCATGCATTGGTAATGTATCAAGGAGATGACGCTTACGATATTGATCAGGCTTATGCTGGTACTATTGATAACTTCATTTACATAGGTGGAGAAAGCTCTGACCATGGTTTAGAGATTGACGGACCAGAAGGTTCTGAAAATTCGGAAGCTTCTTTCACATTAAAGAATGGTTCATTGATGGGTAACGCTGTTCAAGGTGAGTTTACTGATTTTAGATCAAAAGCTCGAGGAACTGTTGAAGGTCTTTATTTCTTTGGATTCAATCAAAATGCTGATGTTGAATTGGATGAGCCAGTTGTATCTTCTAACTTTTCTTCAGGAGCTCTTAACATTGCTAACAATTCTTTCAACTCTACTGCATGGACATTAGACGAAGATGGCGAGCCAGATGGAAATACAACTACTTGGTCTTCTGTAGAAGATATTTTCGCTGACAAAGCTGAAGGTGCTGATGCTGCTGCTTCAGATGCTAAGTTTGTTTCTTCGGGTAATAAATTAGTAACTGCTAAAGATGGTGGTGCTGATAAATCTGAATTTGTTGGATGGACACTTGCAGATGCAGAAGGATTATTATCTGATTTTTAACTAAGTAACAATTAATAAATCTATTCATTTTTCAAAAGCATCGCAGGAATTGCGGTGCTTTTTTTGTAATATTAATTCTGAAGAGATTTAACAAATTATACACAAGAAATTCTATAATAATTAGTTAACATTTAGATAACCTTCCCATTTGAACATTGCAGTGTAGAATTTATACAAACAAATGAAAAAATCAATCACTTTTATATTCATTTTGCTATCTTTTTATGTGAAGGCACAAATGACTCTAAAAGTACAGAGAGCTGAAGTTACGGGCAAGATTCTAGATATTTCAAATGGTGAACCACTTGTGAGTGCCACGATTACATCACCTACATCAAATGGCGGAGGATATTCTGATACAGAAGGGAATTTTACCGCAAGTTTCCTAGTAGGGTCTCATGACATTCAAATCAAATTAATGGGTTATGATACCAAAATCATATCTAATGTTAATCTTGTCGAGGGAGAAGTTGTTGATTTAGGAATTATCAAAATAGGTATTCAAGCCCAAGATGCTGTAAAAGGCGGTGTAACTATTCGTGTCAAAAAAGCAACAAACTCCGAAAATGCACTGATTGTTGCTCAGAAAAAATCTGTCAATTTAATGGATGGGGTCTCTGCACAAGCTTTCAAAAAAGCTGGAGATGGAGACGCAGCCAGTGCAGCTAGTAGGGTTACTGGCGTTAGTGTTGATGGAGGTAAATATCTTTTTATTAGAGGATTAGGCGATCGATACACTAAAACTGTCCTAAACGGTATGGAAATTCCTGGACTAGATCCGGATAAGAATACTGTGCAAATGGATATTTTCCCAACAAATCTTATTGACAATATAGTAATCCTAAAAAGCTTTACTCCAAATTTGGCAGGAGATTTTACTGGTGGTTGGGTAGATATTCAAACCAAAGACTTTCAGTCTAAAGAAGCTATGAGTATTTCACTAAGTCTTGGTTTTAATCCAGCGATGAATTTGAATTCAAATTATTTGAGCTATGAATCCACCAACGCGGATTTATTAGCATTTGGAAAATCATCTAGAAGCCTTCCCTTTTCTGAACCTAAAGTTATACCAAAGTCTGAGTATACACAATCAGGAGGAGGTGCTCAACGAGCGGAGAGGAATGCGAATGCCTTCAATAAAAATATGGACGTGATGTCTCAAACAAGTATGTTAAACACCTCTTTTTCGTTGGACTACGGTAATCAGTATAACAAAAAAAATAAGACCTATGGGTTTAATGTAGCAACAGGTTATAGTAATAATTTTAATTATTACGATAATGTGATTTTTCAAACGTATTTGAGAAATGAAGATAAATTAGTGAATGAGCTAACCCTAGCTGAAAAGAACAATGGTAGTGTAGGTGAAAATGAAGTATTGTGGAGCACACTCGCTAATGGTTCAATTAAATCAGGTAAGCATAGTTTCAGTACTTCTATTTTTCACACAAGAAATGGGGTAAAAAAATCATCTAAACTATTATATGAGAATGTTGCTAATCCTTTTGGTGATGCTGGAGCTACGTTAGACAGAACAATCTTATACTACAATCAGCGAACACTTACTAATTTGTTCTTTAAGCATGAGTTTAAGAAAGATTCAGCTTGGAAATTTATAACTAAACTATCTCCATCAATTTCTACTAATTATGAGCCCGATATGAAGATAACAGCCCTCTCTGTTGGCGAGGATGGTTATAAATTTAATGTGGGTGCCGGCTCAGAAATTAAAAGACTTTATCGTAATCTAAGTGAGAAGAATATCAATAGTAAGTTTGATGCAGAACGAAAAATTTTCTTAGGAAATAGCAAAGTTTCTAAGTTGAAATTTGGAATAGCTCACAATTATAAGCATCGTGATTTTGGGGTTTTACAATATGTATTCCAGCCGATTGGTAGCTTTAATTTGAATGGTGATCCTAATCAGATATTTGACGAATACCTTTACAAAGCTGAATCAGATCGAGGATATGCAGTTTTTGGAGAACCCATCAAGTCAAATGAGTTTATTTCTTCAATGAATGTCATGGGTGCTTATGCAATGAATGAGCTCCCCATAGGTTCAAGATCAACTGCAATTTACGGGTTAAGAGTTGAAAAAGCTGATTTGTTTTACACGGGAGAAAATACAAATAATGAGGTTTACTCCAATGAAAATGTACTAAACGAATTTAATGTTTTACCTTCTGCAAGTTTTGTTTTCAGAGCAACATCAGATGTTAACATAAGATTGGCTGCATCACAAACGATTGCAAGACCGTCCTTTAAGGAAAAATCATTGGCTCAAATTTATGATCCAATTTCTGGAAGAACATTTATTGGTAATCTAGATTTGGAACAGACTGAAATAACCAATCTTGATATACGTTTTGAGAAATTCATGAAAAGAGGAGAATTAATTTCTGTGAGTGGATTCTACAAACATTTTAATAATCCAATTGAGATCGTTGTCTATAAACCGGAGACGCCAACCAACTTTACTCCTAGAAATGCAGTGAGTGCGGACATATACGGTGCAGAGTTAGAAATCAGAAAGTCGCTTTCTTTCTTGTCGGATAAACTCTCATTAGTTAGTAATTTTTCTTACATACTATCACAAGTAGAAATGACCCCTAATGAGAGAATTGGAAAAATGAATGAATTACGAGAAGGACAAACTCTTGCTGACAAGAGAGAGATGCAGGGTCAAGCTCCCTATATCATTAATGTAGGGATGAATTATGATAACAGAGAATCTGGTTTTATTGCCAACCTATCCTATAATGTTCAAGGGCCTAAATTATCGATTGTAGGAATTGGACGTTTGCCAGATGTTTATACGGAGTCTTTTCATAGTTTAAATTTCAAGTCATCCTACTCGCTTGGAAAAGAAAAAAGATCACAATTATCTTTTGCTGTAACAAATATCCTAAACGATATTCCAGTTCAAGTATATCGTGGATATAATGCTGAAGATCAAATTTTTACTCAGCGTCAAGCTCAAAGAACTTTTAAGATTGGGTATAGTCTGAAGATTAAATAATTAATCGGTCCTCATTTTTACATTCTTTCGGGCACTTGTATTCCAAGTAAACCAAATCCATGTTTGATCGTTTCGCCAACTGTTTTCGAGAGCGATATTCTGAAACTTCTTGTATTGCTATCCAGCTCTCCAAGTATAGTTAATTCATGGTAAAACTTATTAAATGTTTTAGCAAGATCATAAATAGCATTCGCGACTTCTGAGGGATTATAATTATTTGCAGCTGATGTTATTACCTCAGGATATGCATTGAGTTGTTTTATTAATTCTTTTTCTATCGAATGAAATGTAATAGGAAGACTAAAATTTACCTTATCAGCTGCTCTTAATAGCGATGCTATTCTTGTATAGGTATACTGTATGAACGGTGCTGTATTGCCTTGAAAATCAATAGATTCTTTAGGATCATACATCATTCTTTTTTTAGCATCTACTTTAAGTAAATAATATTTGAGTGCACCTAAACCTAATACTTCATATAATTCATCAAGTTCTTTTGAACTCATTCCATCGGTTTTTCCCAGTTCCTCTGTTTGTTTTTTTGCAGTTGCTACAACTTTATCCATTAATTCATCTGCATCAACTACAGTTCCTTCACGGCTTTTCATCTTACCCTCTGGGAGATCTACCATGCCATAACTTAAATGGTATAAGCCATCAGCATATGATTTTCCTAATCTTTTGAGAATGAGTTGGAGTACTTTGAAATGGTAATCTTGTTCATTTCCAACAACATAGACAAACTTATCCATTTTAAATTCTTGGTATTTTAAGTCTGCAGTACCTATATCTTGAGTAATATATACAGAGGTGCCGTCAGAACGTTGAACAATCTTTTCATCCAGTCCCTCTGGTGTGAGGTCTATCCAAATACTACCATCTTCTTTTTTAAAAAATATACCAGAATCTAAGCCTTCTTGGACAATTTCTTTTCCTAGGAGATAGGTGTTGGACTCATAGTATATTTTATCAAAGTTAACCCCGAGTCGATTGTAGGTACTCTCAAAACCTTCATATACCCAATTATTCAATTTTGTCCATAGTGTAAATACTTCCTGATCTCCATTTTCCCACTTTTGGAGCATATTTCGAGTTTCCATCATGAGCGATGATTTTTCTTTAGCCTCATCTTTATCAACTCCTTTTGAGATTAAATCTTTTACTTCTTTTTGATAATATTGATCAAACATTACATAGTACTTACCAATCAAATGATCACCTTTTAGACCAGCAGATTGTGGAGTTTCGTTATTTCCCCATTTCTCATAAGCGACCATGCTCTTGCATATATGGATGCCTCGATCGTTAACCAAATTATTTTTAACAACGTCGTAGCCTACTGCATCAAAAATCTGACAAATGGAAAAACCCAATACATTGTTTCTAATATGGCCGAGGTGAAGAGGTTTATTGGTATTGGGAGATGAATATTCTACAACAATTTTTTTATTTACGCCAATTTCAGGAATTTGAATGCCATGATCAATTCTACTTTGTAAAACATTTAGCCAGTAATCATCACTGAATTCAATATTCAAAAATCCTTTAACAACATTGAAAGATTTAATTGCTTTCATTTTATTGAAGATATAATCTCCTATTTCTTTTGCAGTATCTTCAGGTCTCTTTTTACTGTGTTTAAGGTAGGGAAACACAACAAACGTTAGGTCTCCATCAAATTTTGAATTGGTCTGTTCAAAACTAATATTAGTGTCACTTAACCCATAGAGTTGAGTGATTGCTTCTTGTGTTTTTTCAACCAGTGTCGTCAATATATTCATCAATTTTTGATAGGTGAATTGGGTTCTTTAGCAATTGCTTTATGGATTCTTTTTTCTAGAAATTTTGGAAAAAATTTATTAACCCAATAAATGATTTTACCTTGTTTGTTAGTGAGCATAAAGTCTTTACGGTCTCTTATCGCTTGCAATAAATCCAAGGCAACGTCTGAAGCATTATCCATTTCAGATTCATTTCCTGGACTATCTTTTTGCTTAGATCCGTCAAAAGTTAGTGCATTGTAACGTATTTCACTTGCAGTAAATCCTGGACAAGCTATCAGTGTGTGTAACCCTCTGTTCATATATTCCATTCGGATACTTTCAAAGAGCCCATTAATGGCAAATTTAGAGGATGCATAGCCTGTTCTTCCGGGTAGCCCTTTGAAACCTGTAACCGAGGAAACTGCTACCAAACTTCCTTTACTTTTTAATAGTGATGATATAGCTGCTCTTGAACAATACACCGTACCCCAAAAATTTACTTTCATTATTTCTTCCAGTACACTTGTTTCAACTTCATCAAATGCTGCTCGCATAGATATACCTGCATTATTAATGAGTACGTCAATACTTCCAAGTTTTTCTTTAGTTATTCGAATTAAATTCTCGCATTCCTGCTGCTTGGTTACATCAGTTTGAATACAAAAAATGTTTGATGAAGGTGTTGTTATTGTAGATTTTAATTCTTGAAGCTTTTCTATTCGTCTTGCAGCCAATACAAGATTAGCCCCACATTTGGATGCTTCAATAGTTAATGCTTTACCAATACCAGAGGAAGCTCCAGTAATTATAATATTTTTACCTTTTAGCGAATCCATATAAAATTACTTTTTCCATTTTACACTGCATCCTACAGCAGATATTTCTGCATAATCTGGCTCCATGCCATCCAGTGTATATTCGATAGCATCCTCCAAGAAAACTCGTGTAACCATACTTTCATTTTCCCAATTATCATCAATAGCTCCTTTGTAAACTAATTTCCGTTTACTGTTGTAAACAAAAACTTCTGGTGTTCTTGTTGCCTTTAATTTTTTAGTGACTTTTTGAGTTTCGTCATGAAGATAAGGAAAAGGGAGTCTAAGTTGCTTGTGAAGGTCTTTCATCGCACTAAACGAGTCTGCGGGATATGCTTCGGCATCGTTAGCATTGACTGCTAGAATCCCTAGATTATCCTCCTCGAATTTATTATAAAGTTTGATTAACCGACTCCAATATGCACGGGCATATGGACAGTGATTACAAGTCACAACAATTACTAGAGCTGTTCTGTCAGCAAACGTAAAGTTGTTGTAGGTTCTGTTATTGGTTCCTTTTAGACTAAATTTAAAGAGATTTGATCCTATTTCCATGGTGGCAAATTTAATGGAATAGGAGTTATTTAACCTAGTTTTTTGGTTAAAGGCTATTGGTTATACTTTATAATAAATTCAATTAAAATATGTCAGTAGCAGAATGAAGCAAAGAAAAAATAATGCAACGAAAGAGACCTATTTATCTTTTTCAGGAGCTTTTTCTTTTTTGAAGACAAGTTTGTTTTGCTTTTTACTGTATTTAACATGAATCAAGTCGCCTTCATTGATGTCGGATTTTAGAATTTCTTCCGCTAATGGGTCTTCTAAATATTTTTGTATGGCTCTGTTGAGCGGACGAGCACCAAAATCAGAATCAAATCCTTTCTCGGCTAGGTATCTTTTTGCCTCTTTATCCAATTTAATATTAAACCCGATTTGTTTAATTCGGGAGATTAATTCTTCTAATGATAACTCTAGTATTTGTTGGATGTGTTCTTTTTCAAGAGAGTTGAATACAATGACATCATCAATTCTGTTTAAAAATTCAGGTGAGAAGAAGCGTTTTAATGCATTTTCAATCACACCTTTGGAATTTAAATCAGAAGCTTGAATTTTGGCATTTGTTCCAAATCCAACTCCAGCACCAAATTCTTTGAGTTGTCTTGACCCAATATTTGAGGTCATGATGATAATTGTATTTCTAAAATCAACTTTTCTTCCCAGACTATCTGTTAAAAAACCCTCATCCAATACCTGAAGAAGGAGATTGAATACATCAGGATGAGCTTTTTCAATCTCATCAAAAAGAATCACAGCGTATGGTTTTCTCCTAATTTTTTCAGTAAGAATGCCTCCTTCTTCGTAACCTACGTATCCTGGAGGAGCTCCAACAAGTCTGGATACTGCAAACTTTTCCATGTATTCACTCATATCAATTCTCATGAGTGCTTCTTTAGAATCAAACAAGTATTTAGCGAGTGTTTTGGCCATTTCTGTCTTACCTACACCTGTGCTTCCAAGGAAGATGAATGATCCAATGGGTTTATTAGGTGCTTTTAATCCAGCTCTTGTTCGTTGAATGGCTTTGGTTAGTTTAGCAACAGCCTGATCTTGACCAATTACACTTCCTTTTAATTCTTCTCCCATTTTAAGGAGACGGTTTCCTTCTTTTTGAGCGATGCGTTTGGTAGGTATACCAGTCATCATAGCAATTACGTCTGCTACGTCATCTTCTTTGACTTTGTATCGTTGGGTTTTACTATCTTCTTCCCATTGTACTTTTTCGTCTTCTAAGTTTTCAAGCAACGATTTTTCTTCGTCACGAAGTCGAGCAGCTTCTTCATATTTTTGACTTTTTACGACACGATTTTTATTTTCTTTAATTTCTTCAATTTTCTTTTCGAGTTCTAAAATGTTTTGTGGAACATGTATATTACTTAAATGAACACGAGCACCAACTTCGTCAAGCACATCAATAGCCTTATCAGGTAAATGACGGTCAGTAATGTAACGGACACTCATTTTTACAGCAGCATCGAGGGCTTCGGGGGTATATTCTACACTGTGATGATCTTCATATTTAGTTTTTATGTTTTCAAGTATTTCAAGTGTTTCTTCTGATGAGGTAGGTTCAACCATTACACTTTGAAATCTTCGTTCTAGTGCACCGTCTTTTTCAATGTATTGGCGATATTCGTCCAATGTAGTAGCACCAATACATTGAATTTCTCCACGTGCAAGGGCTGGTTTGAACATATTAGATGCATCCAATGATCCACTTGCTCCCCCAGCACCGACAATGGTGTGTATTTCGTCAATAAAAAGAATGACATTGTCTGTCTTTTCAAGTTCAGTCATGACAGCTTTCATCCGTTCTTCAAATTGTCCTCTGTATTTAGTGCCCGCAACAAGGCTTGCCAAATCAAGTGTTACGACTCTTTTATCGAATAAGACCCTTGAGACTTTTCTTTGTGAGATACGAAGTGCTAAACCTTCAGCAATAGCTGTTTTTCCTACACCGGGTTCTCCAATAAGTACTGGGTTGTTCTTTTTCCTTCTACTTAAGATTTGAGAAACCCGTTCAATTTCTTTCTCTCGACCTACAATTGCATCCAATTTGTCAGCTTCTGCCAATTTGGTCAAATCTTTCCCAAAATTGTCTAGTACAGGAGTTTTGCTTTTGGATTTGGGTTTGCTTTGTGGTGGGGTGGATTTTTCTGATTCTTCTTGGTAAAATTCTTCAGGTGAATCACTACTCATCTCGATTGATGCATCTGGAAATTTATCCTCCATTGCATTTTTAAATAAATCGTAATCGACACCAAATTGGTTGAGTATTTGAGAAGCCACGTTATCTTCATCTCTTAATATGGAGAGCAATAAGTGTTCTGTTCTTATGACATCATCTTTAAAAATTTTAGCTTCTAAGTAGGTGATTTTCAGAGCTTTTTCGGCTTGTTTAGTTAGTGGAATATTTCCAATATTGGAGGTTTTATTTGTAGTGTCTCTGATGCTGTCTTCAATTGCTTTTTTGAGTCTGAGCATATCAATACCCATACCTTTTAAGTGTCTTATTGCTTTACCGTCGCCTTGTCTAATCAGTCCTAATAAAAGGTGTTCAGTACCTATATAGCTGTGACCTAATCGTATAGCTTCTTCACGACTAAATTGTATTACTTCTTTTACTCCTGGTGAAAATTGTGCCTCCATTTTATATGAATATAACAAATATAAGACCAAAAAAGTGTCTCATGTCATCAATTCAAATCCTTTACTATTTTTTTACAATTTATGATTTAAACGTCCTTTCAATTTTTGCAAATTGAGTTGTTTGGTACTTTCAAGTTGATAACTATAAAGTAATTGATTATCAGCTTTTTATAATAAAAATATATGAGTAAATTATAGAGTAATATCGTGAAACTTTAAGGTGATGTTTAAAGCTGTGTTGATAAAATCACTCTGATTATAAGTTGTTTACAAGATTATATTTAGGTTATCAACGTTCCACAAACATTTTTTGATTGTTTGTTAATAATTTTAATTGTCTATTCTATTACTAGGAAATTTTACAGAGCTTAATAATTTTGACAGTCTTAAGCGTAATAACTTAATATTATATCAGCTTATTATAATATAACAGCATGGAAAAAAAACGAGTTAATACCCCCAAAAGTAAAATGTCACTTAGTAATTTGAATCAGATGTCAAAACTACAACCGCAAGCTCGTGATTTAGAGGAAGCTGTTTTGGGGGCTCTTATGCTTGAAAAATATGCCCCTGAAAAAGTGGCTAGTTACCTTAAGAAAGATGCATTTTATGTAGAGAGTCATCAAATGATTTATGAGGCAATACTCCAGCTATTCATGGCTGGTAATCCTGTAGATATTCTTACTGTGACAGAACAGTTGCGTAAAAATGCTAATTTGGAAGCTGCTGGAGGAGCGTTCTATATTACTTCATTGACTAACAGAGTTAGTAGTGCTGCAAATATTGAATATCATGCTCATATAGTCATTCAGAAAAGTATTCAACGTCAATTAATTTCTGTAGCAGGTGTAATAGGAGAGAAAGCATTTGAAGAGACCTCAGATGCATTTGAATTATTGGATGAATCTGAAAAGAAATTATTTGAGATCAAAAATGATAGCATGACAAAAAATTATGATTCAGTGAGTGATTTGATTGCTAAAGCTATCAAGGATATTGAGGAATCAAAATCAGATAAAGATGGTCTTTCAGGAATTGCAACTGGTTTTACAGAGTTAGATCGAATGACCTCCGGATGGCAAAATAGTGATCTTATAATATTAGCTGCAAGACCTGGAATGGGTAAAACAGCTTTTGTTTTGTCAGTTGCCAGAAATGCTGCTGTTGTAGGTAATAAAAATATAGCACTTTTCTCACTAGAGATGAGTAGTCTTCAGTTGGTAAAAAGATTAATTTCTTCAGAAGCTGAATTATCCTCTGAAAAAATAAGAAGCGGGAAATTAGCTGAGCATGAATGGCAGCAGCTACATACTAAGATCAGTACAATTGAAGATGCAGGAATTTTTATCGATGATACACCTGCCCTAACCGTATTAGATTTGAAGGCAAAAGCACGAAGACTAAAGCGTCAACGAAATATAGATATGGTTATCATTGATTACCTTCAATTAATGAGGGCTGACGAAGGAAACAAAAAGATGGCAGGAAATCGTGAGCAAGAAATTTCTTACATTTCAAGATCATTGAAATCATTGGCAAAAGAGTTAGATATCCCAGTTATTGCATTAGCTCAGCTAAGTAGGGCAGTGGAGCAAAGACAAGATAAACGTCCGATGTTATCTGATCTTCGGGAATCTGGATCTATTGAACAGGATGCAGATCTTGTGACGTTTATTTACAGGCCTGAATATTATGGAATAACACAAGACGAGGAAGGGAATGATAATGAAGGTCTAACTGAATTGATTATTCGTAAGCATAGAAATGGCTCGCCAGGAACAGTTAATCTGAAGTTTGTGAAACATTATGGTAAATTTACCGATTGGGGTTACAGCAATTATGGGGCAGACACATTTACTGATAGTAGTGTAACTTATACCAGTAAAATGAACGACATGTCTCCATTTAATCCAGGAGAGGACGATCCATTTTAACCCTATTTGGTAATGAATTCACCTTTCATTAAACCCCAGTGACCTGGGTAGGAGCATATGAACTCATAATTTCCGATTTCTGGAGTTTTAAAGGAAAAATAAACGGTTTCCCCAATTTGAGCAAGTGGTGAATTTGCAATAACATTCTGGTCATTAGGTTTTACATAAGCATTTACCTTATGCCTTAAGCCAGCTTGACCAACATCATTTGCAAATCCCTTTTTAATAATAACAATGTTGTGAGGCATCGTAGCATCTGAACTCTCATTAGTTAGAGCAATTGTTATATTTTTATTAGCGGGTACACGTATAACTTTTTTATTAAATTTCATTTCACTCATATTCGCCCCTAATGCGTCTATAAAAAGGGTATCTGAAGTGATAATTTTTGATTTAGCAATTGGGGCAGACGTAATAGGTTCATCATTTTCGAACCCAGATTGTTGATTTCCACCTCCGCATCCTAAAATTAGAAATAAAACGTATAAAATAAATAAATTTCTCATTTTCAGTAATTTAACTATGAAATGGGTACTCATAATTGGTAGGAGATACAAAAGTTTCTTTAATGGTTCGCATGGATGTCCAACGCATCAAGTTTATAGGTGCTCCAGCTTTATCATTGGTTCCACTACCTCTAGCACCACCAAAGGGTTGTTGACCAACAACAGCTCCTGTTGGTTTATCATTGATATAGAAATTACCTGCTGAATTTCTTAATATATTAAGGGCTGTATTAATATGTTCACGTCCTTTGGCATAAATGGCTCCTGTCAAGGCATATTCTGAAGTATTGTCAACTAAATGAAGTGTTTTTTCATACTCCTCATCTGGATATACGTAAATGGATAAAACTGGACCAAATAATTCATCACACATGGTAGCATATGAAGGGTTCGTAGTTTCAATTATAGTTGGTCTAATGAAGTACCCCTCACTGTCATCATAAGTACCACCAGCGATAATTTGAGCATCCGAACCTTCTTTAACTCGGTCAATATAGCCTGATATTTTTAGGAAAGATTTTTTATCAATTACAGCATTTACAAAATTGCTAAAATCCTCAGTAGTTCCCATTTTTAAGCTGTTGGTTGTTTCAATGAGGAGCGGTTTAAGCTCATTCCACATACTCTTAGGGATGTATGCTCTGGATGCTGCAGAACATTTTTGTCCTTGAAATTCAAAAGATCCCCTAACTAGGGCTGTATTTACTTGATTGATGTCTGCACTTCCATGAACCATTACAAAATCTTTACCACCAGTTTCACCGACAATTCTTGGGTAACTTCGGTATTTTTCAATATTACTTCCTATAGTTTTCCATATTTGTCGAAATACGCCTGTACTTCCAGTAAAGTGAATTCCAGCAAAATCTCTGTGATTAAATATTACGTCACCAGTAGTAGGTCCGTCTACATAGACTAAATTTATAACTCCATCAGGTAATCCAGCTTCTTTATATAATTCCATAATAACTTGAGCACTATAGATTTGGGTTTCTGCAGGTTTCCACACGATGGTATTTCCCATCATAGCAGGAGCGGAGCATAGATTTGCAGCAATACTTGTAAAGTTAAAAGGAGAAAGTGCAAATACAAAACCTTCAAGTGGTCTATACTCAAGTTGGTTCCATACACCGGGTGAGTTCTCAGGAGGTTGTTGTGCATATATCTCACTCATATATTGGACATTGAATTTGAAAAAATCAATCATCTCACATGCGGCATCAATTTCAGCTTGCATAGCATTTTTAGACTGAGCAAGCATGGTAGCTGCATTCATCTTATCGCGATATGGTCCTGCAAGAAGGTCCGCGGCCCTTAAGAATATTGCAGCCCTGGATTCCCATGGCATATTAGCCCAATTTTCCTTAGCTTTCAACGCAGCATTTATAGCGGCTTCAACATGTGATGCATTTCCTTTGTTAAATGAACCAAGTGAATGACTTATCTCATGAGGTGGATGAATAGATACTTTATTATCAGTAAAAACTTTTTCACTACCAATATACATAGGTATATCAACCGAAGTATTTTTCATCTCCTGTAATTTACTTTTGAGACTAAGTGTTTCAGGATTGCCTGGGGCATACGATTTTACCGCTTCATTTTTAGCTTTAGGTATTTTTACAATTTGATTCATTCTTTTAATAAATTTTTTTCGATGTCTTTAAAAAATTTCCAATTTCCAAATTGAGGCATTGGGGCATGCAAATTTAAATTTTCTTTAGTTACCGGGTGTTTGAAGGATAAGCCTAAAGCATGTAAGTAGATACTTTTATCAGAAGTTGGTTTTGTTTGACCATATTTTACATCTCCAACGATTCCTGTGAATGTTCGAGCTAATTGAACACGAATTTGGTGTGGTCTCCCGGTGATAGGTCTTATTTTTAAGAGGAAACAATGATTGGCAGTATTTATAAATTCATAATGAAGTACTGCTTTTTTACTTCCCTTTTGTTCTTCATGGTATAGTTTTGTTTTATTCTGTTTTGGATCTTTTTTAAGCCAATGTTCTAATGTGCCAGCCATAGGCTGGGGTTTGCGGCGAATTAGGGCAGCATAGATTTTTTGGATTATTCGATCTTTAAATTGCTCATTCATTCGAGCAAGGGCTTTACTTGTTCTAGCAAATAATACAACACCTGTTACATTAGTGTCTAACCTGTGAATACAGCCAATAAAGACTGCTCCAGGTTTATTGTATTTAACTTTTATGTAAGACTTTACATGGTACTCTAGTGATGGTAGGCCGTGTTCATTGTCTTGAACAACAAGTCCTGCAGGTTTATTTACCGCGATTAAATGATTGTCTTCGTAAAGTATTTCTAGCTTCATTTATGGATTGCAAAGTTAGGTCTATCAATCTGAAAACTTAGAATAAATCCCTATTTGAATAATGAGACACGGCCATAGGTTTTACATACTGGACAGATTTGTGGATTGTGCCCTCTTGCTGGGCAATATTTTCTGCCAAAAAAAATGATTTGAAGATGAATTTTATTCCAAAATTCTATTGGAAAACAAGCTTTAAGATCCTTTTCAGTTTTGTTAACATTTTTACCAGTGCTTAGTTTCCAGCGATAAGCAAGACGATGAATGTGGGTGTCTACAGGAAACGCAGGAATACCAAATGCTTGACTCATAACTACACTTGCTGTCTTATGACCAACGGCAGGAAGTTGTTCAAGTGCTGACATATCTTTTGGAACTTGACCATCATATTTTTCTATTAGAATTTTACTTAGACCATAGATTCCTTTACTCTTCATTGGAGATAATCCACAAGGTCTTATAATGGACTTGATCTCTTCGACAGTCATTTTAATCATATCGTATGGATTATCTGCTTTTGAGAATAGGAGTGGAGTGATTTTATTTACTCGTTCGTCTGTGCATTGGGCTGACAATAATACTGCAATCAGAAGTGTGTATGGATCTTTATGATCTAATGGAATGGGTACTTCAGGAAACTCTGATTCTAATATTTTATGAATCTTAGATGCTCGTTCTTTTTTAGTCATTTTCAAGAATTTTATTGAATGTTAGTCCAATTTTTGTGGAATCACTTGTTTCAATCACTTTCCCTTTTCGTATACGATAGACTTCCCCAGATTTACCGGTATACTTAAATTGTGGCGTATGACCAAAGTTCCAATCTGATGTGATGTATTTTTTCTCAATTAGCTTTGTAATGGTCTCAATTTTTGAGGGTTCTATTTCTTTTACGGAGTTGACAATAATGATATTTTTCAGTTTTTTAATGATTGAATCTAAAAAGGAATTGGTATTTCCCAAATCATGTATTTCTCTCATGTTAGCCACAGGACTTCTTTTGGATTGTACTGCATGGGTTTTTATATCTAGTGGTTTATTTGGTTTAATACTTCCGTTTAACTTGATAAGATTACTGTCGTAAAGTAATGTGCCGTGGTGTAGTATTCTTTTTAATGAACTATTGACGTGTTCAGCATTTCCACTGACCTTATTTTCTCCAACAAATAAATCATTTCGTTCAGAGATAGTATTTGGAATATTTAGTTGTTCAAGTGCTTGACTTATTGGGATAATGTGTTCCTTGAAGTTTACAAAATCCCTTTCTTTATTTCTGATAAATGAAAAATTAATATTCCCTAGATCATGGTAAACTGTCCCACCCCCACTTAACCTTCTAATAACTTTGTAATCTCTATCTGGGGATAAATCTACTTCCTTCCATGGGTTTTGATGTTTACCAATTACAACGGCATTTGCATTTATATAAAATAATAGAATATCCTTTTTGTATTTAGTTAAAAAGTATTCTTCAAGAGCAATATTCTCAAAAACATCTTGAGAGGATGAAATATAGATATCAAAAGGTTTCAATTTTCTCTTTTAGATAGTAAAGTCATGATTTCATTTAAATAATCTTTATTACCTTCTGAAGACATTTGGCTTAAGATATGACCATTTCTCGCCGCATGATTTTGAGCTAATTGGAGTGTTTTTTTATCTGCACCTGTTGATTTCATTTTATCTTTCACATAATCAATAATCTCTGAATCAGTTCCACTTTCAAAAATAGTATTCAATGATTTTTTTTCCTGACTGTTTAGGTTTGCCCACATTTCATTCCAAAGAAATGTTTTCTTTTTATTTAAAATATCGCCACCTATCTTTTTTCCCACCTTATCTTTTTCTCCAAAGCTATCTAAGTAGTCGTCCATTAATTGGAAGGATAATCCCATAGATATTCCTAAGTCGTATAAGGCGTTAGATTCAGATTCATTTGCACCACCTAATAGAGCACCAGCTTGCAAACTAAAACCAATTAATACAGCCGTTTTTTGTTTAATCATGTGGAGGTAGTCCTCATTAGAAACAATTTCTCTGGTTTCGAACATCATGTCATTCATTTGACCTTCACACAATTCTCTGGCCATTTTGTTGAATAGGTTAAGAATCTCAATACTTCCAATTTCAGTAAGTTTTTCATAAACTTCAATTTGGAGAAGATCTCCACAGAGTATGGCAGTTGCATTGTCCCATTTAAGATGGACAGTTTGGTGTCCTCTTCTCAATAATGAATTATCCATAATATCATCATGCATAAGGGTGAAATTGTGAAACATTTCAATAGCTTGAGCAAGTTTTATGACATCATCAGATATTTTTTCTTGGTAGAGTTTGTATGCTGCAATCGTCATTGCTGGTCTGATGCGTTTTCCACCAATATTTAGAATGTAAGAAATAGGCTCGTAAACTTCTCTTGGTTCTCCTGGCTGTTCTGTTATAGAAGGAAGATTAGCTTCAAAAACAGCGATTATTTCTTTAAGTTTTTGCATGAATAACAAATTTACACTTCTTATTTTTAGGAGATAATTTGAAAGTCAATGTTTCGTTTTTTAAGATCAGTGTTTTTTACGCGAATCCATAATTTATCACCCATACTATAAGTTTTACCAGTTCTTCTTCCCTTGGCTATTTTCTTATCTGGATAAAAGCTATAATGATCTCCTCTAATATCTCGTAATCTTACCATACCTTCACATTTATTCTCAATAATTTCGACATAAATACCCCATTCAGTAATTCCACTTATAATTCCTTCAAACTCTTCTCCTTTAAAACCACTCATGTACTCAACCTGTTTATATTTGATACTTGCTCTTTCAGCATTTGTCGCTTTTTGTTCCTGCTTGCTGCTATGAGAAGCCAATGATTCAACTTGAGCGTAATCAAAGGTTTTTTTGTTCTCGAGGTAATCATGCAACATTCGGTGAGTAATAAGATCAGGATATCGACGGATTGGTGAGGTAAAATGAGCATAATGGTCAAAACCGAGTCCAAAGTGTCCAATTTTCTTCGTCGTATAATAAGCTTTTTCCATGCTTCTAATCGCAAGGGGTTGAAGAATATCCCCTTCCAGTGTCCCTTGTACTCTGCTTACCATATGATTAATAGAGGATGCGAGCTGTTTATAGTTTGAAATATCAATTCTGAAACCGAAGTTTTTTGCAGTTGCTGCAAATTCAGCTAGTTTTTCTGGACTTGGTTCTTCGTGAACTCTGTAGGGAATAGGCATTTTTTTGTTATCTAAATATAGGTGCTTAGCTACATATTTATTGGCTAGTAACATATATTCTTCAATCATTTTATGGGCTTCTTTTCTTACTTTGGGTAAAACGGCTGTAGGTTTTCCACTTTTGTCTAGAATAAATCGAAATTCTGTTGTTTCAAAATTGATTGCACCATTTTTATATTTTTCTTTTCTTAGTTTAGATGCAATTTCATTCATCTTTTCAAGTTCTGTGGCGTATGGACCGTTTTTTGATTCAATAACTTGTTGGGCATCTTCGTATGAAAACCTATGATCGGAATATATTATAGTTTTTGCAAACCGGTAATTTGTTATGTTAGCCTTGGAATCAAATTCAAAAATTACAGAAAAACATAAAGATTCTTCATGAGGTCTAAGTGAGCAGATATTATTGCTCAATACTTCTGGTAACATTGGGATTGTTCGATCTATAAGATACACAGAAGTAGCTCTTTTTACTGCCTCTTTATCAATAATATCAGCAGGTTTAACATAATGTGAAACATCAGCTATATGTACACCAATTTCAGTGTTTCCATTTGATAATTCTTGAAAACTTAATGCATCGTCAAAGTCTTTAGCATCAGCAGGGTCAATAGTGAAAGTAGTTATTTTTCGGAAATCTTCTCTTTTAGAAATCTCTTTTTTGTGGATAGATTTTGGTAGTTGATTGGCGGCATTTTCTATACTATCACTGAAATTGGTTTCAAATCCAAATTCTGCAACTATTGCATGCATTTCTGCCGAATTATTTCCCGATTTTCCAAACACTTCGACAATTCTAGCACAAGGGTTCTTAGCTCTTGCTGGCCAATCTCTGAATTTTATCTTTACCTTATCTTGATTTTTAGCATTTTTTAAGAATTCTTTTGGAATGTAAAAATCAGTGTGAATTTTGTTGTTGTCAGGAATTACAAAGTGCGTATTTTGATTTGAGGATAACGTTCCAACGATATATTCTCTATTTCTTTTTATAACTGAAGTTACAAAAGCTTTAGGCATAGTTTTTCCGCTAACGTACGACAATTTTACTTTTACCGTATCTCCATCAAATGCATCTAGTGTATTGCCATGTTTAATTTTAATATCTTTTTCTAGGTTTTCGGCAACTAAGTAGGCATCACCTTTTGAATTGAAGTCTAGTGTTCCCTCTATTTCATTCATATCTTTTTTCTCAAAGACATATTTACCAACCGAAGGTGATTTTATTTTTCCTTCATAAACAAGCTTTTCCAGTGTTTGACTGACTTCTTTGAATGACAGATTGGGTATCTTAGCACCAATCTGTTTATAATTGAGTGGTTTATTTGCATAATCAACAAGTACATTTAGTACAGATGAGTAACTTTTTTCCTCTTTTGTTCTTTTATTCTTCTTTTTCAAGTTTTTCAATTTATGCTTGATTCCAAGAGGCTTTTTGTGTAATCAGACTTTGGATTAGTTATTAATTTTTCTGAATCTCCTGATTCGATGATTTTACCATTTTTAAGGACAACTAATTTATTGCAGAAATAACTCACAACATTCATGTCATGCGAGATTAGCAGATAAGTAAGTCCATTTTGTATTTTTAATTGATTAAGAAGATTAAGTATTTTTGCTTGGACACTTACATCCAAAGCACTAACAGCCTCGTCCAATACAATAAACTTTGGTTTTTTTGCCAGAGCCTTTGCGATGCAAATTCGCTGTCGTTGTCCTCCTGAAAATTCATGAGGATATTTGTTAAAATCACTTTCTGATAGCCCCACAGTTTCAATAAGATCGACAGTTTTTTGTCTGATTTCGTGGGATTTTAAATTCGCTTCTGAAACTTGGTACACTTCAGAAATAGCATCTCCGATTGAATGTTTTGGATTCAATGAAGAAAATGGGTCCTGAAATACCAATTGAATTTCTTTTGATAAATCAGATACAGTGTGTATATTTTTTCTATTCAAATTTATAGCTCCAGATGTTTCTTTCCATAAGCGTAAAATAATCTTAGCAATTGTACTTTTCCCACTACCACTCTCGCCAATTAAACCAACGATGTCTCCTTGATTAATATTTAAGCTGATTTTATCCAAGACGATTTGTTTGGTTTCTTTAAAAAAGTTTTTTTGAACATGGTATTTGCTAATATCTTTAAGTTCAAGTAGTATGTTCTCACTCGGCTTATTTATGGGGAGTTTTTGAGTTTTGGGGCTTTTATATTCGAGATTATCATCAATTTCAACAAGTAAATCATTGATTTCTTCAAGAATGTTTCCTTTTTTACGATGTGAAGGCCTACTTTCTAATAGGGCTCTTGTATATGGATGTTTTGGAGAATTGAGAATTTTGGTGGTTGTGTTTTGTTCTACAATCTCTCCTTGATACATTACAGCTATTTTATCTGCAAATTCGTTAAGTGATATCAAATCATGGGTTATGAATAGAATACCCATTTTTTCTTCATTACTTAATTTTTTCAATAAGGTGAGAATTTCTTTTTGAATGGCTATATCTAATGCTGTGGTAGGTTCATCAGCAATTAATAATTCAGGTTTTTTTGCTAGTGCCATTGCAATCATAACCCGTTGTCTCTGACCACCACTTAATTCGTGGGGGTAGCTCTTTGCGACTCGTTCAACATCATTTAGTTCTACTTTATTTAGCAATTCAAAAAGTGTCTCATTACTTTTTGAGGATGATGATTCTAGTATTTGACTCCCACATTGTATCAGTGGATTGAGAGCTGTCATAGGCTCTTGAAAAATATAGGATATCTTTTCTTTTCTGATTGATTGTAACTGTTTGTCTGAACATTTAAGTAAATCAATCGATTCACTACCAGTGTAATATTCAACCGACCCTTTGTATATGGCATCATCAATTAATCGAGTTATGGACTGACTTGTTACAGATTTTCCACTTCCACTTTCTCCAATCAATCCAAGAATTTCTCCTATATTTAGGAAGAAACTTATTCCTTTTACAGCCTCAAAGTCTTTCTCTTTTTGGTTGAATTTAACGGATAGGTTTTTTATATTAATTATTTTCAAAATTACCTCAATCTATCCATTGATCTGATGAGTTCTTCATCTTTTTTTATTCCGCGAAAAGCAAGCACATTAAATGATATTATTAATAAAATTAAGCCTAGACTAATTTTAAATGATGATGTCCCAGACGGACCAAAGTAATCCATTCCTAAGCTAAAGACGTACAATAAGCTAATCAAAAGACCTATAGCTAAAAAATTTAGTGAGGTAAGTAATAATTGTAATTTTCTATTCTTAAAACTTAAAAGACTTACTATGCTTAGAATACCAATAATAGTTAGGCAGCTAATGATTAGCGTATTGCTTTCTGTTACAGAATGTTTCATTGGCTGGATGACAATCATTTCTGTCTTATTGAAAGATACTTCAACACGTTCAATCCCGTTTTCTTTTTCACTGGAATAGAATGGGATGTTTACAGTTGATAGGGTACCACAGATTACTATGATAGCTAAAAGAAATAAAGTCTGAGTTCTTTGCAACATATATTTCAAATGTAAACATAAAGTCAGCTTTAGTGTTTTCATTTCTATAGAATTAGTCAGATATTGCCAACACATTGAGATCATCCAATTCACTGAATTCCGTTATTTTAGGTTCTGGTATTGCCGGTTTAGCGTCAGCTATCAGATTAGCTGCCATGAAAGTAAAGGTTACCGTGTATGAAAAATCATCTACTTATGGAGGTAAGATGGGAGTATGGAAAAGCCAAGGTTATCGTTTTGACACTGGTCCATCACTGTTCACTATGCCCCAGTATGTATTTGATTTATTAACCATTGATGGACTTGATAATGTTCCGTTTGATTATGATGAATTAGATGTTTTGTGTAAATACTTTTGGGAGGATAACACCAAGTTGTCTGCGTACTGTGATCGAGAAAAATTAAAAAAGGAATTCCATGATAAATTAGATGAAAATCCAAAAAATATTGATTCATTTCTTGATGACAGTGAAAGAAAGTATCAGATAACTAATCATGTTTTTTTAGAGAAATCTCTACACAAATTAGGCACTTACTTGAGTTGGAACACTTTTAAAAGTTTTTTAAGTATTCATAAAGTAGGGGTTTTAAAAAAAATGCACATCGAAAATCAAAAACAATTTTCAAATTCAAAAACAATTCAGTTTTTTGATAGATATGCTACTTATAATGGCTCAAACCCTTATGAGTCGCCAGCTACTTTAAATATTATACCGCATTATGAATTTGGTATTGGAGCGTATTTTCCGAAGAAAGGTATGCGATCTATTGTTGACGCTCTCTATGAAAAAGCAGTAAAATTAGGTGTTCAATTTAATTTCAATACTGATGTGAATGAATTAGTCAAGGTTGATAAAGGATACAAGGTAAATCAGGAAGATTTGGTTTATGATATAGCTATTTGCAATATGGACATTGCTTCTGCATCTCAAGGTCCATTAAAAAAGCTACTGAAAGCCCAAAATAGGCATTATAAACCAAGTAGTTCAGCTTTGATTTTTTATTGGGGTATTAAAAAGGAATTCAAGGATTTGGAACTTCACAATATCTTTTTCTCTGAAGATTATCGAAAAGAGTTTACATCGATATTTAAAAATCATACCATAGATGAAGACCCAACAGTTTATGTTCAAATAAGTAGTAAGTGTAAGAAAGATGACGCACCTTCTAATTGTGAAAATTGGTTCGTTATGGTCAATGCACCTTATGTAGAAAATCAAGATTGGGGTCGTCTAATCAGTGAGACAAAAAAGAATATACTGACTAAGCTTAGTCGCATACTTGGTGAAGAAATAGAGAAAATGATTGAGGTTGAGCACATCCTTACACCACAAATGATTTGGGATAAGACGGGTAGCTATAAAGGTGCACTATATGGTTCTAGTTCCAACAACAAGATGTCAGCTTTTTTAAGGCATTCAAATTTTAATAAACATCACAAGGGTTTGTATTTTTGTGGTGGTAGTGTGCATCCAGGTGGAGGGATTCCTTTATGTTTGTTATCTGCAAAAATTTCAACGGATATTATAAGTAATGATTTCAAGATTTGTTAAAACTAACTTTTTTACACTTTTACTAGTACCCTATGTTGTAGGGCTTATTGGTATTCTATTGCCTGTAACACGATCCTTCTTTCTAAGCTTAACCCCATACATGTTATTGTTTAGTTTTTTAATTGTCTATTTAGAAGAGGGGAGATGGGTTATTAGAAATATTTTGGCCATCCTTCTAATCCTATTATTTTCTTTTGGAATAGAGTACGTTGGGGTCAATTATGGATACCTATTTGGAGACTATAAATATGGAAGCATATTAGGATTTAAATATTATCATGTACCAGTAATAATTCCTCTTACATGGGCAATGCTATCAATAGCAGCAAGAAGTTTGATAAATTTGGTAACAAACCAGTATGTAATTTCCGCATTGCTATCAGCAATCGTCATTACAGCTTATGATTTTTTACTTGAGCTCGTTGCTGTTCGATTTGGTTGGTGGTGGTGGGCGAATGGTGAGATACCTATATTTAACTACATCTGTTGGTTTATATTCTCATTTATTTTTCAATTGTTATTTAGGAAAATTCCATCGATTACAGGCAGAAGTTACTGGATGATATTTGTGCATTTATTGTTTTACTGGGTGCTCTTGCTAATGTGAAATGAATATTCTTATATATATCATATTATTTACTATTAATTTTTTGAATATTTCCAGATGCCGTGAGGTCTATCAGTCTCAAGATAAAACTCGGGTAATTTCTATCCTAGAAGATTTGAACAACAAAGAGCTATTGTCTAAAGATGAGTTATGTTATAAATCAGTTTTTGAATGCATGAAGGCAGATTATGTTATGAACCCCTATCAAAAGCTTTCTTATTTTAATAAGGGATATAATAGTCTTAATACCCTAATAGATGAGAATAAATCCAATGTTGAGTATCGCTATCATCGTTATATGATAGAAAAACATGCTCCGTCATGGCTTATTGAGGATGATCACACTCAGATAGATAAAGAATATATTATCATGAACATAACAAAAAAACAACCAATGTATTCATTCATCATGGATACCATTAATAACTAACTATTTTTGAATTAAATGAAACGAGCATATATTGTTGATGCGGCAAGAACTGCAGTAGGTAAATTTGGAGGGACTTTAGCTTCTCAGAGACCTGACGACCTAGCAGCTGAGGTTATTAAATCTCTAATGTTAAGGAATTCAAATGTAGATCCTGCAGATATAGAGGATGTTGTTTTGGGTGCTGCAAATCAAGCAGGCGAGGATAATCGTAATGTAGCTCGAATGAGTTCGCTACTTGCAGGCTTGCCTTATACTGTGCCAGGGCTAACGATTAACCGTCTCTGTGCAAGCAGTTTACAAGCTATTGCAGATGTATCAAAGAATATAGCAGTAGGTTATGGAGATGTTTATATAGCAGGAGGTGTTGAAAGTATGTCTAGAGCTCCATTTGTACTTCCAAAATCTGAGTCAGCATATAGTCGGTCAAATAAAATATATGATACTTCAATCGGATGGAGATTTATAAATCCTAAACTATCGAAGATGTATCATCCCTATGCAATGGGTGAGACCGCTGAAAATATTGTCGATAAATACCAAATAACTAGAGTTGAGCAAGATGAATTTGCTCATCATTCACAGTTCAAGTATGAAACAGCTCATAATTCAGATAAATTTTCAGATGAAATTATTCCAATCACGATACCCCAAAGAAAATTAGAGGATATTATCTTTAATAAAGATGAACATCCCCGTATGAGTTCAGTTGAAGTTCTTGGTAATTTAAGAGCAGCTTTTAAGGATGGCGGTTCCGTAACTGCAGGGAACTCATCAGGAGTTAATGATGGAGCTGCTGCTTTAATGGTAGTTTCCGAAGAAGCACTAAAACGATACAATTTAGAACCAATAGCAGAAATTGTCTCAAGTGCAGCAGTAGGAGTATCTCCAGATATTATGGGTATTGGTCCAGTAAACGCAACATTTAAAGCCCTAGAAAGAGCTGGAATTTCTATACAAGATATTGATTTAGTAGAGTTGAATGAGGCTTTTGCAGCTCAGTCAATCGCTTGTATAAGAGACCTAGCCATTGATCCTGAAATTATTAATGTAAATGGTGGATCGATTGCAATTGGTCATCCTTTAGGTGCCTCTGGTGCACGAATTGCAAGTACATTGATTCATGAACTTAAAAGACGTAAGACTGCGAAATATGCATTGGCTACTATGTGTGTTGGTGTAGGGCAGGGGGTAGCAGTGATTTTTAAGAAATGCTAACTTATTTTAGATCAAAAAAAAAAGAGGACCAAATCGGCCCTCTTTTTTTTGTTCTTTATTTTTAGTATTCCCAGAGATCGTGTTCTAGTATGAATAACTCATTCTTGATTCGATCACTCTCAAGCAGTGCTTCTACACCATCATCTCTGAATTCCTCAAGCATCGAAATATCTAGGTCATACATGTTACTTTCTTTGACAATATAACTACTGAACTGCCTCATTTGGAACCAATGGTCAAAGCTCATTCTAGCGGCATCATTTTTACCGTTAAATACTTCTTCTTGAGATAGCTTGTCTCTCAAGTCATCCATTTTCAACCAGTATAGAGGAATTTCACCTAATTCCACGCCAGACTCTGTTAATGGACTAATCAGCGGGGCTATAGCGATAATTCTAGCCTTAAAGTCAGAATAATTATAATCAAAAATCCAATCTTCCATAAGTCTGTATTTAACAAAATCAGAAGGCTCTTGAGTTTCAACAACTGTAGTTTGAACTAAATCGTAAGGATCATCTGGGTTATCAGGATTAGGAACCATTACTGTTGTTTCAATACTGATTTCTTTCATGATATCCTCAGGAGTCTTAATAGATGTTAGAGAATCGTTAGCATAAGCAGTTAATTCACCATTCATTGCAGCGTTCCAAACAAGAAGATAGAAAGGGTTTCTAGGCCAGTGCATTACCTTGTTTTGCTTTTCTCTGACATCAATAACTCGATGAATACGCTTACTCCATTTAACATTTGCTTCACGGATATAGCGATAAGGAACAGCTTTACGTTCTTTCACAGCTGTGTGTGGGAATGTAAAATCTTCGAATTTACTTATTTGTGCCTTAGACGCAGAGGTCATAAGGAAAATAGTCATGCATATTATAAGTATTCTATTCATATCTTTAATCTCGATTCTGCAAAATAACGAATTATTTCTCAATAAATTATTTAATAGTGATAATGATTGGACTCAAATTGGCTTTAAAACCATATTTTGCTTCCTTGGCTCGTATACCTTCTATTAAAATTCTGTCTCCTTTTTTAGCTGATCTAATCAAAGATTTCATTCGATTAGTTAAAGCTCCACTAGAACTATTTTCCATAACGGGAGGTTTTCTCTTGTATGCCATGATTAGCTTAAATCCTTGTACTCTGTAGTTTAGATTGTAAGCAAAACCGGCACCCATAGATGCAATAATTGAGGATTGAGCAGATACAGATGCCTTTCCTTTGGGGAGGCCATCATTCGGAATACCTCCTAATTGAGCTCTTGGTTGAGGCAAACTTCTAACTCTAAATTTCTGTGATCCAACAACCTTTGATTTTCCATCTCTTGTTATAGAGGCAGTAATTCTTACTTCTCGACTTGTACTGCTTGGAACTTTCGCATTGTATTTACCTCCACCCAGTGATTTTAAATTTAATCCAGGAGCAGACACTCTTACATCAGAGGCAGCAAACCCAGGGACAGAGATCGACATCGGGTTATCAATGCCTTTGTAAAGAAGATTCATTTCAGTAGCTGCAATGGTTGCTGCAGGTTTAAATACGGTAAATTCATCTGCGAATTCAAATTCTTGAGGTCCTTCAGGTCCATTGACAACTATTTTACCAGCAAAGGTTTTGATGCCAATACCACCTGCAAGTTGTGTGTATTTACCAACACCACCATCAACATTTATACTTGTTCCATCAACGGTAATTTGTGGATCACTTTTAGAATCAGAAGCAACCAATAATATATCTGCTTCGTATGGTTCGCCTTGCATCACATAATTTGATTTTGCTAGGACTTTGGCTTCGAGCTTGTCAAATTTGTAATCTGTTGCATCAATTCTACTTGCTAATTTTTCTAAAACATTAGCCTCTAGAGATTTAGCATCATTTTTGATTCTTGAAAGAACCGCCATAAGACCAGCTGCGGGAACGTGTTCAAGGTTTTGAGACACCCATGTCCCTTTACCACCAGTAGGTTCTTTAGCCCAAAGTTGACAAGATGCTTTGACCTCATCATAAACTTCGTTGGTTTTGATATTGTATAGTGTATCAGACAAATCAGGTTTAAGAATATTAAGCATATCCTCTCTTGCCTTATTTATTTTGTCTTGAAATTCTTTTCCATGACCTTCATTGACAAAATAATTGGCATGCTTTTCCATTTGGTCAGCAGCTAACATTTCACCTTCTTCATTTCGAGCTTCATCACCACCATAAAGGGTTTCAGTTGTAGAAATTAAATTATTTACATATTTTACAAAATCGTTAGCAATGGTTTGAGTTTTGCGAGCTCGTTCAATGTAAGGTTTAGTTTTTAAAGGATTTTCATCACTTGATTTTTGAAGTGCAGCGAACGTTGCCTTGTTTTTAGCGTCAATATTTAAAGCCGCATTATTAAAACTTTGTTCGAATAGGTGAAAAGATTTTAAAATCTCTTTCGATACGTTTAGGGCAAGAAGAGCCATGAGTACAAGGTACATCATGTTAATCATCTTCTGCCGCGGGGATAATTTACCTCCAGCCATAATTTTATTTATTTAATTTTTAATTATGTGAAAGATTAATTATTTGGTCTCATTGCATTCAACATGCCACCATATACTTTATTCAAGTTTTGTATGTTTTGGTCGAAGCTAATTAGACTATCGTTCAAGGTAGAATTAATACTTGCTACTTTTGAGGTTGTTTCTTTGAAATTTTCTGTAGTTTCAGATAAGCTATCTAAAGCAGTTATAGCACGTGTGTATGATGTACCCATACCGATAATTTGCTCATTTGCCTTGTGAATGTTATCAGCATATTCTTTTGTTGCAATTGTAGCTCCTGATAAATCAGCCATAGAGCTTACATTCGACGAAAGTGATTTAAGACCTGTGCCAAGACCTTCTATAAGTTCAGGACCTACTTTTGCTTCGTTAAGCATTTGGTCTAGTTGCTGTGATACTGTGCCTGATTTCTTTGAGGAATCATCACCCTCCATGCCCGCAAGTTCTGGATGAACAAGACTCCAATCCCATTCTTCATGTAGTGGTTCAAATGCAGATAAGGCAAATATAAATGCCTCAGTACCCATACCCAAAATAAGCATAGCGTCTGCACCTGGGAGGTGAAGTATTTTAAATAATGCACCAACAATTACTACTGCAGCACCTAACCCGTAGGCCATTGCCATAATTTTTTTACCTGATTTTGATTCAAAGAAATTTGCCATAATTTTTAATTTTAATGTTTTTAATAATTTTTTCAAATATATGATGCATATTGTTATGCGAATAGATTAAAAATGTCATTTTTAAACATTTAATTCTATTATGTCTATAAAATTAATTTAGATTGCTATTAAAGTGCAAGCCAAATAAGCTTATTTGGTATCGTTTGCACTTCTTCCAATGTAGGTCTGAACACATCTGAAGCCCACATACGATTTTGAAGTATCTTGATATTCGTAGGATCTTGATCCATTCTGAATGAAGTAAGCAATATCTTTCCAGCTACCACCACGAGTAACCTTACGTTTTAATGAAAGTGGTCCATCATCATCCGCATCGTACTGATAATCAGGATTAAGATCATGAGTAAATTGCATACTTGCTTCATCATAAGCAGAAATCGTCCATTCAGCAACATTGCCAGCCATATTATATAGGCCATAATCGTTGGGGAAATATGAATCAGCTCTCACTGGCCAAAATCCTCCATCAGCCATGTAGTTACCACGATTTGGTTTAAAATTGGCTAATAAGCATCCTTTACTGTTTCTAGTATATGGTCCACCCCATGGATACATATTATTATCTCTTCCACCTCTGGCAGCAAACTCCCACTCGAATTCTGTTGGAAGTCTCCAATCTTCAGTTATTGGCATTTCTTGGTTTGACCAATATCTATTCATCCATCGGGTTCTCCAGTTACAAAATGCGTTTGCTTGGTGCCAGTTTATTCCTACCACTGGATAATCATCATATTTTGGGTGATTGTAATACTGACGAGTCATTGGCTCGTTGTAGGAATATGTGAAGTCTCTTACCCATACTAAAGTATCTGGATAGATAGCTCTTGTTTTAGTAACTAGGTAATCAGCCCGATTAGATTCTAAATAGCTTCCTTTGGCAGCAGATTGAAAATCTACGTATGTATAGGTGTATTCTAATTTACGGATATCCCATTGTTTACGATGATCATATCGTTCTTTACCCTTGTAATAGTAACGATCTCCATGTTCGTTATAAAAATCTTCAACAGTAACATCATCGTCATAATCAAGAACCTCATAGTCATCATACTCATCCTCAATTTCGACTGTAGCTTCCATTTCGAGTCGCATGAAACTATCTTTCACATAAGCCACAAATTGGCGATATTCATTGTTTGTAATTTCAGTATCGTCCATCCACAGAGCAGCTACAGAAACTTGTTTGTTTGGAGCTATGTAAGTGTGAAATATATCCTCATCACTTTGGCCTGTATGAAATGTTCCTGTAGGAATATAGACAGTGCCAAATGGCTGTGGGTGAAACCAAGGTCTTCTTCCTTGAACACCAATCAGTTCTCCATTGTCACCCATTCCACAACCGATTAAAGTGAGGAATGACATAACTACTAATGCTTTAACTGTATATTTCATATCTTTTTACTCTATTAAAAGTTTGACAAATTAACATTTAAATGTTGAAAAAAACAACAATATTTCTATTGTCTGGGGTTTTAACGTTGAAAATATCTTTTAAGTATATATCTACTTAATTAAGATGAAATTATAAAAATCTAACACTTTCTCTAATGATTTTAGTTGGAGGTGTAACAGATATAGGAATACAATACCTCACAAAGATTTCATGTGTACCATTACTCACTTTTTGAATATTTGATAAAGTGATATCATACGAGTATCCAATTTTAATGTTATCTTTTTGGTAACCTAGAAGCACAGATACCGCATCGCTATTTGCCCATTGTCTGTATGCTAATCCTCCTCGGAATGTATTTGCAAATAAAGCGGTCATATTTAAATCAACTTGAGGTTTATAAGAACCTTGTAGTAAACCATATTTAACTAAAAAAGCAGGTTCTAGAGTAAAATTACCCATGTCGATATCGCTTCCTACAATGGTATAATAATGGGGGACATATGACATATTTAGAGATCTAGTTTGACCATCTTTTGTCAAAACTGAAACTGAGTATTGTGCTTGATTAATATTTGTCATAGAAAATCCAGCATAGAAGTTTTTGAATGAACTTACTCCAATTTGTTGTTGTTTATACATCAATCCAAAATTTAAGTCAAGTTTCATTTCATTACCATCTCCATCGGGAATGTTTGAGTCAAATGCATCTTTTGCTTGAAATTTAGGATCGACCCAACCCCATTGTGTACCTCCAATACCAAGACCAATAGCTACTTCGTTGAATCCTCCTTGAAATTGTTTACGATAATTCAAATTGGCCATGAAGGCAGTAGATTTTGTATATCCAATTTTGTCATCGATTATACTAAGACCTGCACCTAAAAATTGATCGCCAGATTTACCCAAATTAAAGACTGAATTCACATTCATATTATACGTAACTGGAGCAACATCTTGACCACTACCATCGATGGCCTCTGTTCCTCTGTATTGAGTTTCATCTGTATAATCCCTCCATTGATGGTGAGTTAAACCGCTTATGCAAATCATTCCTTGTCTGTTTCCTGCTCCTGCTGGGTTGTAAGCTTGGATGACGTCTTTAAAGTGCGTGTAGTAAGGATCTTGCTGTGCATAAGTATTTAAACTAAAAAAGGCCGCAAGTAAAATTAGTAATTTTTTCATAAGTGGTAATAACGTCTTATTCATTATCCTAAGGCACAATTATAGGTAATTTTAATGAAATTAAATGGTCACATTTTTTGAAATTTTTCTTTACTAATGAATATTCTCGTGAACCTGTTTTATTATTAATCCAAAATTTAGTTTGGCTTCAGCCATCAATTTATTTGCTTTTTTGTTGAGATTCGATGCAAAATCCTTATCATTTAAATCTTTGGTATTAATTCTAACATTCATATACGCTCCCTCTATAGCTGTTAGGCAACATAAAGCCCCAACACCAGTATCAGACATCGATGCTGGGTTGCCAATTTCTAACATTGCTTTTAATAAATCGAGAGATTTGTAGCTGGTTTGCATAACTTGATATGGAACCTCAGCAGCATACTTACTTGCATTTTGAATAGCCTCTATCCTTAGCTTTTTTTCACTTTCTGTGTCTTTAGCCATTCGAATTGCATCGATAATTTGGTTAAATGATCTGGTGTCCTCATCTACCAGAAATAATAGTTCTTTCTGAATTTTTTGACCAATTTCAGCCCAATTTGAAAAATCATCTAATTTTTCTTCCCATCCTGGTTTGTTGGCAGATAAATTAGAAACCATAGTCCCTAATGAGATTCCTAGAGAACCAACATATGCAGAGATACTCCCTCCACCAGGTGCCATGCTCTCAGAGGCCGTTTCTTGGGCTAGTTTCTTGGCAGTTAAATTGACTAAACGTTCATCACTTTCATTTTTAAGTTGGTATTCAATAATTTTTTTACTCGGATCAAATGGTCCTAATTCATCAAGCCCCATAGATTTGATGGCAATATGAATTAGTTCTTCCTCACTTACACCGAGAGATCTTCCTTGTTTTTTTAAATAATGTTTACCTGCATCTAACATTGCTTTTAAGGGAATTAAGCCGACCAATTCACTTCCAGTAATTCTAACCCCTCTTGATATACAGCTTTTTTGAACCTCGTCAAAGAATGTATGAATTGGGGTGATTTGATAGTTGGTTAGATTGGCACTTACTTGAGCAACATTATACTCATCAATATACCATCCCACTGCTTGTACGGCTTTACACGTTCCAGGTAAGCGAACTGTTTGACCATTTTTATCAGTAACTATTTTACCCGTATATGGATTGCCCGTACGTTTAACTCTTCCATTTTCTCTCACGTCAAAAGCGACCCGATTTGCTATTCGAGTAGATTTGGTATTAAGATTTATATTATATGCAATTAAAAAATCTCTTGCACCAATGGTGGTTGCTCCTGATTTTGAATTGTATTCCAATGGTCCAAAATCAGGTTTCCATTCAGGCTTTTTAATTTTTTCAAAAAATCCTTCATATTCTCCAGCTCGAATAATGGATAAAATGTGACGTTTTTTGTTTGGTTGTGACTCGCCATATAGGTATACCGGTATTTTGGTAGATTCTCCAACTTTTTTGGCAAGTTTAATTGCCCAATTGGAAGTTTCTTCCATAGATATATTTGCTACTGGAATAAAAGGACATACGTCTGTTGCTCCCATCCGGGCATGTTCTCCAGAATGTTTACTCATGTCAATTAATTCTCCAGCTTTTACAATTGCTTTGTATGCGGCACGAACAACAGCTTGTGGCGTCCCGACAAATGTCACCACAGTCCGGTTTGTGGCTGCTCCCGGATCGACATCCAAAAGTTTAACTCCATCGACACTTTCAATTTCATTGGTGATTTGTTTAATGACTCCAAGATCACGACCCTCACTAAAATTTGGTACACATTCTATTAGTTGTTGATTCATTTTTTAATTATAATGGCAACAAAAATATAATTAGATGAATACTTTTAGTTAATAATTTCCTCAAATTCAAAAGAATAAATTAAATCAAGTACTTCTTATTAAATGTGATGATATTTTAATTGTTTTTATGTTCAATTTGAGTAAAAATACATTGCTTTGTATGTACCATTGAGATACGTATTAGAAATAGCTTACAACGGAACAAATTACCATGGTTGGCAAATGCAATCTAATAATGTTACTGTTCAGGAAGTTTTAGAAAAAGAGTTATCTAAAATTTTAAAAGTACAAACCTCAGTAATGGGTTGTGGAAGGACAGATACAGGTGTACATGCCATTCAATTTTTTTTGCATTTTGATTATAACCTAGAATTGCCTGAACGATTTGTTTTTCGATTGAACCAGATGTTACCCAAAGATATTGCTATAAAGGAATCATTTGAAGTGAACGATCAGTTTCACTCACGTTTTTCGGCTATCTACCGAACGTATGTATACAAAGCTACAGCAATCAAGAACCCATTTACTGAGAATCAAACCTTGTTTCTTTACAACAAACCAAGCATAGAACTCATGAATGAGGGGTGCAGAGAACTTTTAAAACATGAAGATTTTGCCTCTTTCTGCAAGCGAGGAGGGGATAACAAAACTACGCTCTGTGATCTAATGGTGGCTGAGTGGTCCGAGAATTATGAATTGATTGAATTTCGTATAAGATCAAATAGATTTTTACGCAATATGGTAAGAGCATTGGTTGGAACATTATTGGAAGTTGGGTATGGAAATATTTCCATAGATGATTTGCAAAAAATAATTAGTAGTCTTGAGCGAAGTAAAGCTGGCAAAAGTGTATCGGCAGCAGGATTATATTTATTAGAAATTGGCTATAATTGGGATGAGTTCAAAGTCTAATAATTCTATTTCCTTTGATTTTCATTTGATTTTGCGAATAATTAAATTAGCAAAACCACACCAAACTATAGCCTTACTTGCTTTGGTATTGACAGTAATTGCTACAATTTTGGCACCTGTTCGCCCTTTACTTGTTCAATATACACTGGATCAACCTATCGCAAATAAAGATATTGAGGGAATTACTACCTTTTCTATTTTCATTTTTGTTCATCTATTATTAAATAGCATTGTAATTTTTGGTAACACTTATGTTTCTAATCTATTGGGACAAAAGGTAATTGAAGATTTACGGATCAGAGTTTATAAGCACATCATCTCAATGAGCAGTAGATTTTTTGATAGAAGCAAGGTAGGTACGCTTGTTACTCGATCTATTTCTGATGTTGAGACTATTTCATCTTTTTTTTCTCAGGGTTTCATATCTATTCTTGGGGACTTAGCTCAAATAATTGTGGTTTTGGGAGTTATGTTATACAGTAGCTGGCAGCTAACACTTATTTCCCTGTGTGTTTTACCTTTACTTATTGTTGCTTCTGACTTTTTTAGAAGAGGGGTTAGGGTATCTTTTCAGACCGTTCGTACTAAAGTATCTCAAATGAATTCTTTTGTTCAAGAGCAAATTGTCGGGATGGAAGTTGTTCAAATTTTTGGCAAGCAGAATCAAGAATTTGATAAGTTCGAAAAAATTAATCGGGAACACCGTGAAGCTAATAAACGATCTATCTTTTATTATGCTATTTATTTCCCAATTGTTGAGATTTTAAGTAGTTTGGCGTTGGGATTAATAATTTTTTGGAGTGTTGGATATCCATCTGAGGCAAGTGTTGGTTTAATATCAGCATTTATATTGTATATCAATCTTATTTTTAGACCAATTAGATTCATTGCTGACCGATTTAACACAATGCAAATGGGAATGGTTAGTAGTGAACGTATTTTTGATTTACTAGATGATTTTTCAGATGTAGAAAAAAAAGGTAAACAACTTTTAACAGATGTTAATGGTGGTATTGATTTCAAAAACGTTTGGTTTTCATATAATGAAGATGTTCAAGTTTTAAAAGATGTAAGTTTTCGTATTGAACCTGGAAGAAGTCTTGCTATTGTTGGTGCTACTGGTGCAGGTAAGTCAACTATTGTAAATTTAATTACTCGATTATACGAATTTCAAAAAGGAGATATTTTGATTGATGGGGTTAATTTAAAAACCTTAGATTTAAAATCATTAAGAAGTCAGATTGGTGTAGTAATGCAAGATGTTTTTCTTTTTGCTGGGACTGTTAATGAAAATGTAAATCTTAAGAATAAAGAAATCTCCTCAAAACAGGTCGAGGATGCAGCAAAGGCAGTTGGTGCATATGAATTTATTCAAAAATTAGAAGGTAATTTTAACTATGAAGTTATGGAGCGAGGTGTTTCATTGTCTGGTGGTCAACGCCAATTAGTTTCTTTTATCCGCGCTATGGTAGCAGATCCGAAAATATTAATTTTAGATGAAGCCACATCGAGTGTTGACTCTGAAACAGAGGACCTCATCCAACAAGCTATTAAGAAACTAATGTCTAATAGAACATCTATAGTAATAGCACATCGTTTGAGTACAATCAAGGAAGCTGATTCAATTCTTGTCCTTGACAAAGGTGTTGTTGTCGAAATTGGAGATCATAAAGAACTAATGGCTAAAAAAGGGGCATATTTCACGCTTTTTCAAAAACAATTCCAGTTGATTGAATCTACTTAAGTTTAATTTTTTTAGTTTAAATCATTTTAAATATCCACAACATTGGTATAATGTTTTTGGCGTTCTATTTTTGAGGCTTCAATAATTAGATGTCAAGAGTCGTATCTGGTATAAGGCCCACAGGGAAGCTGCATTTAGGTAATTATTTTGGTGCAGTTAATAGTTTTCTTAAAATGCAGGAAGAACATGAATGTTTTTTTTTCATTGCGGATATTCATTCTTTGACTACTCATCCAGCACCATCTGATTTACACAGCAATGTCAAACAAGTTTTAGCTGAACATTTAGCTATGGGGGTGGATCCTGAAAAATGTGCACTGTTCATTCAAAGTGACGTAAAAGCCATTGCTGAACTATACACTTATATGAATATGAATGCTTACTTGGGTGAATTAGAGAGAAGTACATCATTTAAGGAAAAAATACGATCTCAAAAAGATAATGTTAATGCTGGTCTATTGACGTACCCAGTGCTTATGGCGGTTGATATATTAGCACATCATGCTGACTTTGTTCCGGTGGGCAAGGATCAACAACAACACCTAGAAATGACAAGAACATTTGCTAATCGATTTAATCATATGTATGGTAATACCTACTTCAACGAACCAAAAGCCTACAGTAATACTGGTAAACTAATTAAAGTTCCAGGACTTACAGCACAAGGGAAAATGAGTAAAAGTAGTGGAGATGCTGATACGATTGTTTTTGATGAAGAAGATCAAGTGATTCGGAAAAAAATTATGAGGGCAGTAACAGATAATGGACCAACCGAACCTGGAATGCTTAAGTCGGAAGGTCTTCAGAATTTGTTTGATATTATGAACTTAGTTTCTGATAAATCTACTATTGCTCATTTTGAGGAATTACATCAAACTGCTCAAATCAGATATGGAGATTTAAAAAAACAAATAGCAGAAGATGTACTGAAATTTGTAGCCCCTATTAGAGAAAAAATAAATCATTATAAAAATGATTCTAAAGCTCTAGCTATAGCAGCAAAAATAGGTGCTGAAAAAGCGAATGAAAGTGCCAATAAAACGTTACAAGAAGTAAGAGGAATTATTGGATTTAAGAATTTCTACAAATAAATAAAACTAACCAAAAAATAAAATGCATATAGCTATAGCAGGTAACATCGGGTCAGGTAAGACCACACTAACCAAACTATTATCAAATCATTATGATTGGGAGCCTCACTATGAGGCTATGGATAATAATCCGTATATCACTGACTTTTATGATGATATGACGCGTTGGTCATTTAACCTACAGATTTATTTTCTACATACGCGATTTAGTAGTTTAATTCAAGCAAAAAATAGTACTAAAAATATTATTCAAGACAGAACAATCTATGAAGACGCATACATATTTGCCCCAAATCTTCATGCTATGGGATTGATGAGTACTCGAGATTTTGATACCTATCAAGCTTTATTTACTAATATTAAAATTAGTGTTGATGCACCTGATTTAACTATTTATCTTAGAAGCTCTATCGGAAATTTGGTCGGACAAATCCAAAAAAGAGGACGCGAGTATGAGGATAGTATTCGTTTAGACTACCTTAAAAGGTTAAATGAACGTTATGAAGCCTGGATTAGCACCTATAAGGATGGAAAACTTCTAATTATTGATGTAGATGATATTGATTTTGAAAATAATCCAGAACATCTTGGGTCAATTATTAATAAAATAGATGCTGAAATCAATGGCTTATTTTGATCTTGGCATACTCATTGATTAAAACTTCATAAAAACATTATGCTAAAACACATCTCATTAATAATTCTAATTATAGCAGCACTTAATTCACAAGCTCAAGTGGATAATGCTTCTTTGTCATCACTTCCAGAAATTACCCTTAAAAATATTGATGGTAAGGATATTAATCTCGCTGATTATGGGACTAACGAGAAAATTACAGTTATCTCTTTTTGGGCTACTTGGTGTAAACCATGTATCAAGGAGTTAAAGAATCTTAATGTTTTATTGGATGATTGGATTGAAGATTATAATATGGAATTAGTGGCTATTAGTTTGGACGATTCAAGAAATGCCGCCAAAGTTAAACCTACGGTCAATGCTCTAAATTGGGGTTTTGATGTTTTATTAGATCCAAATGGTGAGTTGCAAAGAGCAATGAATGTTGCCAACCCTCCAGTTACTTTTTTAGTAAATCAATCGGGTAAAATTGTATACACTCACACAGGTTATGTTGAGGGTGACGAATATGATTTAGAGGACCATATTAAGGAATTAGTATCCAAGTAAGTTCTAGATATTGATTTTATAGCACTTTGGGTTTGTGTATCCTGAGATTTTTTTCTTTAAGTTTAAGACTTCTTGATGATATTATAGTTCTTAAAACCCCCAATGACATTACCCTTGAAAAAGGTGTTTTCTATGAAAGATAATATCCTATATCTCATTTTTTCATGTTTATGAGGTGCTCGTCTTTTATTCCTATTACCACTGTATTGTAATTTTGAGGACCAATTGAATAGACTAATCCAATTGTTCATGACGGATGGATGAGACCCATTAAATTTATTTAGTTTATTTAAGGGTCCATAGTCATATTCAATAGCTATTCTTGACAAAATATTTTTTGCATTTTTCCCGTGATAGGAGGAAGAGCTTGATTTTCTCTTATTCGACATCATTTTTGGGGGTCTTACATAACCATAATGAAAAACATTCACATTTAGCTCAATGACATCTAATTTAGCATTGTCTTTTCTACTTGTGTAGTCATTGAATGTTCCACCTCCCCATTTTGTAAATTTTCTAAAAGATTGAGCATCTTGCCACGAATGAATAGATGGTAAATTCCTTATAATCCTAATTTCTTTTTTATACCATGAATGGCTGTTATGGTAATGATTATAATCTCCCCAAAAATGTAAATAATTGAATAAAAAGCCATCCACACTCTTATTATAAAGGTGATCTTTGCAAGCTTTCCTTATTGTATCTAAATCATTTTGGTGAATAGCTTCATCACATTGAAGATAGAATAACCAGTCTCCTTTACAATGTTGTTTTGCAATATCAGTTTGTTGAGCAAATATGGTGTTTTTGGGGTAATCCTTTGTGTTCCATTTTGTATGTATGATTTTGATCTTTTCAGATTTAATGGATTGAATAATTTCTGTAGTACGATCATCTTTATCATTATCACCAATTGCAATTATAAATTCATCACAAATTGGTAAGATAGAAAGTATGGACTGTTTTGCAGGGATATATAATTTTTCTGCATTTTTTATAAAGGTGAAACCACTTATTTTCATTATTAATAATTAAACTATAATCAAAAACAAAAGTATAAAAATGATACCTTTGGTAACTAAAAAAATCTAAATTGATGAATTACAAGATATCAGCATTAATACCAACATTTAATGAAGAGCATAATATCGCTGAGGCTATTGATTCAGTATCTTGGGCTGATGAGATATTAGTTGTTGATTCATTTAGTACAGACTCAACGGTAGAAATTGCCAAAAATAAAGGTGCGAAAGTTATTCAAAGGACTTATGAATATTCTGCATCTCAAAAAAATTGGGCCATCCCACAAGCCTCACATGATTGGGTGATTTTGATTGATGCCGATGAGAGAATCACATTTAATTTAAAAACAGAAATTATTAATGTCGTAAAAAACAATTTGCCCTATTGTGCTTTTTGGATCAAAAGACAAAACCATTTTATGGGGAAAAAAATTAGATTTTCTGGCTGGCAAGGGGATAAAGTTATTCGATTATTTAGGAAAGATAAATGTGTGTATGAAGATAAAAATGTCCATGCAGAAATGATTTGTGATGGCAAAGTGGGTATATTAAAAGAAAAGCTAATTCATTATACATTTAAAGATATCCATCATTATCTAGAAAAGTGGGATAGGTACAGCACTTGGGGTGCAAATGAGAGATATTCAAAGGGAGAAAGAGTTAATTTTTATCATTTATCTTTCAAGCCTATTTTTAGATTTATGAGAGACTATTTTTTAAAACTTGGTTTTCTTGATGGACTAACAGGATTAATAATATGTATCTTATCTGGTATGTCTGTTTTTATTAGAAGCTTAAAGATAAAAGATTTGAGAGAATCTGATTCTTTTTAATTAAAGAACGAAATCACCAATAACTAAATCATTTTGAGTAGTGTCGCTATTTGACTCGTTCTCTTTAGGGTCAGTTTTTTTATCACAGCATGGTTTTTTATTTTCCTCCTCGCATGTTTCTTTATTCTTTTTACAACAGGACTCCTCCTTTTCTGTATCACAAGAAGATGTTTCTTTTTTACACTCTTTTTGGTCTTCACAAGCCATAAATGTTATGCTGACAAAAACAATAAGGCCCAAAAATTTAATAATATTTTTCATGTTTGTAGTGTTATTTGCGAAGTTAGTTAATATATCTAAACATTGAATCTAAAGTGCATGATATCTCCGTCTTTGACTAAATAATCCTTACCCTCAACTCTAAGTTTCCCAGCCTCTCTACATTTAGCCTCAGATTCATACTCAATGTAATCATTGTAGCCAATTACCTCAGCTCGAATAAACCCTTTTTCAAAATCAGTATGAATAACACCGGCTGCCTGTGGTGCGGTATATCCCTCTGTTATGGTCCATGCACGAACTTCTTTTTCACCAGCCGTAAAATAAGTTTGATAGTTTAATAACTTATAAGCAGACTTAATAATGCGGTTCACACCACTTTCTTGAAGTCCCATATCTTCTAAAAACATCATTTTATCTTCTTCCTCCATATCAATCATATCCGACTCTATTTCAGCAGAGACAAACATGATTTGAGCATTCTCATTTTTTACAGATTCAATAAACCTGTCAGTATGTTTATTGCCATTCACAACACTAGCATCGTCAACATTACAGACGTATAAAACGGGTTTGAGCGTTAATAAATTTAGATCTTTAATTAGTTCTAATTGATTTGAGTCTAAATCTATTGATCTTGCAGATTTACCTTGTTCAAGTGTGGATTTTATCTGGGATACTACTTCGTAAACTGATTTAGCTTCTTTGTTCCCAGTTTCTGCTAGTTTTTTAACTTTTAAAATCTTTGTTTCAATCGATTCAAGATCTTTAAGTTGTAGCTCTGTATCGATGATTTCCTTATCTCTTACGGGATCGATACTACCGTCAACGTGGGTTATATTATTATCATCAAAGCATCGAACCACATGGAGAATGGCATTGGTATTTCTAATGTTTCCAAGAAATTGATTACCCAAACCCTCTCCTTTACTTGCTCCTTTTACTAAGCCAGCAATGTCAACAATTTCAACGGTAGTTGGAATTATTTTCTGTGGATTAACTAAATCAGACAGTTTATTTAATCGTTCATCAGGTACAGTAATCATTCCTACATTTGGTTCGATTGTACAGAATGGATAATTAGCACTTTCTGCCTTAGCACTACTCAGACAATTAAAAAGTGTCGATTTTCCTACATTGGGTAAGCCCACGATTCCACATTGTAAAGCCATTAGTTATTGTATTTTGTTGCAAGTTTAGTCTTTTTACGTTTGATTCGAAAGTCTTCTATGGTCTTTCATTAGATGAAGACCTTCTGTCAGTCTAATTTAAGATGGAACGTATTTTGTAAGTATTCTAGAGGATGTTTTCCTTTTTTATAAAACTAATTGATTCTGTGGTATGGCCAGCTTTTTTAGTTGTGTGTATCTGGATTGTATTTTTTGTCAATTTAAGGTATGAATTAGGTTTAAATTCTTATGGTTTACACCCTCAAAAGTGGAACGACTTGTATGGGGTAGTTACCATGATTTTCTTACATAGTAATTTTGATCATTTATTAAGTAATACTATTCCCCTTTTATTATCGATGGGATTTATATTTATAAATTTCAGTGAGGAAAGGGCTTCAATTATTGTATTAAATAGTTTATTTACAGGGATTATACTCTTTTTTATTGGGCAACATGGAAGTAACCATATTGGTGCTAGTGGTTTGGTATATGCCTTAATTTTCTTTATTGTGACTCATTCTTTTTTTACTCGTAATAAAGAAATGTTAGCAGCCTCTTTTACTTTAATATTCTTGTACGGCAGTCTAATTTATGGGCTATTCCCAGAGTTTGGGAAATTAATCGGAAAAAATATATCTTGGGAGGGGCATCTATCTGGAGCAATTACTGGAGTTATTTTTGGAACGTTGTATCGAAATAAAGGCCCTCAAAAACCACCACCCTTAGATGATGACTTTGATGATTTTGAAGATGAATATTGGAATTCAATTGAGATTGATGAAGAAGCTCATAACACTAATATTCAATATACTTACAAAGAAAAAGATTAACTGGATATTTATTCTAAGTTAAGTATGTAGGATAAAATTACCTTTGAAGTATATGAGAATTTTATTTACTTTTTTTATTTTAATTTACTGCTTTTCGTCATCTCCATGGGGCTTTTTTGCCCATAAAGAGATTAATTATCATGCATGTTTTACTCTTCCGCCTGAAATGTTTGGGTTTTACAAGACAAATGTTGATGTAATCAGGGAATTGGCTGTTCGACCAGATCAAAGAAGGTATGTTGTGGAAGAGGAGTCTCCGAGACATTATATTGATATTGATTTTTATGAGTCCAAGGTCCCGTTAGATACTTTACCATTTTATTGGGATAGTGCCATGTTTTTATATGGTGAAAAAGTATTGATTGATCATGGAATTGTTCCATGGCATATTTTAAAAGTCAAATACTGGTTAACGCAGGCTATGAGAAATCATGACTATAGTCAAATTTTAGAATTAAGTGCTGATTTGGGACATTACATTGCAGATGCATATGTCCCTTTACATACTACAAAAAATTATAATGGTCAGTTGACTAATCAACATGGTATTCATGGTCTATGGGAATCAAGATTGCCAGAAGTTTTTTTATCCGATTATGATTTTTTTTTAGGGAATGCAAAATATATTCATAAGCCTCTTTTGTCTATTTGGATGGCATTAGAAGAGAGTTTTTCTGCTCATGATACGGTACTTAATTTAGAAAGGGAATAAACATTAAAAATGGAACACACAAAGTATTCCTTTGAACAAAGAGGTGCGACAACAATTAAGGTATACAGTCAAGAGTTTTCAAAATCATACCATCTTCTGCTCAACAATATGGTTGAACGTCGAATGAAGAAAGCAATTTACATGATTGGTTGTTTTTGGTACACTGCGTGGGTCGATGCTGGACAACCTAAGTTACCAAATAAACTAATTCAAAATTTTGAAAAGATGGCTCTTAATGATTCTATCCTACAAAAACATCACCACAAAATCAAAGGTCGAATAGGACTTCATTAAATACAGCTTATCTCTTTATTATTGTGCTAGACCATTGGTTATTTTGATCATGAATTTCAAGAATATATATTCCTGATTCCAGTTTATCTAATTCAATTTCATTTAGTGATTTATCAATAGAATTTTCTTGGATTAATTTCCCTTTCATTGTTCTGATAACTAATTTCAAATCACGGTCAAGTTTATGTTCTACAAATATTGTTTGATCAACTGGGTTAGGATAAATATGAATGCCCAGGTTGTTAAACTCTTTAATATTACTAAATACGGGTAAAGAAATTAGTAAGGTGCTATCTTCAATACATTGGTTAGATGTAGTTACAGCTAGGTTTACATTGACATCTTTACCTTCACTTGTCTCGTAATTATGAGTTGGAGAAATAGTATTAGTAAGTGGGCTTCCATCTCCAAAATTCCAGGAATAAGTTTCAAAAGTGCCAATAGTTGGTGTGAATGAATACTCTGTTTGATTTCTTGAATAGTCAAAAGATGCATCAATATCTTGTTCAACATTTACACGTAATTTTTGAGAGGTATCTGAGCACTGACCTTTTTCAAAAATGACATAAATACTATCTCCATCAGACATTAGATTATTTGTATATGATGAACTATTACCTGATTGAACCATTACGCCATTCAAAATAAAGTCCCATTGGTCCATACTATCACTAGCAATAAATGTAATTGTCTCTCCATCGCAGAATGATTGTTTTTTAATTGGTTCTAGTTTGGCCTTCCGAATTTGATTTACAACGAGAGGAATTTTAATTTCATTTGCCGGGCATGTTAGATAAGACGAGTCAATAATTTGAACAACATATTCGCGAGAAATAGAAGGATTAAATGAAAATAGCGTATCCGTAAATGAACTTCCTCCATCTAAACTAATGCTATAATTTTGATTTTTAAGTCCGTTTATTTCAATCGACCATACATTACCAAAACAAATACTAGAATCTGCTTTTACAGTATAATCTAATGGAGAGCATGCTTTAGAAAAACATTTCTTAATTGCTATATCACTGTAATAACATGGACTAGGATCAATACCTCTTACCCATAGGGTTACAGAATCTTCAGGGTTTAGTCTTCCAATTTCATGAATTTTACCATTATTTCCGCTTGATGGGTATGACCAATTTTTACCCTCATCTATACTAACTTGATAGCCGTAATGTATAAAATCATCTGACCAAGAAAAGGTTATACTATCCGGTGTAGATGTTATACATGAAATCTGAGCTGCAGGAAGTTTATCTTTAGTAAATACTTCATACTTTGATGTGTCACTTAAACAACCTCTCTGATCTTTAACCTGTAAACCAAATTTGGTTGAAGTTTTGACAAATACATCGTAATTGTAATTGGATGAACTCTTTAAAAGTTGTCCTGAGTTGTAGAAATAAAAACTGTCATAATTCGTAGAATCTGAAAATAGTGTAATTGTTGTATTTTCACATGTACTATCATTAGATGTCCTCACAGAGCTGGATAACGAAGTAATAGGTTTATCATAGAATTTTATGTTCACGGTATTACTTTTTTTACCACAACCATTGGAAGATAGGCCAGATACAAAGTAATCGCCTGGAGAACTTACCCACAGAGAATCTGATTTTTTGCCATTATTCCAAGTATAAGTAACACCCCTTTCAATAGTAGAGGGTTTGAGTAAAATTGAATCTCCATCACAAATAAGTTGATTTGCACTACCAGATATAAATGGACTTGGGGCTTCAAGAACATTAATGTCTAATGTATCTGGTTTTGATTTTCCTTTTGTATTGGTGACAGTGAGGATAGCTCTATTTTTACCTGGGAAGTTAAAAACTACGCTAGGATTTTTTTGATTAGAGATGCTTGGATTTCCCCCAGGAATTGACCAAGAATAGGAGGTGGGGTTATTCGTACCTGATCCAGATAATTGAAAACTAGAATTTTGGCAGGGAGTTGAATTGCTGGTTGCTGCTGTAGCTTTAGGTAGTAGAGAAGAAGGCACCAGATTAAATTGCTTGGCAATAATTATATCACCACCAGTAGTTGAAGATGAGTTTGTAGCATTGACAACGGCATATATTGTTAGCGTTCCTTTATTGGTAGAAGGTGCTTTCCAGTTGAAACTCCATGCAGCTGATCCAGAACCTGATGTACCTGCACTGGTCTGTCCCATGTAGTTTCTTACTGAACCTGAAATTGTCGAAGAATTAATAAATGATTTATTATTTCCTGATATGGTGCTAAAACTACCTGCCATTTTATTTGAATTATCAAGGCATGTTAGTTGGTAACCAAATTTATTTTTTCCTGAGTGGGTATACTTTAAAGTGAGTGTATATGTGCTATCAGGTATATAACCTCCTCCGGTGAAGTTATTAGTCAGAATAATATTATTGAAATTTGTGCCACTTGTTTGAAGCGAACCCCCATGACAACTAGTACAATTTGATTCACTGGGTGCATTTGTGTATCCACCAGGAGCACCTCCAGTGTAAGTGATGCTTTTTTGGTGAATAAATAGAAAGCTAAAAATTAAAGTAAGAACAAATACTTTGTTTTTGATATTAGGTGATTTCATGTATTGTTGGGTTATATTTATGGGTCTTAAAAACTATAATTTATTGAGCAAATATTTTATTAAACTTTGATTTAAACATCACCTAAAGAGGTGAATTATTCATTGGCATATACTTAATTTGATAATTCAATTTACGACTTTTTTTGATTAGACCTTATGACTTTTTCTAACATATCCCACTCTTCTTTACTGATAGCTTCCATTTGATTAAACTGACCAGCACCTTGAAGCCATTCACCACCATCTATGGTTACCACTTCACCGTTTATGTAACTTGAATAATCAGACATGAGGTAGGACGCAAGATTTGTTAATTCCATATGTTCTCCCATTCTTTTTAAAGGGATTCTGTTTTCAAGGTTTACTTTTTCAGACATCTCCTTTGGAAATAAACGGTCCCATGCTCCTTTTGTTGGGAATGGACCTGGAGCTATTGCATTGTGCCTTTGGCCATATTTAGCCCATTCCACAGCTAAGCTCCTGGTCATTACTAACACACCAGCTTTTGCCATAGCACTTGGTACCACATAACCACTTCCTGTAGAAGCATAGGTAGTTACTATGTTAAGCACATATCCAGGTATGTCGTTCTTTATCCAATATTTACCACAACTTAAGGTGCAGTTTTTACTTCCTTTAAGAACGATGTCTAGTATAATGTCAAAAGCTCTGTGGCTTAATCGTTCAGTAGGGCTGATAAAGTTTCCTGCAGCATTGTTTACCAGTCCGTTACAAGTTCCAAAATGCTCGATAATCTGATTTAAAGCCTTTTCTACTTGCCCACTCTCTCGAACGTCACACACTACTGGAAATATTTTATCTTCAGATATTTCTTTTTGTGCTTCTTCTAATTTTTCAAATCTTCTTCCAGAAATAGCCACTTTAGCACCCAAGCTAATAAATGTTTTAACCATTGATTTTCCCAATCCAGTGCCTCCGCCTGTAACCCATATTACCTTATTGGACAATGATCCTTCTTTCAACATTGATTCTTGATGTAGATTCATACTTTTCAAATTTAGTCTCTTAGCTGATTGTTTTATAGGATTTAGGTAATTTTAATTTGTATGTTTAGTTTAAATCAATTTTGATTTACAGTGGTTTAAATTAATAATAGTTGTTTAATTTGGCAGTTACTATTGATAAATTACTATAAAATACTGGGTTTAGAAAATTATGCATCTGTTGCTGTTGTAAAAGTTGCATATAAAAAACTTATCAAACAATATCATCCCGATGTAAGCTCAGACCCCGATGCAGAGGAGATGGCTAGATACCTTAATCTTGCAAAAGATTTTTTGGGAAATCAAGAGTCTAAAGATAACTATGATAGGCAATTAAAATTAGCTTATTTGATTGAAATAAATCGATTAAAAAGTAAATCAAAGCTCAAAGAAAATAAATATTGGAAATCATTATCTGTAGATGAGAGAAAATCAAGGGTAGATGAGGCACATAAGATTAAAATTAAAGAAAAATACGAGAAGAGTCTCTCTATTTTTCCATTGCCTTACAGACTTATTGGGATTATCATTTTTTTAATCTGGGGGCTTCAGATTATGTTCTCTAATTACTTTCTTAATTACACTGCAAATGCATATATTTGGGTAGTATTGGGATATTTTATTTTTGGAGGTACATTGGCTGTCTCAGCCAGTGAGGCATATACCTATTTGACTACAAAATCCCTACATAAACCCATTAGGCTCAATTTTGAGCGATGGATTGCTGTTTCTTTTGTATCTTTATTAGTAATTGGTATTGTAGGTGTTTCAATCTTGAATTCTGTAAGAAAATCATATCTCATTAGTAACGATTTTGATTACACAACTGCAATAATTGATTTTGAAAGAAGCTCACTTGACAGACTCATTGTTAGTTATGAGGTAAATCAAAATGAATACATTAAGAGAATGGATGTATCTTTCAATGAAGTAGTTAAGCTTTCTAAGAATCGGATTGTTTTGAGATTTGCTAGAATAAATCCGTTGATTTGTGAGGTGGTTCTAAAATCAGATTCAGTTAAGTTTAATAATCCTAAATTTTTAGAATAAACCTAAAGTTGAGTCTTCTGCCTGTCAAAAAGTTAGGTACACCGTATACATTATTAGAGAAGTCTTTGACTAAGACATACGAAATGGTATTGTTTACTTGTAAAAGATTAAAAACTTCAATACTTGCCCAAAGTGATTCAATGTTTTTAAATTTTGAGGAACGTCTTTTAGATGTTTTATCTAGAAGTATTTTTGAAAATCCAATATCGACTCTACGATATGCTGGTATTTTGAATCCTGGATTTTGACGATTTTCAGCATTAAAAAAGAAAGGCATTTTTGATCCATAAACCAAACTTAAATTAAGTTTATAGCTTGGATTACTTGGGAGCTCGTCTTGAAACATGATAGAAAAGTTTAACCGTTGATCTGTAGGTCTTCTCAACCAATCACTAAGTTGTTCGGAGCCATTATTATCTGTGTAATATAAACGTTCTTTGGTTTGTAGTATTGAAAAATTAAACCATGATTCTATACCTTCAACAAATTCACCATTGACCCGAGCATCAAGTCCTGTAGCATATCCTTGAGAACTATTTTCAGCCAAATATCGAATTCGAACATTATCTACTATATAGGGAATCATTCTATCTTGGTGCTTATAATAAAGCTCACTTATGAATTTGAATGGTCTTCCCCATGCTTCAAAATTCATGTCTCCACCAAATACAAAATGGATTGATCGTTGTGCTTTAATAGACGGATTGAGAGTCCCATCTAACCTTCTGAGCTCTCTATAAAATGGCGGTTGGTAATAGTATCCACTTGCAAATCGTAATAGCCAATCTCTTTTTGTTTGTATAGTATCACTAGTACCATACTTTAATTTTGTGCTATCGTTATATTTTTTGTTGGGTTCCCATGAAAATTGCATCCTTGGACTGATGACATTCTCTTGGTTATAATTCCAGTAATTTGTTCGTATACCATAGGTTACTTTGGTGTTAGATGATTTATTGATGTATTGGCTGTTTTGAATGTATCCATTGATACGATAACTTTGAATGTCAATATTAGCTTTTAAAAATTCATCCAATACAATTGCTGGTTTATCCTGAGTATTGATGGTTGTGATGTTATACTCACTGCTATCATTATATCTCCACTCTTTTAGTCGATCAGATATTTGTTCATTTTTAAATCCAACTCCCCACTGTAAGGTTGAATTTTTACCAATATATCGTCCTTTATGAGTTGCAGAGTATACTTGTGCTTCCAAATCATTGCGTGCATGGTCGATAAAATAACCAATGCCTAATAGAGCTTTTTCATTTGCAAAGTCATCAGATCCAAAATTGGTTTCTAATTCGGATAGACGATATGCTCCTTCAACAGTAAAGTGCTCTCTTTCGGTTGTTGTATATGATGAGGTATTGAATTTTAGTGTGATATTTTTTTTAGGTTTATAATCTAAACTTAAAGCATTCATCCATGTAGTGTATTGCATGAGTTCGTTTCCACCAAAAGCAATAAATAGGCTGATAGCACTATTAATATTACCAAAACTTGTTTGCTGACTTTGAGGAGATACCAAATATCTATTTTGCGAAAGTGTGCTAAGGTATGAAAGACTTAGATTTGATTTTAAACGGTATTTTAGTAGCGTCTGAAGGTCAAAAAATAGGGGTTTATAATCACCCTGAACATCTAAACTTCCTAGTAAATATTGGTTTGCTCTGAAACGTGCCCCAACCAAATAGGAAAAGCGTTTATTTTTACTTCTATTTTCAAAATGTAGGCTAGAGCCAAGTAAGCTGGCCTGTATTGTATACCTAAGGGTGTCAGGCTCTCGATATTTAATGTCTAGTACAGATGAAAGCTTATCTCCATATTTAGCCTGGAATCCACCAGCAGAAAATTCTACTTGGTCAACCATTTCAGGATTAATAACACTTAATCCTTCTTGTTGGCCACTGCGAACTAGAAAAGGACGATATACTTCAATATCATTAACATAGACAAGATTTTCGTCAAAATTTCCACCTCTTACGCTGTAGCCTGAAGACAATTCACCTCCACCAGAACTAATTCCTATACCAATTAATTTTAACTTTTGTTCAAACCCTGAAGTATTTGAAAAATATTCAAGTTTTTTTGGGTCAATTTTGATGAGCGGACGATCTCTATTTTTGTCTCCAATAACAATTGCAGTTTCAAGAGAAATAGATGATTTCAGGTTAAAGTTTTGTTTGTATTCTTTGTTTGCTAAAAATGGACCGATTTTTTTTTCAATGGTTTCAGTTGATAAAGATATTTGTACAATTAAAATCTTGTTTGACGGTACATTAAAGCTAAAGTTACCATCGACAGTAGAATAGGTAGAAATTGCAGTTCCTTTAATTTTAATGAAAGCGTTTGAAATAGGAGTTTTTTCTGAATCTAAAACCTTGCCATTAATTGAAGATTGAGACAAACCAATCACACTGTAAAAAAGAATAGATATGGTTATTAGATGTGATTTCAAAAGAATAGTAACGTGATAGGATGTCAACTATTGTTTCAACGTGAGTATAGTTTCAGTGGGGTTCGGGCTTGAAAAAACTGAACTCCCAGCAACAAGAACATTGGCACCACACTCTAAGAGCTTTTGGTAATTTTCAGTATTTACGCCACCATCAACTTCGATTAATGGCTGGTGATTTTTTAATTGACAAATACTATTGAGTTGTTGGAGTTTCATGTAAGTATTTTCGATAAATGATTGCCCTCCAAAACCTGGATTTACACTCATTATGCAGATCAAGTCTATTTCTTTAAAAACGTCATTTAATAAATGAACAGGGGTGTGAGGATTTATTGCTACTCCAGATAGGCAACCCATTTCTTTTATAGCATTAAGTGTTCGATGTAGGTGGGTACAAGCCTCATAATGTACAGTAATTACCTCAGCTCCATTATCTGCACATTGTTGAATATATTGATCAGGATTTGATATCATTAAATGAACATCAAGGGGTTTGGTTGCATGCTTATTTATAGCCTTCATCACTGGAAAACCAAAAGATATATTAGGAACAAAGTCTCCATCCATTATGTCAATATGAAACCAATCAGCCTCACTAGAATTTACCATCTCGATGTCTTTTTGAAGATTAGCAAAATCTGCAGCTAAGATTGAGGGAGCAATTTTATGTGTCATTTTTAATAGAAATTTATATCGTTAATTATTTTTTGTTTGGCAAAATCATTGATTTTGTCAATAAGTACAAGTTTATGATATCTGAGTTCGTTTTTCAAAGCAGGAGATGTCATTGTAAGGTATAACACCTTTTTATTAATGAATATTTTAGATGTTTTTTTTGCAATCACAGTTCCAACAATTTGTTCCCAGCTATTAATAACACTGGTTTCTTCGTATTTATACCCTTGGTCATAGGATTTAAAAACGGTAGATATTAGGTCTTTGATGGATTTTTCCTCTTTCAACTAATCTAGTGTAATGGTTTTGAACGGTTTACCTATTTCCTCACAAAATGATTTTAATCTTGAGGAATTTGTATCTGTAATAAATATTTGTCCAAAGTTACCATTTTTAATAATCTCTGTAAGTACTTTAGATCGTTCTTCATCAATTTTTTCAAATATATCATCCAATAGAAGAATTGGAGACCACTCTTTTTTATCTTTTAAATAATCAAATTCTGCTAATTTTAAAGCAATTAGTCCAGATTTTATTTGACCTTGTGACCCATATTTTTTAAGGCTAAAATTATCGAGTTCAATTTCAATTTCATCTTTGTGAGTACCACTTGAACTTCTATGAATAGCAATATCCTTGGTTCTGTTTATATTGACTAATTCAGTGTAGGTGTTTTTAGAAAGTTGACTTTTGTAAATTAGTTTTATGTGCTCTTTGTTATCTGATAATTGATGATATTTTAAATTGAAATAGGAGCTGAATTCTTCAAAAAATCTTGTTCTAGCTTCAAAAATATTTTGAGCAAGAGGTCCAATTTGCTCGTCTAGTGTTTGAATTAAAGTTAGGTCAACGGTATCTTCTTTTAGGTGCTTATTTCGATGCTCAATAAGTTTGTTGTATTTGACTAGTGTTTTTAAATGTTTGTGATTTATTTGACTAATTATTTGATTTGTGAATGATCTTCTTTTGTCATTTGTGCCATAGATTAGTTCAATGTCATTGGGTGCAATTACTACGGCAAGAAATTGTCCAATATGTTCAGATAGGTGTTTGTATGGAATGCTATTTTTTTCTATGATTTTTCGTCCTCCTCGTTTTAATTTAACTTTTAAATGAAATTTGTCTTTGTTTTCAATTTCTGCTAAAATTCCTGATTGGGATTGATCTGTTTGTATACATTGAACATCGGTAGAGGAAAAGTAAGACTTTCCAAGGCACAAAAAGTGTATTGCATCCAAGACCGAAGTTTTGCCAACACCATTCAGTCCGGCAATAGCTGTTACCTCTTCCATCTCAAGACTTAAGTCATTGTGGTTCTTAAAAAAGACTAAAGATAATTTTTGTACTTTCAAGTGTGTAAATTGAGCAATTAAAATTGTTATTTTTGCCGCACCAAATATAAAATGGCAAAAGCAAAGCACACTAAAAAAACTTATATAGATTGGTACAGATTGATGTTACTAATCAGAAGATTTGAGGAAAAATCAGCTCAAATGTATGGTCAAAACAAAATTCGTGGATTCTGTCACTTGTACATTGGACAAGAAGCTGTTGTTGCGGGAATGGTATCTGCAAAAAAGGACGGAGATAAAGTGATTACAGCATATAGAGATCATGGTCACGCACTTGCCATGGGGATTTCTGCAAATGCAGTTATGGCTGAATTATTCGGAAGAGTTGATGGTTGTAGTAAGGGAAAAGGAGGAAGTATGCATATGTTCTCAAAAGAGCATGATTTCTTTGGTGGCCACGGTATTGTAGGTGGTCAAATTCCTTTAGGTGCAGGTATTGCATTAGCAGAACAATATAAGGGAACTGATAATGTCTGTTTTTGCTACATGGGAGACGGAGCTGTTAGGCAAGGTGCATTACATGAGACATTTAACATGGCAATGGTATGGAATTTACCTGTTGTATTTATTTGTGAGAACAATAATTATGCAATGGGGACTTCTGTAGAAAGAACAACTAATGTTACTGATATTTATAAAATGGCATCTTCCTATGAAATGAATTCAGAACAAGTTGATGGCATGAGTTGTGAGGCTGTTCATGATTGCATGAAGAGAACTGCTGATCGTGCAAGAAAAGGTGGTGGTCCAACTTTTGTTGAGCTTAAAACATATCGATACAGAGGGCATTCAATGAGTGATCCAGCTAAATATAGAACAAAAGATGAAGTAGAAGAGTATAGAAAAGTTGATCCAATTGAAGTGGTGAAAGCTACTATTCTTAAGTCTAAGTTTTTAACCGAAAAAGGGTTAGAAGAAATTGAAGAAAGTGTGGAAGCTGAAGTTCAAGCATCTGTTGAATTTGCTGATAACTCACCTTTTCCTAGTCCAGATGAAATTTACAAGGATGTGTACGAAACTGAATATCCTTTTATAGTAGAATAACGCTATTTTTGCAAACCATTTAAAACAATGAACACAGAAGAACAAACCACAGAAAATAAGGGAATTGAATCATTTGTTCAGTTTTTTGAAAAACATAAAAATAATGCAATTGCTGCTGGTGTAGCACTTATTATTTTGGCTGGAGGCATTTATTATTACAATGATGTATATACTCCTCAACAAGAGATGGATGCTGCAGATAGTTTTTTTATGGCTGAAAGATACTTTGGTCTTGATTCGCTTGATAAAGCTCTAATGGGTGATGGTATTCATCTTGGAATGATTGATATTGCTGATGAGTTTGGATCGACAAAAATTGGAAATCAAGCATCTTACTATGCGGGAAGAATTTTGCTAGAAAAAGGTAAATTTGAAGAAGCATTGGACTATTTAAGTAATGTCTCTATGGATGATCAAATAATGGCAGCTCAAGTAATTACCTTGCAAGGAGATTGCTATTCTGAAATGGAAAATTATTCAAAAGCAGGCAAAATCTACATGTCTGCAGCCAATAATCGTGACAATCAGTTAACAACCCCATATGCCCTGTTAAAAGCTGGAGCAGCCTATGAACAAGCAGGTTCTTTTGATAATGCTATTGATGCTTACACAGAGATAGAAGAATCTTATCCAAATTCAAGACAGGCTGAACTTGTAAAAGCACTTGTTGCTCGGGCTAAAGCTAAACAAGCTAGCCAATAGATATAATGGCTGACTATGCAAATCAAAATTTTTTAAGTGACAAGATTAACTTGCCACATACCAATTTTAAAATTGCGATTGTCACCGCTATGTGGAATGGAGAAATTACTTCTAGACTAAAATCTGGAGCAATAGAAACGCTTGCTAAGTCTGGTATTCCATTTAAAAATATTACTGCTTGGGATGTGCCGGGTTCATATGAACTTATTTATGCAGCTAATAAGTTAGCTAATGAGGGTATGGATGCAATTATTTGCATTGGAGTTGTAATTAAAGGTGAAACACCCCATTTTAATTTTATTTGTGATGCTGTAGCCAATGGAATATCTCAAATTACTATTGAGCAGAATATCCCCATAGGTTTTGGTGTGTTAACTACCTCAAACAAACAACAAGCCATAGAGCGAGCAGGTGGAGATCACGGCCATAAAGGAGAAGAAGCAGCCTGGACTGTCTTGAAACTTCTAGAGAGACAATAATTTAAGTCGAAATTCATTTTTTTAACCAAATTTATTCCTAGCTTGTATATTGCGAGTAAATAATTATATTTTTTTAATAACTTTAAAATGAGAAAAATTCTGATAAATTTTGGTCTAATAAGTTTTCTCTCTATTTTGATTGCATTTGGTACATTATGGTATCTAAATATTTATACGAACCACGATAGTGTTTTAATTGAAGTAGCAGATCTAAGCGGTCTTGCTGCTGATGATGCACTTAATCTTTTAGCTGAGGCAGATTTAGAAGGTGAAGTGACAGACACAGTATATAAAGACGGTGTAGAAAAGTTGTCTGTAATCAATCAAAATCCTATTGCTGGCATGAAAGTTAAGCCAGGTAGGAAGGTCTATTTAGTTATCAATATCAATACTATACCAATGGTTAAGGTGCCTGATTTAGCTAATAAAACTTCGCTTTCACAAGCTCGTAATATTTTAATTAGAAAGCATCTGAAAATTGGTAAAATAACCGAACAAATATCACTATCTGTTAGAACTGAAAACGATCAACCTGTACTTGCTCAATATTACCCAGGAACTACCAACCCTATAAAACCTGAAACTGAAGTTGAACGCAATTCAGAGATAGACCTCGTTGTTGGAGTATACGGATTTGGAGATTCCGATAGTATGCATGTTCAAGATTTTGTTGATTCAGATATCGAAAAAGAGGATTAATTTTTATTAAACACTTTAAAAAATAAATATGCGTTTGTTCAATATGGCAGTTTTAAAACATGTTAGAATAGGGATCATGGTCTTTGTATTTATTACAAGATGTTCTTTGTTGCAGGCCCAAGTTCGAACATATCCATTAGAAAAAAATCAATCCATTGATCATTTTTTGAAAGAAAATCCAGATTATTCATTTCAATCCGACCTTAAATTTAAGTTTGGTAAAAAGGATACTTTAGACTTACCATTTTTTGATGATTTTTCAGAAAGTTACCTCTATCCTGATAGTTTGAATTGGTTGAATAATCAGGTATATGTAAATAACCATTTTCCCTTTCGCCCACCAACAATTAATGTAGCTACTTTTGATGGTCTTGATTCCAAAGGTAGTCCATACAACAAAACGATTAATAAAGATTTTAGTGGTCCTGGTGATAGTTTGATTAGCCAACCCATAAATCTAAAAGATAGTGCTGGGTCTTTCTATGCTATATCCGATTCAATGGTATTTAGTTTTTTTTATCAAACAAATGGTTTGGGGTATCATTTGAATGGAGAAGATTCCTTAAAACTTTGGTTTAAAGCCGCTAATAATTTGTGGGTTAAAGTGTGGAGTGTGGGTGGTCAAGCTGGTACAGATGAGTTTAAACATGTGAGTATTCCTATTCTTGATGCGAATTATTTGCACAAGGGGTTCCAATTTATGTTTACTACATACACTCGTCAAGTTGGAAATGCAAATCAATGGCATATAGATTATATCTTACTTGATAAAGATCGTTCAAGTATAGATGATTCTTATAATGATTATGCCATTCAAAATATTCCATCACCTCTATTAAGATCATTTACTCAAATGCCATATCCACATTTTAGTGTCAATTCGACTATTCAGATTGCAGATTCCGTATATCTAAGGTTGTCAAATTTATATAAGGACCCCAAAGCACTTCAAATAAGACATCAGGCAACATATAATGGTTCTATAATTGCTAGTACAGAATTTATAAATAGTACAAAAAATATTGGATCACAAACCTCTGCAGTTAGAAACTTACCTATATATACGTCATTTGTTGGATTAACGGGGGATCAACCTATAGTTATAAATCGTTTGATTGAAGTTAGAGAAAATGGAGTAGCAAATGATTATAAACTAAATGATAGTATCTTATTTACTCAAGAGTTTGCTGATTTTTATGCATATGATGATGGTACTGCTGAACAAGGTTTCGGATTTGATCAAAATACTAATCCAAGTAATATAGAAGGTCAAATTGCTTATGGCTTTGAAGTGACTAAAGAAGATACCCTCTATGCTATTGCTACTTATTTCAACCAGGCTGTTTATGATGTATCAAGAAAAAGATTTACATATAGAATTTGGAAAGAATTATCAGGCGTTGGATCAGGTAAAATTGATGATATAATATATGAATCGGATGAACTTTCACCAACTTATTCAACTGCAAATGATTGGAGAACATTCACCCCGCACTATTTGGACACTACATTAATCTTGTCCCCAGGTAAATATTACATCGGTTGGAAGCAAGAAAGTATGTATAATCTCAATGTTGGTTGGGATAAAAACTATGGGTATTCGAAAACTCCAGAAAAAACCAACCAAAATATCTATTATAAAACATTTGGTAGCTGGAGTAATGCTGATTTGCCGGGTGGTACATTGATGATGAGACCACATTTTGGTGCTTCAAGAGAAATTTATGCCGTTGTGAAAGAGTTTGATTTAGATGAAAATACGGTTATAATTTACCCAAATCCAGCAGAAAATACTGTTCATTTAACAAAAGCATTTGAATTAATTCGCATTTGTGATAATCAAGGTAAACAGATTCTTGAATTTTGGAATAGTTCTAATTTGGATGTATCTAGTTTGAAAGAGGGCACCTACTTTGTATTTTTGAGTGATAATTTGAAGCGTTTTAATACAGCAAAACTGATAATTCAAAAAAGATAAAGCAACCATGGAAGATATAACAATCGAAGAATTAAAGCATAAAGTTGATAATAAAGAAGATTTCTTATTAATTGACGTTCGGGAAGATTGGGAGTATAAAGAGTTTAATATTGATGGAAGACTTATTCCATTAGGATCATTACAAGGAGCTATTGACGATTTAGATGATTGGACGGAAAAAGAAGTTGTAGTTCATTGCAAGTCAGGAGGAAGAAGTGCAGCAGCAAAAGAGTTTATGGTCCGTCAAGGGTTCAAGAATGTTAGAAATCTTCTTGGAGGTATGTTAGCGTGGCAAGCCAAGTACGGTTAAAATATCGATTCAAAAAACTAGTTGTTTTTTTTGGGCTATTTATTATAGTCATTATGTTAGTGTATTGTTCCAATAGTAACAAGTCAACTACTGATTTTTACTATGATAATCATGCTGATAGTGTTGCTTATGTTGGTATGAAAACATGTGCTACGTGTCATCAAAACAAGCATCAGACATTTGTTCATACTGGTATGGGACTATCATTTGATTCGGCTACTCGTCAGAAATCTTCAGCATTATTTGGGGCTAATCATCAAGTATATGATTCTTTCTCTGATTTACACTATTATCCTTTCTGGGAAAACGAAAAATTATACATCAAAGAATTTAGACTTTTAGAACAAGATACAATTCATCAATTAACAAAAGAGATTAATTATATTGTTGGAAGTGGGCAGCATACTAATTCTCACATCATAGAGAAGAATGGATATTTATTTCAAGCACCAATTACTTTTTATGTTCAAAAGCAGAAGTGGGACTTAGCTCCAGGTTTTGAGGGAGGAAATAACTCCCGTTTTAGTAGAATATTAAATTCAGAATGTATTAGTTGTCATAATTCAATGCCGGACTTGATAGATAATTCGCAGTTTAAATTTAAGACTATTGGAAATGGAATAGATTGTGAGCGATGTCATGGTCCAGGTGAATTGCATGTCTCTCAGCGTTTGAATGGCCAAGGTGTAGATGTCCGAGATGAGATTGATCCTACGATTGTTAATCCAAGTAAACTCTCGTGGGATAGACAAATTGACTTGTGTCAGCGTTGTCATCTTCAAGGTTTAAATCTTTTAAAAGATGGTAAGAAATTTACAGACTTTAAACCTGGTATGAAGCTGAGCGATATTTTTGAGATTTACTTGCCAGAATTTGAGGGAAACCAATCACAATTTGATATGGCCAATCACTCTCAACGTTTTCAAATGAGTAAATGCTTCACTTCATCAAATACATCAGATTTGAAGTTCACCTGTATATCCTGTCACAATCCTCATGTGAGTGTTAAAATCACAGGTTCTGAAGTATACAATACAGCCTGTTCACAATGTCATACAAAAAAAGATTGTACAACTCCGCCAGAACAGTTAATTAAAGCCAGTCATAATTGTGTTTCATGTCATATGCCATCCAGTAGTTCTGAGGATATTCCTCACGTAAGTGTTCATGATCATTATATAAGAAAACCTAGTGACAAGAAATACGATGTAAGTCAAATGCAAAAATTAGTTGGCTTATATGCTGTCAATAATTCTCAGCCTGAAATTGAGCACCAAATACTTGCTTATTTAGAGTATTGGGAAAAATTTGATAAAAATCCGTTTTACATTAATAAAGCCCGAGAGATGTTATTGATTAATGATTATCCTCATTTATGGTTGAAATATTTCTATCTGAAAGAAGAATATGAAAAGGTAACTCAATTATCATTTGAATATGGTGAGCTTGATGCTTGGCAGAATTTTATGATGGGGGAGAGCTATGCTAGACTCAATCAATTAAGTCAGGCTATTTTTTATACAGAAAATGCATATGAATTAGAACCTACAAATCAAATGTTTTCTATACAATTATTAAAGCGATATATTGCTAATGGATCGTTAGATAAGGCCAACAAATTTGGTGATAAATTATTGAATGAATTTGGTGATAATGCATCTATTTTAAATAGCCTAGCTAAAATATCAACATTGAAAAAACAATATTTAAATGCTGAGAAATATGTTAATCAAGCATATCAATTAGATGCTGATGATTTATCGATTTGGGAAACTTATTTTAACTTATATATTCAATTAGGGGATGACAAGAATGTCCTATATTGGCTTAATAAGATTCAAGAAAAGCAACCTAATTATATTGAATCAAATCAACTTGATGAAATACTAGACAGTCTAAAAGATTAGCCTAAAAATAAATAAATAGTTTCAATCAAATAGTTTTCCTTTGCAGAATGGCAATTATTATAACTGATGAATGTATTAATTGTGGTGCTTGTGAACCCGAATGTCCAAATACTGCTATTTACGAGGCAGGTGCTGAATGGAAGATTGGAGACGGCACAGGTGTAAAAGGAACTTATCAGCTAGAAACAGGTGAAGAGGTAGCAGTTGACTCCATTCAACAGCCAGTGTCCGATGAAGTTTACTACATTGTTCCTGATAAGTGCACGGAATGTAAAGGTTTTCATGAAGAACCTCAATGTGCAGCAGTTTGTCCTGTTGATTGTTGTGTTCCTGATCCAGATCGAGTTGAGTCAGAAGATCAACTCTTGGCTAGAAAAGCAAAACTTCATATTTAACTATGATTAAGGGCATTTGTCATCTATCTCAAATCCCTTTGAGAGCAAACCCTAAAAGTAGCTCAGAAATGGTTAGTCAACTCCTTTTTGGTGAGACATACCTAATTATTGAACAACGGGAAGAATGGTCGCTTATTCGAATGGATTTTGATGGTTACGAGGGTTGGGTTAGTAAATCTAGTATAAATCTTATTGATTCTTCAGGAATAAATGCAAAAGACTATATCCAGACAGATTTAGTTTTACATTCTGTCAATAAATTCACAAATCAGCCCTTAATAAGCTCTATTGGGTCAGAATTTACTGATGTAATTAATTCAGATAATCGACATAATATTTTAGATCTTGCAAAGCTCTTTTTGGGTACTCCCTATTTATGGGGCGGAAGACATTTTTCTGGTATCGATTGTTCAGGTTTTGTGCAAGTGGTATATAAATGTATGGCTATTCAGTTGCCTAGAGATGCTTCTCAACAACAAAAAAAAGGTAAACCGATAGCATTTAAAGATTTGTCTGAAGGAGATTTAGTTTTTTTTGAAAGCAATAATTGTGTCACTCATGTAGGCATATTTATAGCCGATGGACAGATTATCCATTCACATGGAATGGTTCGTATTGACAAGTTAAATAAGGACGGAATATTTAATTCACAAACGGGTGAGCAATCCCATGTCTATCACTCTAGTAAGCGTTTACGATAAAATTTGGGCATTCCTCAAATTTTAGCCATATTGCACACCAAATTATTATGAGCAAGTCAACAGAGTCTTGGGGGAGTAGAGTAGGTCTTATTTTGGCTATGGCAGGCAATGCTGTAGGACTAGGTAATTTTCTTCGTTTTCCTGTCAAAGCTGTCGAAAATGGTGGAGGAGCTTTCATCATTCCATACATTATTAGTTTTTTATTGATGGGGATTCCTCTTCTGTGGGTTGAATGGAGTATGGGAAGGTACGGTGGATCAAAAGGTGATCACAGTACGCCGTTTATCCTTGATAATATGACTAAAAAGAGTCTTTGGAAATATTTTGGGGTTTTTGGCATTTTTACAAATATTGGTGTGATGTCCTATTATACTTACATTGAATCATGGACATTGACCTATACAATAAAGTCGCTAAAAGGAGATTTCTTTGGAATGGATATTGCCAAGGTTGGTCAAGTTTTTGATCAATATGTGGATATCAGTGGAGGAGTCAATATTCCAATTATTGCTCTTTTAGCTTTTACTGTTACACTTGTCATTAATATATACATATTATCCAAGGGACTGAGTGGTGGAATAGAAAAGGTGGCTAAAATAGCAATGCCTATGCTCATTACATTTGGTGCTTTTTTAGCTCTCATGGCTTTTTCAATGGGAGATACGGGTAAATGTGCGGATTGCAACTCACATGTAGGCATGGATTTTTTATGGTCCCCACAATACGATAGTTTATGGAATCCCAAGGTATGGTTAGAAGCTGCCGGACAAATATTCTTTACCCTTTCAGTTGGTATGGGAACGATTGTGTGTTACTCTTCATATGTTAAAAAGCGAGATGATATTGCTCTTAATGCAATGAGTGCGGGATGGATGAATGGTTTCGTAGAGATTGTACTTGGTGCATCCGTTGTTATTCCTATCGCAGTAGGGTTTTTAGGACTTGATTGGGTAAAAGAAAACGCTGGATTTATGATGGCTTTCAAGACCATGCCTTATTTGTTTGATCAATGGGGGCATGTTATCTCAGTTATTGCCGGAGTAGCTTGGTTTGGCTTGTTATTTTTTGCTGGAATTACGTCTTCTCTTGCCATGGGAACACCCTGGATGGGTTTTGTTCAAGATGAATTTGATTGGTCTCGAAATAAAGCTTCATGGACATTGGGTGTGTTCATATTCTTGTTGGCTCTGCCAACGATTTTCTTTTTTGAATATGGTGTTTTTGATGAATATGATTATTGGACGGGTACCGTTTCTCTTGTAGTCTTTGCCTTAGCAGAAGTGATTTTATTTGCCTGGGTTTTTGGTATGGATAAAGGTTGGGATGAAATTAACTATGGTGCTGATATCAAGGTGCCAAAGATTTATAAATTTATTATCAAATGGGTAACTCCACTGTTTATATTGGTTATTTTTCTTGCCTCATTATTCACGCCAAAAAATAATGATTGGAATAAAGCTATAAATGGAGATTGGGTTCTAGATAAGAGCAGTATTATTGGTAAAATACTCCATATTGGAGAGGATGCGAGTTGGATGATAGACGGAAGTTTAACAAATGTATTTTATGTAGATATGTCCCGATTGCTTCTATTGGGTACATTTATTGGTCTAGCACTTATGGTGAGGCATGCATCCAAATTACGGAAACAAAAATTAAACAAATAATATGAGTAGTTCAGCATTAATAATGATGATAGTTGTTCAAGTGTCTGTCACTATCATTACAGGGTACTTTTTCTATAAGGTATTAGTAACACCACCAAAATCAGAGCCTGATTCGTATTCCGAAAACGAAGAAGAGTAGCGTCAGTCTATGTTAATTTTTCAAGCAATAGATAGTGTTCAACGAGCACCAGATGCAACGGGATTATTCTGGGGTATTTCAGAAGTAGTGGTCACTCTTATCGTATTTGTAGGGGTGTATTTTATTTTCAAACCTGTGTTTGGAGAGGAAAAGAATAAGAAATCCAAATAATTTCTTAGTCAGTGGCTGTTTTTTCTTCAGATTGGCTTTGCGTAAACAAGTACCTCCTAAAAACAAGAATTGTAAAAACACCAACACTAATAGCCGCATCAGCAATATTAAAAACAGGTCTAAAAAATTGAAAACGATTACCACCAATAAATGGTAACCATTCTGGCCAATGAGTGTCTATCAACGGAAAATAAAGCATATCGACCACTTTACCCATAAATAACGGAGCGTAACCATCGCCATTGGGTAAAAATTTTGCGACACTGTGATAGGTGCTTTCTTCAAAAAAATAACCATACAGAATAGAGTCAATAATATTTCCAATAGCTCCGGCAAGTATTAAAGAAATAAGAATAATAGTCGCCGATTTTACTCCCTCTTTGATTAAATTTTGGATATAAATTATGATTACTCCAGATGCAATGATTCGAAATAAGGTCAGTACAATCTTACCCCATTTTCCACCAAGTGTTAGACCAAAGGCCATGCCTGGGTTTTCTGTGAAATGCAATTCAAACCAATTTGGAAAAATAATCGTGCTCTCACCAAGGGAGTATGTCGTTTTGATATGAAATTTCAACCAATGATCGAGCACCAATATGATCATGACAGTCACGATAACATATAAAATTTGTCTTTTTTGATTGACGTATGAAATTGATTCCAAAGAATTAACGATATTGGTTCTTTTTTGCTTCCATACTTTGTGTTGTATGAGGAACAGCTCTTAGACGCTCTCTACTGATTAAATTGCCAGTTACTCTACAAATGCCATAAGTTTTATTTTCTATCCTTATGAGAGCATTTTCAAGATTTTCAATGAATTTTTGTTGACGTGCTGCTAGTTGGCCAGTACTTTCTTTTTGTTGTGATGCACTTCCGTCGTCAATTGCTACATATGCACTAGCCGTATCGTCTGTTCCATTTTCATTTTCGGATCTAATTTGTTTACGTAAATAGTTATACTCTTCTCTGGCTGATTCTAATTTTTTCAAAATGATTTCTCTGAATTCTGCTAAATCAGCATCACTGTATCTTAACGATTCTTTCATAATGTTTATTTGGTTAGTTTAATTTGAATTAGGTGGGAGTCAACATCAACTTCATCGGAGGTATCCATATCGTCTTTCGTAATTATTGCCTTTGCAAGAATTTCACCACAAATATATTCATTGTGTGATTCAATTGCATCTTTAATGTAGGGGTGGTTATCAATAGTGACTATGATTTTATCAGTTACTTGAAAATCTTTCTCTTTTCTTAAGTTTTGAACTTTATTTACAAACTCACGGGCAATACCTTCATTTTTTAGTTCAGGAGTTAATTCTAAGTCTAATGCAACAGTGTAGTTGTTGTCACTAATTATTTGCCATCCTGGAATGTCTGTTGTTTTAATTTCAATATCTTCTAAAATGATATCATAGCTTCTACCTTTAGTAGTTACTTGAATTGGTTCACCACTTTCTAGCTTTGCAATATCTTCATTTGTAAAATTGAAAATTTGACCTGAAATAACCTTCATATCCTTACCAACTCGTTTGCCTAATGACTTGAAATTTGGTTTCGCAGATTTTTTTATGATGGATGAGTCTTTGTCAATGATATCAATTTCTTTGATATTTACTTCAGATTTAATGAGCTTCTCAACCCGTTTTAATTGAACACTGAATTCATCATTTAGAGCTGGAATAATAGCTTTGTTCAGTGGTTGACGTACTTTAATCCCTTCAGCTTTTCGGATACGAAGTATAAGCGAGGTGATATCTTGTGAGATAGCGATTTGACTTTCAAGTTCTGAGTTGATTAAATCGGGTATAGCACTTGGGAAATCTTTCAAATGAATAGATTCATTTGAAAATGTAAGATCTCGGTATAGTCGATCAGCATAAAATGGACTAAAACTACACATCAATTTAGCTACATTGATTAGGCATGTGTTTAGGGTTTGATAAGCCGCAATTTTGTCAGATGTTAATTGTCCTTTCCAAAATCGACGACGATTTAGTCTAACATACCAGTTACTCAAGTCATTGATTACAAATCGCTGAATTGCACGAGTTGCTTTGGTTGGTTCGTAATCATCCATGGTAACCTCAACCAATTTTGATAACGAATTTAGTTTACTTAAAATCCATTGGTCAAGTTCTGTCCTTTGGTCAACAGGAATTTCCTCGTGGTCATTTTTAAATTCATCAATGTTGGCATATAAAGCGTAGAATCCATAGGTATTATGAAGTGTTCCAAAAAACTTACGCTGTGTTTCAGTTACCCCATCTAAATCAAATTTTAGATTGTCCCAGGGAGCAGCATTACTGAGCATATACCATCGGATTGCATCTGCACCGTATTTTTCAACGGCCATGAATGGATCAATGGAGTTTCCAAGACGCTTAGACATTTTATTGCCCGCTTTGTCTAATACGAGTCCATTAGCAACTACATTTTTATATGCAACAGAATCATTCAACATTACAGAAATGGCGTGTAAAGTGAAAAACCATCCACGTGTCTGATCTACACCCTCTGCAATAAAGTCTGCAGGAAAATCGGTGTAATTATCAATTTGATCTTGATTTTCAAAAGGATAATGGAGTTGAGCATAAGGCATTGCTCCAGAATCAAACCAGACATCAATTAAGTCAGTTTCGCGGTACATCGCTTCTCCATTACTAGCCACAAGTATGATATCGTCTATATATGGTCGATGTAAGTCAAATTCTGGTGTTATTGTGTTTTTATTCATTAACCCTGCGTTAACAGACTTGGACACTTCATATTTTAGTTCTTCAATTGATCCAATGCATACTGACTTTTTACCGTCTTTAGTTTTCCAGATTGGTAGAGGAGTACCCCAATACCTACTTCTACTTAAGTTCCAATCTACTAAATTTTCCAGCCAATTTCCAAACCTACCTTCTCCTGTACTAGCTGGTTTCCAATTAATTGTTTTGTTTAATTCAATCAGACGATCTTTAACAGCAGTTGTTTTAATGAACCAACTTTCCAGTGGATAATAAAGAATAGGTTTGTCTGTTCTCCAACAATGGGGGTAGCTGTGTTCATATTTTTCAACCTTAAAGGCTTTGTTATCTGTTTTGAGTCGAATGGCAATTTTAACATCAGTAGTCATGTATCCATCTGCCTTTTCATTTTCTTCTTTATAATTTTTAACATAAAGTCCTGAAAACTCACCTACTTCATCGATAAATTTCCCCTCTCGGTCAACAAGAGTAAGTGAGCCAATGTTATTTTGTTTTGCGGCAATGTAATCATCTGATCCAAAGCTAGGTGCTAGGTGTACAATTCCGGTACCATCTTCAGTAGTAACGAAGTTGGCAGCAATAATTTCAAATGCCTTTCCATCCTTAGGTTGTTGGTAAGGCATTAGCTGATGGTATTTTTGACCAACTAATGCAATGCCTTTGATTTCTTTTACTACTTCAAAAGGGATAGCTTTATCTCCCTCTTTAAAATCTGCTAATTCGATGTCCTTATTTTTTGAAGGAAAATATTTTTCAACCAGCTTAGAGGCTAATACAACAGTGATTTTTTTAAATGTGTAGGGATTATATGTTTTAATGACCGAGTAGTCTATTTTAGACCCTATTCCTAATGCAGTGTTACTCGGGAGCGTCCATGGCGTAGTCGTCCATGCAAGACAATATGTATCGCCCCAATTGAAATCTAGTTCTACTAAATTCGGTTGATCCAATTGGAATTGAGCTACAATCGTAGTGTCTTTTACATTTTTATACGTTCCAGGTTGGTTGAGTTCATGAGAGCTAAGACCAGTTCCAGCTGCAGGTGAAAATGGTTGAATCGTATGTCCCTTGTATAAATACCCTTTGTCGTGTAGTCGTTTTAATAAATTCCATACCGATTCGATATAGTTATTATCATAAGTGATGTAAGGCATATCTAAATCCACCCAATAGCCGATTTTTTCAGTGAGTTCATCCCACTTATCCTTGAATTTCAGAACATCTTTTCGACATGCCTTATTATAGTCTTCGACGGATATTTTAGTTCCAATATCCTCCTTGGTTATGCCTAATGATTTTTCAACTTGTAATTCCACAGGAAGACCATGAGTATCCCAACCTGCTTTTCGTTCCACCTTGAAACCTTGCAAGGTTTTATATCTACAAAACACATCTTTGATACTTCGGCTGATGACATGGTGAATACCTGGCATTCCATTAGCAGACGGTGGTCCTTCATAAAAAACAAAGGATTCTTTGTCTTGTCGATTTTCAATACTTTTTTTAAAAACAGAATTCTCTTTCCAAAAACCTAAAACATCTTTTTCTAATAAAGGGAGGTTGAGCTGTTTGTATTGTGAGTATGAATAACCTTTCGACATAAACGTTTTTCCAATCTAAATGAAGATGGCAAAGGTAGTATTTTACCTTAAGTAAAATGTATGATTATAAGGCTTGTTTACTAATTTTTTGCTTGAAGCAAACTATGTCTTCTTTTTTTCTTGTGCAATGTCATAAGATAAGAGCAAAGACGGGAGCAATATTAGGTTTGATAGCAATGCAATGAAAAGTGTTATTGCAGTAAATAAACCAAGTGCTATCGTTCCACCAAAATCTGAGAAAACAAAAATGATGAATCCAAAAAACAGGATAACTGCTGTGTAAATCATACTTGTACTGATTTCTTTTTGAACACTAGCAACAGCAGCAGATATTGAGGATGAGTTTTTTAATTCAATTTTATATTTGGTGAGAAAGTGTATAGAGAAATCAACAGCTATTCCAAATGCTACACTGAATACCAAAACTGTACTCGGTTTGAAGTTTACTCCAAAATAACCCATGATACCTGCTGTAAATAACAAGGGGATTAGGTTGGGTAGCATGGATATTAGAATCATTCGTAATGATTTAAAAATGCTAGCCATGAGAAGTGATATAATGATAAAAGCAATAATTAAACTCATTAATAGATTGCTTATCAGATAATCATTTCCCTTTAGAAAAATAATGCTGGTACCTGTAATAGATACATCACTCATTCGGCTACTATCAATTGGATTATAACTAATAATTTGAGTTGAATAATAGGTTGTATCAAACAAATTGGAGGCTGAATCAACCAGTTCAATAGCTATAATAGAATCTGTAAAAATATCTTCTGTATTTTTCTTAAAATTGAAGATTGTATCTGCGACATTCCCAATTTCTTTTTGTAATTCTTTAATGCGAACACTACCTACATCGGCCATTTGAACACTGATTCTAGCTTTGCTATTATCTTCATTTATCAAACTATGAATTAGATTATCATTCGTTTCATTTTTAGGTATAGCACTCATTATGTTACCTAAATCAAGCACGCTTGGTGTAGTAAACCTTCTTGGATCTCCGTCAAAATAAGCTTGATTCAAAAATTTCATTGTTTTTGAAATACTTACTGGACGAGAAAACTCAGGATATGCTTGTATTTTTCGCTCCAGCAGATTTATCTTCATGAGTGTCCTAACATCAAAAATTCCCTGTGATTTTTTTGAATCAACAATAATTTCAAACGGCATTACACCATTGACATTTTCCTCAAAGAATTTCAAATCTAAATATAGCTTGTCTTGCTTAGAAATATCATCTACCATGTATCCTACATTTTTGAGAAGAGCCATACCCAAAAATGAACCAACTACAATTAGGATGGTGATTAGGTAAACCCATTTTCTATGATTGATAACTGTAAACGATATTTTGTCGATTAGCTTATTTAAAAACTTATAGTCAAGATGTTTGGTCTGTCTCGTATTAGGGGCGGGTAAGAAGCTAAACAGTACTGGAATTAATATTATCGATATGACAAATACCGCCATAATTGATAAAAAGGCTGTTAGTCCGAATTCTTGTAATACAGTGCTACCTGTTAGGGTAAAAACACCAAACCCAATTGCAGTTGTGAGGTTGGTAAATAAAACAGCTCTACCAACCTTAGAAATGACTCGTTGAAGGGCTTTAATCTTATTTTCATGAGAACGATACTCATCGTGGTATTTGTTGAGCAAGTAAATACAATTAGCGATACCAATAACCACAATTAGCGGTGGTAAAAGACCAATGAACATGGTAATCTTATATCCCAATAAAACAAGTATTCCAAGACACCAAATGACACCAATAACCACTGTTAGAAGCGAGAACGCAATCGTTGGAAAACTTCGAAAGAAAAATAAAAGAATTAAAGATGTCAGTATCATGGATACCACTGTAAAACGAACAAGCTCTTGCTTGATCATTTGAGACATCTTGGTCCGAATAAAAGGTAATCCAGAATAATGTACTTCAACACCATATTTGGAGCATATAGAGGATATATTCTCTTGAATATTGTTAACAAACTCAACACGCTCTTTCGTATCTAAAATACCTTTGTCTAAGGTGATTGCCATTAAAGCAAAATCAGAAGTATCATTGAATAAGAGACCTTCATAGAAACGAAGATCACTCAATGATTGATAAATGCTATCCAGCTCAAATTGAGTTGTTGGTTTGTTTGTGATAAATTTATGAGGTTTAAATACACTTGTCTCAAAGGAATCACCTTCAAAGTACTGATAGCTTGTTTCTTTTGACAGTGTGATTAAATTGGCTGGTGAAATCACCTGTTTGATGTTTGGTGTAGTGTCTAATTGATGTGTGATATCATACCAATCATTAAAAAAGTCAAGCTCAAAAATTTTATTGGACTTTATTCCAACTACCATGACACTGCCATCATCACCGAAAATTTCTTTAAATTCTTGATAGGTAATCATGTCATCATCTTTATCAGGAATGAATTTAGGATTATCATAAGCCATTTGAACTTGAGTGGTTTTGTATACCATCAAGACAGTAGATATAACAAGAAACAAAATTAGAGAAAGTCTATTTCTTAAAATGGTGTTGGCTATCTTTTCCCACATGATTTATTGGAGTGCAAAGGTAGTTAAATTGTGTCCAAATATTACCATGGATTATTTGTTGGTTTATTGACTAAAATTTTCTTTTATGAAACCCTATTTAATTGGCTCTAAACCATAAACTGAATATCCGTTAAGGAAGTCAGATACCTTCATTTTTCGTTTGCCTTGTAACTTTATTTCATCCAAGTATATAAAGCCATTGGGAACACTTACTGCTAGATATTTTTTCTGATCTGAAAAGAAAATACCCGAAGATTGATTGTGGTTTTGGGAAGAAAATCTAGCACGATATACTTGAATTTTTTTTCCATTTAGAAGGGTGTGTGCAATAGGGTGAGGATGCAGACCTTTAATAAAATTCAATATTTTTTTTCCATGCATATCCCAATTTATCTGTGTGTTGTGCGTAAATAGTTTTGGAGCATTTTTTAGATCCTTGTTTTCATCTTGAGGTTTTTCCTCTATGGATTGATCAGAAATTTTATGCAGAGTTTCTATCATTGTATTAGCGCCCAATATCATCAATTTATCATGAAGTGAACCAGCAGTCTCATTTGAATCAATGAGGCATTCCTTTTGCAGAAGGATACCGCCTGTGTCTATTTCATGTTTTAATCGAAAGGTTGTAACGCCAGATTTTCTCTCACCATTGATAATAGCCCAATTAATAGGTGCAGCTCCTCGATATTGGGGTAGTAATGATGCATGAAGGTTGATCGTCCCTAAAGGTGGCATATTCCATACTGCTTCTGGCAACATTCGGAAAGCGATGACTACCTGTATATCAGCTTTATAGGACTGAAGTTTTCTTTGAAAATCAGTGTTCTTTAAGTTTTTGGGTTGTAGGCAAGGTATTTTTTTAGATTTTGCATACGAGGTGACAGGTGTTGATTGGATTTTCATACCTCTTCCACCTGGTTTATCAGCTGCAGAAACCACAGCTACCACATGAAATTCTTCAGCTAGGATTCTTTCAAGGTGATAACGGGCAAATTCTGGATTACCCATAAAAATAATTCGCAATTTATGGGTGTTACTCACTAGTGTATTCTGTTAAAAAGTCTACTCCAGCGAATTCTGCTGAATATATTTTTATGTCGTCCTCCATAAATACCGTCTTGTTCAATACTCATCCAAATGAACAGAGCTTTTCCAACCACGTGATCTTCGGGAACAAAACCCCAATAACGAGAGTCTGCACTACGGTGTCTGTTATCGCCCATCATGAAATAATAATTCATTTGAACTTGGTATTCTCTGATTTCTTGACCATCAATGTATGCTTTACCATTGTCAATAGTATAGCTTTCATTGCCTTCGTATTTTTTAATGAGATCTTTGTAAATCCAAATTGTTTTTGAGTCAAGATTCAAAACATCCCCTCTTTTGGGAACGTATATACTTCCATAGTTGTCTCTGCTCCAAGGTAGTTGTTCAGGAATATGTGGAAATATTTCGGGATAGTTACCTTTTTTATCAATACCCGGCAATATTTCAATAACACCCGGCAATTTAGCTACTTCTTCTTCATTGTATCTAGTCATCCACATTTCATATCCCGCTAAATATTGGTTATATCCGTACTCAGAGATATCAATTTTTTCTAACGTTCTTCGGTCTAGTACGTTTGTCGTGTTAACTCGATAACTAGTTTGACCATGAACAGCTACATCTGCTAATTTATTATTTACATATACTTTGCCATCCTCAATAGATAGACTATCTCCAGCAATGGCAATACAACGTTTAATATAATTAGTTTTTTTATCAACTGGAAAATCATCCTCACCGGGGTAGTTGAAAACCACAACATCATTATTTTTGATTTTTTGAAATCCAGGAAGCCTGTAAAAAGGAAGCTTCAGAGCTTCAGAATATGCCTTGCCACCAATAATTGGAAGTTCTTGATGAACAAATGGGAAGGATATTGGTGTCATGGGTACTCGTGCACCATAGTTCATCTTGCTTACAAACAGAAAATCGCCTCGAAGTAATGATTTTTCCATGGATGAAGTTGGAATTTGGTATGCTTCGATAAAAAATGTCCGGATTAATGTAGCAGCAATGACTGCAAACATGGCTGCATCGATCCATTCTCCACCATTCATTTTGTTACGTCTTTTATATCGGAACATGTAATACACCCAAATAGCTACTTGCCAAAACAAGAAATAAATGAATGATGATAAAAAGCCTGCGTCGGTTTGACTAAATAGAAGTAAAAATGTAATTAAATTAATTACACTAAAAGCGACATAAAATATAGCAGCTCTTTTACTAAGTAATTTCCAATCTTCTTTCAAGTTAATTTTCATGGTTTTTTAAAATTTCAATAAATCTTTCATAGTGAATACGCCCTTCTTTCCTATGATCCACTCAGCGGCAATGAGTGCTCCTTTTGTGAATCCCTCTCTGTTTTTAGCATTGTGATAAATGGAAATTTCGTCAATGTCACTGGTATAGGTAACTTTATGATATCCGGGAACATTTTTTTCTCTTTTACAATCAATATGTAAATCTAACGCAGATTTATTATTGTAGGGTTCGTCTATACGACCAACGTATCCTGTTTTTCTATCAATGGCATTTACAATGTCCTTAGCTAGTGAAATAGCAGTACCACTGGGATGATCTTTTTTTTCTAAGTGGTGAATTTCAGTCATATGACCATCATACTCAGGAAACTGATTCATTATCTCAGCTAGTTTTTGATTGATTTTAAAAACGATATTGACTCCAATACTAAAGTTGGTAGCTGTGAATAAGGATTGTTCATTTTCTTCAGCAATTTTGGAAATCTTATCATATTGTTCATACCATCCTGTTGTACCTACAACTACTGGAATGTTAGCATCGAAGCATTTTTTGATATTATCAACGGCGACATCTGGTTGGGAAAATTCAATTGCCACATCAGCATTCTTTAAATCTGATGATGAAAAATCTTTCGCATCAATTTTAGCTACAATATGATGTCCACGTTTTAATGCCATTATTTCAATGGACTTACCCATTTTACCATAACCGATAATTGCAATATTCATGTTGTGAAAGGCAAAACTAATATTTAAGTTTACTTTATTTGCGTTTTATAACGAACAGATTTGAATAAAAAGACCAGAAAATATTTCGGGGTACTATTAATTATAGCTATGCTATCGTTGTCAGCAGGTTATTATATTTTTTTTGCTGTAAACACGACTCTAACTAGTGATGGAGTTTATTTTTACATCCGGCATGACGACAATTATGCAACTGTAAGACAAGGGTTAATTAATAATAAAATTGTAAAGAATGTCCAGACATTTGATTTGGCAGCTAAAAAGATGAATCTGTTCAATACATTTAAACCTGGTCGATACAAAATTGATGGACGATTTACCAATGTAGAACTCATTCGAAAAATTAGAAATGGAAATTGGCATAAAGTGATAGTAAAGGTAGATATAGAAATGACCAGAGCTCAAATTATGAATCACTTAGTTAGCAGTTTAGAACCAAATAAAGAGGAGTTAGTTGAGGCAATGAATGGAGATTGGGTTCAACAAAATGGGTTTACTGATGAAAATAAGTGGTGTATTTTTCTTGCAGACCATTATCATTTTAATTGGGCTCTTTCTGCTGACGATATTATCCAGCGGTTTTTGTATGAGTACAACACATTTTGGTCACCTAATCGTCAAGCTAAAGCAAAATCACTTGGATTAACTACGAAAGAAGCATGTGTTCTTGGGAGTATTGTTGATGCAGAAGCCATACATGTGAGTGAAATGCCAACCATTGCAGGTTTATATTTAAATCGATTGAAAAAAGGAATACTGCTTCAAGCAGATCCAACTGTACTCTATGTAGTAGGTAGAGAGGGTAGAAGGCGAGTTTTAAATCGGGATTTAAGAACTCAGCATCCCTATAACACTTATATTAATAAGGGATTGCCGCCGGGGCCCATATTTTCTCCAGATAAACGAGCAATTTTGGCAAGTATAAACCCAAAAAAACACAATTATATATTTATGTGTGCTAGGCCTGACGCCTCCTATTTTCACAATTTTACAGCAAGTGCAGCACAACATCGAAAAAATGCCCGTGCCTACAGAAAAAGCTTAAATGCTCGAGGGGTAATGCGTTAATATCTTCTTCGACGTTTAGCTCCGTGGCTTCCACTACTTTCCCGACGTCGACCTCGTCTGTTTCCTCCACGTTGGTCATTGTCTTTACCTCTGCGTCTGTTGCGTTTTTCTTTTTGGTCACCACTACTGTCAGGCCTTGGGGAACTTTCTTCAATGGCAACCTCTCTGCCATTAAATTCCATTTGTTTGGCAGCACGTTGAAGATCTGATGTGTGGCCTGATTCCATTTCAAAGAATGAAAACATTTTCATGATTTCAATTTGACCAATTTCTGGAGATATTCCACCCATGTGAGAATTGATCATTCCCATGAGTAATTTAGGACTGAAGCCGTCCTTTTTCCCTTGGTTGATGAAATAACGTGTCATGTGAGCAGCAGTTTTATGCTCACGTCTTTCTCTTTTGCTTCTTCTTTCGCCGCCATCATCTCTTCGGTTATTTTTATCTTTATTTCGTTCTCTTTCCCTCTTATCTGATGTTTTATTCAGATCAGGTGCATCTCTATAGTAATCTAAGAATCGGTTAAATTCTGTAGATACAATTTTTTTCAACACTTCTTCTTTACTCATGTCCTTGAACATGTCAAATATTTGAGGTAAGAAGCCGTCAATGTGGCTGTTTGCTATCTCAGTTTCTTTAATATTGTCAATAAGGCTAAAAAGTTGCTTTTCGCAAATTTCTTGACCATTTGGTATTAATACCTTTTCAAATTTTCGTCCTATTTTCTTTTCGAGATAGCGTAGTCTACTCTCTTCTTTTGAGGTAAGAAGAGATAATGAAATTCCAACATTAGCTGCTCTGCCTGTTCTACCACTTCGGTGAACATACACAGCATCTTCATCAGGTAATTTGAAATTGATTACATGTGTAAGTTCGTTCACATCCAGACCTCTAGCTGCAACATCTGTAGCAACCAACAATTGTAATTGACGATTTCTAAATCGATTCATGACATAATCCCTCTGTGCTTGTGATAAGTCACCATGGAGAGCATCCGTATTATAGCCATCTTCTGCAAGTCGTTCGGCAACTTCTTTGGTTTCAGCACGTGTTCTACAAAATATAATTCCATAGATATCTGGTGCTATGTCTACAGCTCGTTTTAGCGAGGGGTAACGATCTCTAGAATTGATCTTGTAGTATTGGTGGGTTACGTTGGTGTTCGCTTGCTGCTTACTTCCTGCTGAAATTTCAGCAGGATCTGTCATGTATTTTTTACTCAGTTTAACCATGTCTGGTGGCATAGTGGCTGAGAATAGTAGAGTTTGTTTGTCCTGAGGTGTATTGGCTAAAATAGCATCTAAATCCTCGGCAAAACCCATACTCAACATCTCGTCTGCCTCATCTAGTACAAGGTACTGAACACCTTCTAAGTTTAATCGATTTCTTTTAATAAGATCAAGTGTTCTTCCAGGTGTTCCAACTACAACGTCACATCCACGTTCTAATTTTTTGATTTGTTGGTTGATATCAGCACCACCGTATACTGCAACAGCTTTAAAGCTAGGCATGTTTTTTGAATAGCTTTTGATATCTTCAGCAATTTGTAAACCAAGTTCTCGTGTAGGGCTTAATACAATGCATTTAATACCCTTTTCATTTGGGTCTATTTGATTGAGGATGGGTAAGCTAAATGCAGCAGTTTTTCCTGTTCCTGTTTGTGCAAATGCAATTAAATCTTGCTTGGATTCCAATACCTTGGGTAGGGCAAGTTTTTGAATAGGCGTTGGAGTCTCGTAGCCTAGGTCTGTGATGGCACTTAAAATCTCAGATTTTAAGCCCATTTCTTTGAATGTACTCATTTGTTAATTTATCAAATAGCAAATGAGCATTTTTCGACATGAGGTTATTAAATCCAGACTGCTCTGCTGCTATATTTCGGTGCAAAGGTAACGATAAATAATAGTTTTAGTACAGATGATCTTACCAGCCTAACAAACGCTCGCAACATATAGCAGTAGCCATAGCTGCATTTAAGCTTTCTGTTTGAATATTTCCTGGGATAGTAATGGGTGTGTGGGCTAGAGATTCTGATAAGGGTTTAGTTATGCCGTTTGCCTCATTACCTATTAGTAAAACACCTCTATCCATTTTTGGAAGTGTCCGTATATTTTTACCACTAAGCTTAGTAGCATATATATCTTTTTGGTTTAGAGTCTCAGATAGCTTGCCATATTTAAGTTGAACCCTAAGAAAAGAACCCATGCTGGATTGAATGACTTTACTATTATATAAATCAACGGTATCTTGACTACAATAAATAGTATTAATCCCATACCAGTCTGCTATTCGAATAATTGTTCCCAAATTACCTGGGTTATTTATATTCTCTAAAGCGATTTGCCATGGTGTTTCTTTCAGATTTAGTTTATGGAACTGAGCAATGGCTAATATGCCTTGGGGATTTTTTTGCTGAGAAATTGTCTCAAATTCCTTGGGTTTGACTAAGAATAAGTCAAGGGAATCATTTGATTCAATTTTTCCTTTAAAGTTGGTGGAGCATACAATCGATTCAATGGGCCATCTAGTTTGGATTAATTCATTTACGGATTTTAGTCCTTCAACAAGAAATAGACCATACTTTTGTCTGAACTTTTTGAATTGAAGCTGCTGGTATTGTTTTATTTTAACTTTGCTGAGCAATGATTTAATACTATTTGAACACAAAACTAAAATATTGTCTGACACTTTGGTGTTTTTTGAGTTTGACGGCCTGTCATATTACACGAGTTGTTCCTGATGGCGAACAGTTATTGGTAAAGAATAGAATTGATCGTGGAGATGTGCATGGGGTTGATTTATCTGATGAGGGAAAGAATTTAAAACAAAAGCCAAATCGTAAATTATTGGGTTTTATCAAGTTTCACCTTTGGGCATATCAATATGGAAAAAAAGGACTTGGCATAAGGAAGAAACAACGTGCTCTTCGGCGATTAGCTGAGAAAGTAGGGGAGCCTCCTGTTCTAATAGATTCGAATAAAATTAAAATTTCTGCTCAGAAACTATCCGACTTTTATTTTGGTAAGGGGTATTTTAATAATAAAGTATGGTTTACAGTCAAACCCAAATTAGGGTACAAAAAAAGAGCAAAAGTGATTTATCATGCAGATTTGAATAATCCCTACCAAATTCAAAAATTAAAATATTTAACTTCATCCAAGATTATGGAGGGTATTCTTCGTTCAAACTCAGCTCAGCAGCGGTTGGATATTGGCCAAAGGATTGATTTCCAAAATATTGAATATGAACGTAATCGAATTACAGAACTCTTTAGGAATCGCGGGTTTTATACGTTCAATAGCTCACATATTGATTTCGAGATTGATACTAGCCTTGTTGAAAATCAGGCGAGTGTCGTCTTAAATATTCGAAATTTAAATGAGAAATATGCTCATACTCAACATAAAATTGAATGTATTTTAGTTAAAATAGATGATGCTTCACAACAAGACACAATCTTATATCAAGGTATCCAATTTCTGGAGGGTAGTTATTATATTAATCCGTCCACGCTTTCGAAGAATATTATTTTCAGAGTAGGTGAATTGTATCAAGCTGAGCAGGTTCAGAAAACGTATGCCAACTTGCTTTCAATGGATTTGTTTGAATTTGTAACTATACGTTTCAACCCCTCATCTGAGGATAGTACAAGTCTTCTAACAGCAGAGATAATACTTCAAACAGCTCCAAAGCATGATTTTACTTGGGAACCTCAAGCTATTTATACCGATAGGAGTGATGTAGTGCAGTCAACATCGGATCAAAATTTTGGTATTGCAAATAATTTTAGACTTAATAACAGGAATGTATTTGGAAGCGGGGAGTCTTTCAGTCTAAGTTCGCTTACTGCATTTGAGACTCAAATAAGAAAAGACAATAATGGTACCTTAAATGGATTTAGACAAAGTGTCAATGCAGAATTAAAGATCCCATCGCTTGTCTATTTCGAACGAAAGAAAATTAGCCAAAGTTTTACAAAGAAAAATACCCGAATAAACCTTTCATTTTTACACGATCGAAATGTGAGTTTTACTCGAAATGTCATCCCATTTAACTTTACCTATGCTTTTTCCAAAAACCGTTTTTCATTTGGAATAACTCCTCTTAGAATTAGTATTAATCAAGCTAAAATTGATCCCGATTTTTTGAGTACACTTGATAATAGCGGTCAGTTTTACACCAGTCAGTTACTAACGAATAACATCATTGCAGGGCCGAAGGCGACCATTCATTGGAATAATAAGACTAGCAAAAGCAGATCATATTGGCAGATTAAGTCAAATGCTCTCGAATTATCAGGAAATTTAACATCCCTTTATTTTGATTTGTTCACCAATGAAACAGGTAAAAATCGCGAAATTTTTGGCGTAAAATATTCTCAATATGCTCGATCGGACGTTGATTTATCGTATACATTCATTTGGGATGAGAATAATTCTTTGGCATATCGATTCAACACAGGTGTTGGTTTACCCTACGGGAATACAGAATTTTTGCCTTTTGAACGACGATTTTTTGTAGGTGGTGGTAACAGTCTTCGTGCATGGAGACCAAGAACTCTAGGACCAGGAGGATATGGAGACTCGAGTAATGCGATTACCATTGAAAAGACAGGTGAAGTTCTCCTGCAAGCAAGTGCTGAGTATCGTTTTGATATTATAGATAAACTGATAGATGGGGCAATCTTTTTTGATGCTGGGAATATTTGGAACTTTACCAAAGACGAAAATTTCCCTGATGGAGAATTCAGGTTTAATCGTTTTTATAAAGAACTTGCTTTAAATAGCGGTGTTGGAATACGATTTGATTTTTCCTATGTTGTTTTTAGAGTGGATTGGGGTATTTCACTTCATGATCCATCATTGGTTGATGATGAACGATGGATAATTAAATATTTTTCAAGAAATAGATGGATTTTTGACCACTCCGCAGTTAATTTTGCAATCGGTTTCCCATTCTAATTTTAAATATTCATTTTTTTCATTTAAAAGACTGTAGATTTTAAAAAAGTTTACCTAAACAAAATAATAATATGGAATTATCTGAGCGTGGTTATGAATTTGGTGGTGTTTCAGTATCTGAACTTGCTAAAAGTTATGGTACCCCATTGTATGTTTACAATTCAGATGTAATTGTAAATAATTATCATTCGTTGAAGAGTGCCTTTACAGGTGTAGATGTACACCTCAAATATGCATGTAAAGCATTGACAAATATCAACGTGCTTAAAGTTCTTCAAAAAGAAGGTGCAGGATTAGATACAGTAAGTATTCAAGAGGCAAAAATTGGTCTTCGTGCAGGTTTTGATTCTAAGGACATATTGTATACACCTAACTGTGTATCTTTTGATGAAATAAAGGAGGCGGTTGAGCTAGGATTAGTGATAAATATTGATGAGTTAAGTACACTTGAGCGGTTTGGAAATGAATATGGAAATTCTGTTCCTTGTTGTATTCGATTGAATCCTCATATAATGGCAGGTGGGAATACCCATATTTCAGTTGGTCATATTGATAGCAAGTTTGGAATTAGTATTTATCAAGTCCCTCATATCAAAAGAATCGTTGATAATCTCGGAATTAGAGTCAATGGTCTTCATATGCACACAGGTAGTGATATATTGGATGCAGAAGTGTTTTTAAGGGGTGCATCCCTGCTTTATGAGGCGGCCAAATCATTTAAAAATCTTGAATTCATGGATTTTGGTAGCGGTTTTAAGGTAAAATATAAAGATGGAGATATTACTACTGATGTTGAGGATATTGGCAAGAAAATAGTTGATAGCTTTAAAGCATTTTGTAAGGATTATGGAAAAGATCTTCAGCTTTGGTTTGAACCAGGTAAGTATATTGTCAGTAATGCAGGACATTTATTAGTAGATGTGAATGTTGTAAAGCAGACAACATCTACCATTTTTGCTGGTGTTAATTCTGGTCAAAATCATTTGTTGAGACCAATGATGTATGACGCTTATCATCACATTACAAATGTTTCTAATCCTAAAGGAGAGGACCGTATTTATTCTATTGTTGGATATATCTGTGAGTCAGATACATTGGGTTATGATAGAAAGTTAAAAGAGGTAAGAGTAGGAGATGTATTAGCCATAAGTAATGCGGGTGCTTACGGATTCAGTATGAGTAGTAATTATAACTCGAGATATCGTCCTGCAGAAGTGTTAATTCATAAAGGCAAAGCCCACCTTATTAGAAAACGAGAAAATTTAGCTGATCTTTTACAAAATCAAATTGAAATTGATTTAGTTTAAATAGAAGTCATTTTGACTAATCATCATGTCATCACTATAGATTTCTATTTGGTAAATTCCAGGTTTATACTTTGCTTCTTGATCATAATAGTATACTATACTTTTCTCTGACCCGTCATATGTCATGGTCTCAATCATACTAAAGAGTTCATCAGTATCTGATAACTCATCAATGTATTGTGTCAGAACAGAGCCGTTTGGAGCAATGATTCTAATTATTAATTCTTTCTCCATTTCTTCAGTAGCTTCTCCAGATTGAATCATGAAACTTACTTTCAGTCTTTGAGTCTTTTTGGCTTTAGATACATTTTCCTGAACACCATTTCTTTCTCTTATCGGATAAACATTTAATCGAGAGATACGGATATTATTTACCTTGGACAATTTATCTCTTAAAATGACATTGGATACTTTTAGGCTGTCGTTCTTGTTCTTTAATCGTCGAGCAAGATAACTTGTACTGTCGCTCTTACTTTTTTCTAATATGTAGTCATTTTGTAGTTGTTCAATTCGGTCAATATATTCATAGTTTAATTTCACAAGCTTACTAATTTGTCCTTTAGCATTTAAAAGATTTGATCGATTGTTTCCATTTGATGCTACAACCTCTTGAGTGTTATTGCCACCCGAGTTAATTAAACTTTTTATTCTAACATAAGCTGATGTTAATTCTCTTTTTTTAGAATTCAATTGAATTCTTAGGTCTTCTTTCAAATCTTCTTGAGCAAGATTTTTGTTTATTTCATTTTGAAGCTCTTGGATAGCTTTGTCTAATTCCATTTGAAGCGAGTCTGCATGAAGGTTAAGAGCCTCATAAGCAAGTGTTAGTTCCTTATTCTTATTCTGAATTTGTGCAGCATTTTTGGCGTATTTAAAAAATAGAAATCCTGATAATGCAAGTGAAGCAATAAATAATATAATAAATAATGTTAGTGAACCTTTTTTTGATGATTTTTGATTCGAAGTATCTGGTTGTTCAGTGCTCATGATTTTATGTGTTACCTAACAAAAGTAGTAAAATTATTTTCATGCGTTTGCTGCACAATTTTTAAGAATTTAGTTGGAAGACTAATCTATCACAAGTTCTGTCTTATCATACTTTGTGAAATCAATTTTTCGCATGAATTTTTTTTCAAGTGGCGTCCAAGTGTATGGTTCCCTCCAATGACCCCTACCGTAAGCAAATCTAGCTTTTTTCCATGAGCCATATTTATTGTGCAAATACTTGAGATAGTAGATGCCAACTTTTAAGTAGTTTTTTCGTGTTTTCCCGCCTTTTAAATTTAGCTTTTTGTACCAGTACCAATAGGTTTGGTCTATGACTTGAAGATCTCCAAAGTCTGATCCTCCATTAGTATTTTTGATGTAGGTCCAATTACTTTCGTTTTTACCAATCTCATATATTAATCCATAGGGAACACCTGCTTCATTACACATTGAATCTGCAATTTCTAGAATTGTTTTTGGTAAAATTGGTTTTACGAGCGTATCAACAATTCGGATAGGTTCAATCTGTGAGGTATATTTATTATTGCTTTGTTTGTCTAAAAAACTACTTGCAATTAGGCTAATAGATAAAAGAGATATCACCGCAATTACATTGCTTGAATATTTCATGATTATTTGGCATTAATAATCTACAAAGGTCTTCAGTAAATTAATCTTGGAAACTAATGTTTACAAACAGCTAAGTTATATTGTTTGCAAAACTATACATGACCTACTAGAAGAAAGTATTTGATCTTGGTTGATTAGGTTATCTTGCTTATAAAACTATTCTGCATCACGCATGCTTAGATATCGTTCAGCATCGAGTGCAGCCATGCACCCACTTCCTGCAGCAGTTACTGCTTGACGGTATATCTTATCTTGAGCGTCACCACAAGCGAAAACACCAGGTATGTCTGTTTTTGAGCTGTCTGAATGAGTGATGATATACCCTGAGTCATCCATAGTTAAGTAGTCTTTGAAAATATCAGTATTGGGTTTATGTCCAATAGCTACAAAGAAACCTTTTATTGGTATCTCAGATTTTTCATGTGTTTTATTGTTGATTACTCGAACACCTTCAACAGTCATATCTCCCAAAACTTCATCAGTTTCTGTATTGTATAATATCTCTACATTATCAAGACTGTTTACACGATGTTGCATAGCTTTGGATGCTCGCATTTGATCTCTCCGAACGAGCATGTATACTTTATTGCAAATTTTTGAAAGGTAGCTAGCTTCTTCAGCTGCAGTATCTCCAGCACCTACAATAGCTACGTCTTCTCCTCTGTAAAAGAATCCATCACAAACAGCACAAGCAGAAACACCACTGCCATTTAACTTCTGTTCACTTGGAATATTTAGCCATTTGGCACTAGCACCTGTTGAGATGATTACAGATTCACATTCGATTTCGGTTGTTCCATCCACAGTTACACGGTGATTAAATCCGTCCTTATTGAAAACTACAGATGTAATCATACCAAATCGAACATCGGCACCCAATCGTACAGCTTGTTTTTTAAAATTTTCCATCATTTCTGGTCCCATGATGCCATCTGGATATCCAGGGTAATTTTCTACATCAGTTGTAATGGTAAGTTGTCCTCCAGGTTGAAGTCCTTCATAAAGAACAGGTTTCATGTCAGCTCTAGAAGCATATATGGCTGCAGTATATCCAGCGGGGCCTGATCCGATGATAAGGCATTCTACTTTTTCCATGTGTTTTAATTTGTGTAATAATCTCGTACAAATAAAGTATAAACAATTAACTGACTTTATAACAAAATTGAATTTGGGTATAAGTTGTTATGATGAAAACTTAAGCTAGGCTCAATTCAAACTTTTTGGGCGTAATTCCAAATTTTTTCTTGAATGCATCAATAAAATGACTAACGTTGGTGTAGCCTAATTGATCTGCTATTTCGGCTATTTGAAATTCGCGGAGAAGAATGAGTTCTCTTGCTTTAGTCATTTTATAGTCTTTTAAAAAGGAATGGATAGTTTTTCCATAAATCTCTTTAAAACCCGTTTTTAAGTTATGTTCATTTAATGCAACCTGCTTGGCTATTTGTTTAATAGTGGGAGAGTTATTTAAATCTTCTAGTAAAAACTCTTTAGCAGCCCGAACCTTGTTGACATTGTCCTTTTGGTTTAAGAAAGGGCATTTGTATTTAGTTTGCCTTCGAGATGAGTTGAAGTAGTCGTCTAGAATAGCATATTTTTTTGCCTCTCTTAATAATTGGTTATCTGGATTTGAAATCACTTCATGAACACATCGAGTAATTGTAGAACTTGCTACCTCAAAATGATGATATTGCTCTTTTTCAAAAATAGCAGATTGGGAAAAATTAAGTTCGTCAGTTCCTTGGCTGATGATGTTATGTAAGGTGTCTATTGGAAGAGTTAAAATACAAATGGATGTAATCTTGTCTGACTTCATCATCATTTTAAAGCTTCTGTTCTGGTCATAAGTTAAGTATACACCATGGGCTGGTAGAGGAATATTTCGCTGACCCACGGGCATGTAAATTTGTTGGCTATCATTTATGAAAAGAGTTATGGTACCTTTTTGGTACTGATAACTTGTTTGATCATTTGAGACCTCATGAATCTGAAGTTGAATGGCTAAATCATTCATTTTTGGGTTATTTATTAAACAACAATTTTGTTTTAATTTTGATTTATTTACATAAAACTCATGTAGTCAGTGTGTTATAAGTAATTTACTGCAAATTTACTAATTTTATTTTTGGGTATTTTTATTCCTTTTTAGGTTATTTACTCATGATTTGTAAGTTCACTTTTGCTGCATGATTAAAAATATATTAACACATATCTTATTAGTTGGATTTATTTTTTCTGGATATGTAAAAGCTCAAAATGCTGATTCTGTTATTACATCAGCAGGTACTATGGATGTATACTATGATTTAGCGACTGGAAATCAAACATCAGTCGATCGTTCTAAGT